>NZ_JABWDV010000465.1 GCF_013362995.1 Streptomyces sp. TRM64462 | reverse complement strand
AGGTCGCGCAGGACGGCCGCGTGGCTGTGCTCCGGGTCCTTGGACGCGGTGAGCAGGGTCACGGGGCCCTCGCGGGTGAGGGTGCGGACGCGGTCCAGGGCTTCGGCGGCCTCCGGGGCGGCGAGCTCCTCCTCGTACCGGCGCCGGAACTCCTCGAACACCGAGGCGTCCGTGGCCTCCGCGCCGTGGAACCAGCGCCGGAGCTCGGTGGACGGCGTGAGGGACCTGGGCCACTCGTCGACGCGCGCGTCCTCCTTGGCCAGTCCGCGCGGCCACAGCCGGTCGACCAGCACGCGCGCGCCGTCGTCGGCGTCGGCGGGGTCGTAGACGCGGCGGATGCGTGGAGCGGTGCGGGCGGTGCGGGCGGTGCGGCGGGTCATGGGTCCAGGCTCTCCCCGCGCCGGGGCGGCGGCAACCGCGGCAACCGCGGGCACCAAGGGCCCGGGGCCCGGCGGTGTGCCGGGCCCCGGGCGCGTGATGTGGCCCGCCGTCAGAGGCGCTGCCACAGGGCGGGGACGTTCGGCGGCTCCCAGCCGGTCTGGGCCTGGTGGCCCTGGAGGCAGCGGTAGGTCGCGCCGCCGTACGTGACCTGCGCGCCGACCTGGTAGACGGTGCCGGCCGCCCACGTGCCGCCCGGCTCGCCGGGGTCACCGGGGTCGCCGGGGTCGCCCGGGTCGCCGGGGTCCGTGCTGGTGGTGAGCGTCAGGCCGTACGCCTGGAGCAGCGGGTTGACGGGCTGGTGGTACGTCGTGCCGCCGCTGCGGCAGTTGCCGGAGCCGCCGGAGGTGACGCCCTGCGCCTGGCTGCCGGAGATGTACGAGCCGCCCGAGTCGCCGGGCTCGGCGCACACGGAGGTGCGGGTCACGCCGCTGATCGTGCCCTCGGGGTAGGTGACGCTCGTGTTGTGCTGGAGGATCGTTCCGCAGTGCCAGCCGGTGGTGGAGCCGGAGCGGCAGATGGACGCGCCGACGACGGCCTGGGTCGAGCCGGTGACCCGCACGTTCTGGCCGGCCTGGCCCTTGACGTACGGCGTGGAGCGCCAGTTGGTGTTGGTGGCGACCCACGCCATGTCGCGGCCGGGGAAGCTGGACGCCTGGAAGGTGCCCTGGGCGACCTGGTTGTAGCCGCTGGTGGAGGTGCCGGCGCGGCCGCAGTGGCCGGCGGTGGCGAAGCCGTGCTGGGTGCCGCGCGTGATGGCGAAGCCGACGGAGCAGCGGCCGCCGCCGCCCATGTGGTAGGCGTCGCCGCCCCGGATGTCGTACAGCGGGCGGGGCCGCTCGGTGGACGTCTCGATACGGACGAGCGACCGGTCGGCGCCGGAGGCGGCGAGGAACCTCTCGGCGGCGGCCCGCAGGCCGGCCTTGAGGACGACGGCGTTGGTGCGGACGTCGACGTACCAGACGGGGGCGTCCTGGGTGACGGCGGTGCGGGCGGCGGCCCGGTCGAGTGCGGCCTTGGCGGCGTCCAGCCGGTCCAGGGAGTGGCGGACGACCTGGGCCTGGGCTCCGGCGGAGCGGATGGCGGTCGCGTCGGCGGGGTCGGTGGTGGCGACGGTGAGGGCGGAGGAGACGGAGCCGCGCACCCAGGCGCCGGCGAAGTCCTT
Organism: Streptomyces sp. TRM64462; assembly: GCF_013362995.1. Lineage (GTDB taxonomy): Bacteria > Actinomycetota > Actinomycetes > Streptomycetales > Streptomycetaceae > Streptomyces. The sequence goes on along the minus strand of NZ_JABWDV010000465.1, from coordinate 5,407 downwards.
GCCGAGGGTGCTGTGCAGCCGGCCGGCGAGTGCGCCCGCTTCGGCCTCGTTGACGAGGCGCTGCCTGGCCTGGGTGTCGGTGAGGCCCAGGTCGCGCTGCATGGCGGCGAGGATCTCGGGGGACGGGGAGTCGGCTCCCATGGCGGCCGCCGCCGAGGGGGTGGCCGGCGGGGCGGGCTCGGCCGCGGTGGCGCCGGGGAGTGCGGCCGTCAGCAGGAGTGCGCCGGCTGCCGTGACGGAGGTGAGGGCGGCACACGCGGCTCGGGCGTGTCTGTGGAGCATCTGGTGTTCTCCTCGGTTTCCGGTGGGGGTCCCGAAACCGTAGGTGTTGCCGAATGCCCGTCAGAAGATGTCGTTGTTCTCTCTGTTCGGCGTTATGGAAGACGCGCTCGCCCGCCAGGCGGCGTAACTCCGGCTGCGCTCGGCGGCGGCGGTGTGGGCGGCGCGCGCGTGGGCGAGGACGGCCGGTGCGGCGGTCGCCGCGGGGGTGGCCGGGTGCCAGCCGAGGAGGTGGCGCCAGAGCAGCGGGGTGCCGGTGAGGGGCCGGGTGACGAGCCCGGCGGTGTCGGGGAACGTGGCGCGGCAGAGGCCGACGGCGCGGCCGACCTGGACGAGGTGGACGCAGGACGCGGTGTCCGTCTCGTACACGCGCGCCGGGGTGAAGCCGGCGCGGGCGCAGGCGGCGTGGAAGCAGTCGCCGAAGCAGCCGTCGCCGGGTACGTCGGTCCAGGCGGCGTCGGCGAGGTCGGCCAGGCCGACGTGGTCGTGGGCGGCGAGCGGATGGGCGGTGGCGAGCATGACGAAGACGGGGTCGGTGGCGATCTCGCACCAGGCGAGCCGTTCGCTCTCGGGTGGGGCGCTGCTGCCGCAGGTGCCGACGAGGGCGTAGTCGAGGCGGCCCTCGGCGACGCCGGCGGCGATCTCCCGCTCGGACCAGGAGGTGTGGGTGGTGACGGGTGCGCCGGGGTGGGCGGCGGCGAGCCGGTCGACGAGGGCGCCGAGGAGGGGGCCGTGGGTGCCGCCGAGCCGGAAGCGGCCGCCCGCGGGGCCCGTGCCCGTGCGGGCGCCGGTGGCGAACCGTACGGCGTCGCGCTGGAGCTCGGTGACGGCGGGCAGCACGATCCGCGCGCGTTCCAGGACGAGCTCGCCGAGCGGGGTCGCCCGTACGCCGTGCCGCCCTCGTTCGAACAGCGTCCCGCCCAGGGCCCGCTCGATCCGCTTGAGCTGGGCGCTGAGTGCGGGCTGGGCCAGTCCGAGTGAGGTGGCGGCCTTGGTGAGGCTTCCGGCGTCGGCGATCGCCCGCAGCGTCTTCAGGTGCCGCAACTCCAGGTCCATGAGCTGAGCTTCGCGGGCTCGCCGGACCAGGACAAGACCCTGGTCCAGACCTTTCGTGCGGGGTGGCCCGCGGCCTCGTACCGGACTCGTACGGGAATGGGGTGCGGCCCGGTTGAGATGTGGGCGGCGGTTGCCGGAGAGTCTGTGCGGGACCTCTGTCGAGGCCCGGCCGATCACGAGATATCTTGATGTCGAGCAATGTTACAGACGTGGAGCGGAGCACCCGGTGACTGACTCGACCATCATCTATACCCACACTGACGAGGCCCCGGCCCTGGCGACGTACTCGTTCCTGCCCGTGGTCCAGGCGTACGCCTCGACGGCCGGCGTCAGCGTCGAGACCCGCGACATCTCCCTGGCGGGCCGGATCATCGCCTCCTTCCCGGAGCGCCTTGAGGAGGGGCAGCGCATCGAGGACGCGCTGGCCGAGCTCGGCGAGCTGGCGAAGACGCCCGGTGCCAACATCATCAAGCTGCCGAACATCTCGGCGTCGATCCCGCAGCTCAAGGCCGCGATCGCCGAGCTCCAGGAGCAGGGCTACGCGCTGCCGGACTACCCGGACGACCCGAAGACCGACGAGGAGCGCGAGATCCGCGCCCGCTACGACAAGGTCAAGGGCAGCGCCGTCAACCCGGTCCTGCGCGAGGGCAACTCGGACCGCCGCGCCCCCGCGTCGGTCAAGAACTACGCGAAGACCCACCCGCACCGCATGGGCGCGTGGACGGCGGACTCCAAGACGAACGTCGCCACCATGGGCGAGAACGACTTCCGGTCCACCGAGAAGTCCGCGGTGATCGCCGAAGAGGGCACGCTCCGTATCGAGCACGTCGCCGCCGACGGCTCCACCACCGTGCTGCGCGAGTCGGTGCCGGTTCTCGCGGGCGAGGTCGTGGACGCGGCGGTCATGCGCGCGGCCGCGCTGAAGGAGTTCCTGGCCGCGCAGGTCGCCCGCGCCAAGGCGGAGGGCGTGCTGTTCTCCGTACACCTGAAGGCCACGATGATGAAGGTCTCCGACCCGATCATCTTCGGCCATGTGGTGCGCGCCTTCTTCCCGAAGACCTTCGAGGCGTACGGTGACGTGCTCGCCGGCGCCGGTCTGAGCCCGAACGACGGCCTCGGCGGCATCCTGAAGGGCCTGGAGTCCCTGCCGCAGGGCGACGAGATCAAGGCGTCCTTCGACGCCGAGCTCGCCGAGGGCCCGGCCCTGGCGATGGTCGACTCGGACCGCGGCATCACGAACCTGCACGTCCCGAGCGATGTCATCGTCGACGCCTCCATGCCGGCGATGATCCGCACCTCCGGCCACATGTGGGGCCCGGACGGCCAGGAGGCCGACACGCTCGCCGTGCTGCCGGACAGCAGCTACTCGGGCGTGTACCAGGCGGTCATCGACGACTGCCGCGCGAACGGCGCCTTCGACCCGTCGACCATGGGCTCGGTCCCGAACGTCGGTCTGATGGCGCAGAAGGCCGAGGAGTACGGCTCCCACGACAAGACCTTCGAGATCGCCGCCGCCGGCACCGTCCGCGCCGTCGACCAGGCCGGCGACGTCGTCCTGGAGCAGGAGGTCGCCCCGGGTGACATCTTCCGCATGTGCCAGGCCAAGGACGCGCCGATCCGCGACTGGGTGAAGCTGGCCGTCACGCGCGCCCGCGCGACCGGCGCCCCGGCGGTATTCTGGCTCGACGAGAGCCGCGCGCACGACGCCAAGCTCATCGAGAAGGTCAGGCAGTACCTGACGGAGCACGACACCGAGGGCCTGCGGATCGAGATCATGCCGCCGGTCGAGGCGACCAGGTTCTCGCTGGAGCGCATCCGCCGCGGCGAGGACACCATCTCCGTCACCGGCAACGTGCTGCGCGACTACCTGACGGACCTGTTCCCGATCCTGGAGCTCGGCACGAGCGCCAAGATGCTGTCGGTCGTCCCGCTGATGAACGGCGGCGGCCTGTTCGAGACCGGCGCGGGCGGCTCGGCGCCGAAGCACGTGCAGCAGCTGGTCAAGGAGAACTACCTGCGCTGGGACAGCCTGGGCGAGTTCTTCGCGCTGGCCGCCAGCTTCGAGCACCTCGCGCAGCGCACCGGCAACGCCCGGGCGCAGGTCCTGGCGGACACGCTGGACCGCGCCACCGCGACGTTCCTCAACGAGGACAAGTCGCCGACCCGCCGCCTGGGCGGGATCGACAACCGCGGCAGCCACTTCTACCTGGCCATGTACTGGGCGCAGGAGCTGGCGAAGCAGACCGACGACACGCAGCTCGCCGAGGCCTTCGCGCCGCTGGCGAAGACCCTCACGGAGCAGGAGGGCACGATCGTCGGCGAGCTGATCGCGGTGCAGGGCAAGCCGGCCGACATCGGCGGCTACTACCAGCCGGACGCGGAGAAGGCGGCGGCGGTCATGCGCCCGTCGCAGACCTTCAACCAGGCCCTGGCCACCCTGGGCTGACACCCGGAGCCCGCTCGGGGTACCACGCGCGTGGCGGAGGCCGTGCCGGATCGTCCGGCGCGGCCTTCGCCGTGTCCGGAAGCCTTGAGATGTTGGCAATGTCGGCAAAGGGTGCAGATCATGACATTTGGAAAGATTCCTGGGTAGGTTCTAAAGAGCACGTCACAGCGGCGGAGGCGCCGCGAGCGAGGTCTGAGGAGCAGGCGATGGCACGCGCAGTGGGTATCGACCTCGGAACGACGAACTCGGTGGTGAGCGTCCTGGAGGGCGGTGAGCCGACGGTCATCACCAACACGGAGGGTGCCCGCACGACACCGTCCGTGGTCGGCTTCGCCAAGAACGGCGACGTCCTGGTGGGCGAGGTGGCCAAGCGGCAGGCCGTCACGAACGTCGACCGTACGGTGCGGTCCGTCAAGCGGCACATGGGTGAGGCCGACTGGCGCTTCCCGGACACGGGCGACATCGACGGCAAGCGGTACACCGCCCAGGAGATCTCCGCGCGGGTCCTGCAGAAGCTGAAGCGGGACGCGGAGGCGTACCTCGGCGAGGACGTGAAGGACGCGGTGATCACCGTCCCGGCGTACTTCAACGACTCCCAGCGCACCGCGACCAAGGAGGCCGGGGAGATCGCGGGCCTGAACGTCCTGCGGATCATCAACGAGCCGACGGCGGCCGCGCTCGCCTACGGCCTGGACAAGGAGAACGACCAGACGATCCTGGTCTTCGACCTCGGCGGCGGCACCTTCGACGTGTCGCTGCTGGAGATCGGCGAGGGCGTGGTCGAGGTGAAGGCCACGAACGGCGACACGCACCTGGGCGGCGACGACTGGGACCAGAGGGTCGTCGATCATCTGGCCAAGCAGTTCAAGAACAACTACGGGATCGATCTGTCCAAGGACCGGATGGCCACGCAGCGGCTGCGCGAGGCCGCCGAGAAGGCGAAGATCGAGCTGTCGGCGGCGACGGAGACATCGGTCAACCTGCCGTATCTCAGCGCCTCCGCCGAGGGCCCGCTGCACCTGGACGAGAAGCTGACGCGCGCCCAGTTCGAGCAGATGACGGAGGATCTGCTGGACCGCTGCAAGGGCCCGTTCCACAACGCGATCAAGGACGCGGGCATCAAGGTGTCGGACATCGACCATGTGATCCTGGTCGGCGGTTCGACGCGGATGCCCGCGGTCACGGAGCTGGTGCGGGAGCTGACCGGCAAGGACCCGCACAAGGGGGTGAACCCGGACGAGGTCGTGGCGATCGGCGCCTCGCTGCAGGCCGGTGTGCTGAAGGGTGAGGTCAAGGACGTCCTGCTCCTCGACGTGACCCCGCTGTCCCTCGGTATCGAGACCAAGGGCGGCATCATGACGAAGCTCATCGAGCGCAACACCACGATCCCGACGAAGCGCTCCGAGATCTTCACGACGGCCGAGGACAACCAGCCGTCGGTGCAGATCCAGGTCTACCAGGGCGAGCGCGAGATCGCCGCGTACAACAAGAAGCTCGGCATGTTCGAGCTGACCGGTCTGCCGCCGGCGCCCCGTGGCGTCCCGCAGATCGAGGTCGCCTTCGACATCGACGCCAACGGCATCATGCACGTGACCGCGAAGGACCTGGGCACGGGCAAGGAGCAGA
>NZ_JABWDV010000464.1 GCF_013362995.1 Streptomyces sp. TRM64462 | reverse complement strand
CGGACGATCGTGGAGTCGACCGCGACGACCCAGTCGAGGTCGCCTTCGGCGTCGGCCTGGGCGAGCAGGGCGGTGAAGACCTTCTCCCAGGTGCCGTCGGCGGCCCATTTCCGCAGCCGGTTGTGGGCGCCTTTCCATGAGCCGAAGTGCTCGGGCAGCTCCATCCACGGAGTGCCGGTGCGGTACTTGAAGGCGATCGCGTCGATCACCTGCCGGTGGTCCCGCCACCGGCCACCCCGCTTCGGTGTCCGGTCCGGCAGCAACGGCTCGATGCGTGCCCACTGGGCGTCAGTCAACGACACGCATCAACCAACGATCAGATGATCCGAAGGAAACGGCCTAGCCTGTACGGCGATCCCCTACCAAGGAAGTGATCTGCCCGTGCCCACTACGCCTATCGGACTCCTGCTGCTGGTGGTGCTCCTGCTGCCGGGTCTTACGTACGTGGTGGTCCGCGAGCGAATGAGTTCCGAACGCCGCATGTCCCCATTCCGCGAAACGGGCACAGTGGTCTTCTGCAGCGTGCTCACCGAGCTGGTGGTCCTCGGAGTGTTTGCCGGTGTGCGAGCTTGCTGGCCGGGGATGACGCCGGATGTAGGCCGCCTAATCCGCGAGGGCACGACTTATACGGAACGTCACTATGCCTCACTCACGCTTTGGACGGTGGGCATGCTCCTCACGGCGTCCACCCTGGCGGGCCTGGCAGCCTGGCGGTACGGCAAGGAACCGCACCCATCAGCAACATCCGCCTGGTGGCAGATGTTCAAGCAGTGGAAGTACCCGATTGCGGTGGAGATCAACGTGGCGTGCTTGCTCGATGACGGATCTCTCGTCGAGGGGTGCCCTGGAGCGTTCAACACGAGCGCGGAGGATTCACCCGACCGGGACATCATTCTGGTCGAGCCAATCCGATATCGCCCACCAGGCGCGACCGGAGAGGCTCAGCCCTATCCTGCGGGAGCCGTCTGCATCTCAGCGCGCAGGATCGTGGCCATGTTCGTCACTCATTCGCCTGCGACGGGGGAGAGGGCGGGGCCGGCGGGGACGGCGGGCGACCCGGCATCAAGCGTGGCTGCCTCATAGGGGTCTGGCCGCGTCGCTCGGAAGGGGCCGCCGGCTTGGCGTTGGGCTTGCCACCGCCGCTCGGCTTCTTGGAATCGGCCATCTCGGTCTCCTTCGAGCTGTGCACTCCAGGATCGTGACGGTGGCCGCCTGGGCCAACCGCACCTTCACCTTACGTGTCGACGAGGTGCACGGCTTCGGTATCGGTGGCGGCCATGGCTTTACGGGCGCCGGTAGCGTCCAGCGTCCACCACAAGCGCTGACAGACGTGCGGCGTGAGCTCGGCAACGGCGCCACTGCTGAAAACGGCGATCTTCATGCCAGCAAAGCCGGGAGAACAGCGTCCACCTCCGGGTGGCACATCCTCGCTCGCAGGCGACCGCAGGGGCCTTCGAACGTCAGCCCTGGGCGCGGCGTGCCACTCCGTGCCAGACGAGGGGGTAAACAGTGGTCATCAACGGCTCTTCCCGAGGACCCAGCGCGGCACCCGACCCGGCTGTTTTCGCAGATCAATGGGCCCTCGGGCCGCTAATGACCGGGTGATTCCCAAGCTCAGAGCGCGGGTTCGATTCCCGTCACCCGCTCCAGAGCACTGAAGGCCCAGGTCAGCGACCTGGGCCTTGTTTGTTACCCAGGCCCATGCGCGCCAGACACGGCGTCCCAGGTGTCAGTTGACGGCCATACCCTGGCCCTCGCGCAAAGTGAGGGGGATCGATGCCGAAGGTGCCTGAGAGCCGGCGCATCGGACGCATAGCGGTCAATGAGGTGCGTGCGCTCCTGGAGCGGCACGGCCATCTCGTTCAGGAGGTCGACGGCGGGAACGACCACGGTGAGGACCTGCACGTCACCTTCGTCCAGAACGGGCGGCGGACGGAGGACTCCGTGGCCATACAGGTGAAGGGCGGCGTCTCGACCCGGACCAGACGCGGCCACCGCGTCCGAGTCGGCGATCACGGGGACAACTGGCGCGATGGCACTCTTCCCGTGCTCTGTGTGGTCCATGATCCTGACCGGGGCGGCCTCTTCTGGGCCAATGCGACCCGTCAGCTTCGCCGGGCCGGCGCGCTGCGCAAGACGGCGAAGTCGATCGTCGTCTCCCGGGAGTCGCTACTGAACGATGCGAGCCTCGACGCGTTCGTACAAGGCATGCGGCACTACCTCACCCGGGAACGTCAGGGAGTCGGCAGGTGGGCCGACATGGCAGACGTCGAGTTCGCCCCAGACGACATCGTCAAGCCCTTCGAGAACGAGCTCCACGAACCCATGGTCTTCTGGCAACGCCGCGGACAGCCGCATGCGGTACTGCTTCACCATGACCTTGACTGGGAACCTGTGCCCATCCAAGAGCGAATGCTCCGCTTCGAGCCCATCCCGTCCGTCGGCCATGTCATCCTCGACACTGCGGAGGCACACTGGCTGATGGGCTGCTTCAAGTCCACGGAGTGGTGGCGTCGGCCCATCGAGCAGCGCGACCCCGCCTGATTCCCGCCACGCCTCTGTCGCGTTGAACGGGCCTCTCGGGAGCGTCCCGGCCTGCCGGCTGCTTCCACGAAGCGCAGCGCCAGAGCAGGTCCCGGTCGAGCCGGACTGGTTTGCGCGCCCGCCGTCGGCGGTCACGGCCCCGGCTGCGCTGTTCTCCGCTGAGAGCGCTGCGCCAGACGCTGTGGTCAGCCGTCGTCCTTGGCAAGCAGGTCCCTCGTGGCGTAGTAGGCGTGCAGGGCGGCTTCACTGCCCGAGCCGAGGGCGGTCATGACGCGCTGGTAGCGGGCGGAGCGCAGGTCGCCGGCGACAATGACGCGGGGGTGCTGGGCGTCGGGGCGGCAGTAGCCGGTCGCGTCGCGGACGAGGTCGCCCGGCGGGGCAGTGGGGGCATTTCCGATGCTGAGGAAGACAGCGTCTGCCGTGACGCTCTGTCGTTCGCCGCTTCTGCCCACGGCTTCTGCCGCCGTCGTCGTTCCCTGCGGCGGGTGCAGGGTCACGTGCTCGACCGGGAGGAGCGTGGCGCGTGGGTCGTCGCGGATCTCCTCGACCTTGTAGTCGTCGGCGGGTGGGTACGCCACGAGCAGGCGGGTCACTGTCGTCGGGTGGGCGCGCAGGAACGTGCCGATCGGGCGGTCCCCGCCCAGCACGAGGAGGGTACGGCCTTCGCCCTCGGCCACGTCGGCCTTCCACAGGGGTGGCAGGGTGAGGTCGGGCGGGGCCGTGATCCACGGGACGTCCCTCGGCTGGAGCGGGCCGACGCCGGTGGCCACGACCGCGTACGGGGCGGACAGGCTCGTACCGGTGTCCAGGGTGACCGTGACCTGGGCGTCGTCGGCGCGGAGGTCCGTGGCGCTGCGGCCCAGTTCCAGGCGGCACAGGTCCGTGCCCTTCAACTCCGCCGTGATGGCGTCGGCCAGGTCCGGGCCGCTGGTGTGGCCGCCCAGGACGTTGTTCAGCGCCGGGATGCGGTAGAGGTTGCGGCACAGCGCGTCCGGCTCGATCAGGACCGCCCGCATGCCGACGCTCGCAGCCATGCGGGCGGCGGCGCAGCCGGCGGGGCCTCCGCCGATGACGATCAGGTCGGTGGCGTACGTGCCGGACGATCCCGTGGATGTGGAGGCCATGGGGCTATTCCAGCGCCGTGCTCCCGTCGTGTGCGCCGAGAGTTCCCGGATCACATGCCTGATCGTGACCAGCTGCCCCTCTCCGATCAGGCGGCGGGCGACGACCAGGCCGGCGACTGCGGGCAGCCGTTGACCGACGTCCGCAACGCGTTCCGCGAGCTGGCCTATATCTGAGGCGCCCTGCTTCCTCTGTGGCCTTCCGGCGTTCGCCCCGGGACGAGCGATTCAGCGGAATCACCGCCGGATTCCCTTACCCGTTAGTGCACGTCACAGCCTCACTTGTACGGGATGTCGAGTCCGGCGGCGCGCAGCTTCGCCTCGATGAGCGCGGTCAGCCGGGTCAGGGTGGGCGCCTCTTCTGCCCGGTGGTTGTTGATCAGCTCATAGCGGGTGGCGGCATCGGGTGTGGAGAAGAAGTCGGCCTGCTCCTCCATGAGCTCGCGGTTGGTCAGCAGGTTGTCGGCGAGGGCGGACGCGAGCTCGTCGAGCCGCGGGTCGTCCGGGTCCCAGGACACCGCTTCCCAGCTCCGCTTGGACAGCTCGACGTACTCGGGGTCGTCGAGCCGGTGCTCGAGCTGGGTCAGGAAGCCGTCGAGGAACTCCGGCGCCAGCGCCCGGGCCAGGACCAGGCCCTCTCGTTGCGAGGCGGCGTAGTCGGGAGGGAACCCGAGCTCGGCCAGCCGGTCCAGAAGGGCGCAGGCGCGGTCCGGGAGGAGCGCCCGGTCGCCGTCGGCCAGCCGGTGCAGCGTGTCGCGGCGGGCGACGAGTTCGTCGATCCGCTCGGTGAGCCGGCGCTCGACGTCGTCCAGCTTGGTGGCGAACCGCTCGGGGTCCGCGTCCAGCAGGTCCCCGATCTCGGCGAGCGGTACGCCCGCCCCGGCCAGTGTCCGGACCTGGACCAGCCGGAGCAGGTCGGTCGAGGTGTAGCGGCGGTAGCCGGAGGTGTCGCGCCGCGGTTCGTCCACCAACCCGAGCCGGTGGTAGTGGCGTACGGTCTTGACCGTGACACCGGCGAACGCGGCCGCCTGACTGATCGTGAGCCCGCCTGCCATGGGCTCAGTCTCGCATCGGGAGGCCGGCGGGCGCGGAGGCGGACGCGACCTCGCGAATCGCCTGGGCGATGGCACGGTAGTCCTTGCGCATGATCGAGCCGTGGTTGCTGGCGACCCTCGCGCCGACCTTCAGGTTCGGGTTGGCGGCGACCACCGGTTCGAGGGCGGCGCGCGCCCCGTCCTGCTCACCGTCCTTGCTCCCGTAGCTGTCGCCCGTCGCGAGGACGTACCGCACCGGGCAGGTCACGCGTTCCAGGACCGGGGCGCAGGCGGCGGCGAGTTCGTTGAGCTCGATGTTGACCTCGGCGTGCTGGTCTGCGGACATCCGCGCGGCCAGGCCGAACGGGGCCACCAGCGGCAGCAGCAGCCGGTTCCTGCGGAACAGCTTCCGGATCCGCTCGCGCCCCTCCTCGCCGGTCAGGCCGGCGGGCAAGGCTCCGTCCACGTTCACCACGCCCAGCGCGTGGCCCGGGTGCCGTTCCGCCCAGTACATGGCGATGAACGCCCCGTATGACCAGCCCACGAGGATCGGCTTCTCGACGCGTCGTGCCTTCAGGACCACGTCGAGGTCCCGGAGGCACGCCTCGAAGGAGTAGTCCACGGACCGCTGCGACTTGCCGCGGGCGCGCTCGTCGAAGGTGATGTGCCGGTAGTCGCCGCCGCCGAGCTCGGCGATCGTGGGCTTCCAGTGCCGCTGGCTGGCGTAAGCGCCGTTCAGGTACACGACGGGCGTGCCGGTGCCGCCCGTGTCGGTGACCGCGAGGGCTGTGTCGTCGACGGGAACCATGCCCGACCAGGGTGAGTTCGTCATGCGCCCAATCTCCACCCTGACCTTAGGTCAAGGTCAACCACAGGTCGTCCGAGTGGCCTCGGGCGCCCATCCGACCGCCTCGGCCGTCTCGCAGAAACCGCACCCCGTACATCAAGTCCCAGCAGTGGGCCGAACAGCTCAACGCGCTTGCTGCGGAGGCCCTGGACACCGGAGACCAGGGCCTCCGCGTGTTGGCCGTCAACGGACGAGGGACACCGGCGCGTGGCGGCGTAGCGCCTCCGAGGCCGGCTACGCCGCTTCGTCCGACTCGTCGGCCGCGTAAGGGTGGACATAGCGCCCATCGTTGAAGGGCGTGAACCACGATGCGAGGTCCATGGGGGCGATACGCAGCGAGCTGAACGCCGGATCCTCGTCGACGCCGTCCATCGCGCCGTCATAGAGCCAGAGGAAGTCGGTGTCCTCGTAGACCCCGTCGGCGAAGAAGTCGAGCGCGTCCTCCACGCCTCGGCCGAGCAGTCCGAACGTGTCGAGTGTGACCCGCGCCTGGCCCAGCAGGAACTTCAGCGCCAGTTCCTCCGCCACGCAGCCCAGTCGCTGGAAGCTGCCGTCGGTGAACCGGGTGGTCAGCGCGATCACCGTGACCAGGAAGCGCCGGGAGAACAGCTGGTCGTAGCGCAGGGCATAGCGCGGCGGCAGATCCTCAAGGTGCCACAAGGGCTCCTCGCACTCCGCGACGTTGGTCTCCGCCCGGGCGAGGGTCTGCACGTCCTCGAACAGCTCATCGATGAGCACCTCGCAAGCCCACGCGAGGGCCCCGGCGGCCAACTCGGCGTCGTCCAGCGTCACACCGGATTCCGGGCCCTCGCCATCCTCCTCCGGGTCGAGGGCTCCGAAGGCCCCGGGGGCGAACGCGCCCAAACGCGCCGCCATACCGCGCATGACGGCCTCGTGATCCGTCGTGCCCTGCTCCGGCTTGTCAGTGCGAGGAGCCGCCGTCGAGTGCCGGGCCCTGCGTTCCTGGAGATCGCTGGGCGGCGCCTCCGGCCCTTCGGCCGCTTCCAGACTCTCCCGCGCCAGATCCGGGTGCAGCTTCACCTCACTGCTCTCCACAACCCACTCCGAAAGCAGCTCCGAGCGCTCCAAGACCTCCACGGACACGGAGCCGACCGCCTCCTCCGCCATCTCCAGGGTGGGAGCGTCGACGAACACCTTCACGATGGCGCCGTGCGGGTACACGGCCACCACGACATCCAGGAGATCCGCTTCGACGCCGTCCGGCCCTTCAATCGCCTTCACCGCGTCGAATCCCCGCTGCAACAGAGCAGTGGCACCGGTCCGGTGCAGCGCGTCCATCTCCGGCGAATCGTCCGGAACACACATCTCAACGGTCACGGCGTACGTCACACCGACAGCGTGCCAGGTCGAACAGGCCACCTGCGGCCGAACATCGAGGACAGTGCAGGTGCGAACCGCAACAATCAGTACGGTTGCTCGACCCTCCGATGAGGCGAGCAGCCGCCCGTACCCGCCCTCTCAGTCGCCCGGGCCGCCCGTCGTGCCACAACGTGCCACAACGTGCCACACATAACGGCAAACAGCGGTCACTCAGGGCCCCTCACATCAGGCGGGAAATCACCTCTCGACCACAGTTTCCGCAGGTCAGACCGCACCCGCAGCCCTGAGTACCGAGCTCATCACCGCGGCCGACGGGGTGGCTTCCGGCGCGATCGTCTGAGGCATGCGTGCCCTTGCCCGAACCCCACCATGGTGACGTCGGTGTTCGGTCCGCCCCATGTCGGGGCGCCAGGCCGCCATGTGACCGGGGACGCCGTCGACCAGAACGGGCCGGTGGTGGGCGCCCTCGCCGGAGAACATGGGGGCGCCGGCGGCGACCTTGGTGGCGCCGAGGGTGACCACCGCGCCGGCCGGGGTGTCACGGTCCTCTTCACGTTCGGGTCGAGGGCGCGCAGGAGCGATGCGAAGTCGTCGCCGACGGCGGCTGCGTGAAACGCCTCCACGACCTGCCGGTGGTCGCGGTCGGGGCCCGCCGACCGGTCGTGGCCCGGACCTTCCGGCGGGCGCGGCCGGCGATCAGCTTGGAGGCGTCGGCGGATTCCCCCCAGGACCTGACCGATCTCCCCGAACGGGACCGCGCACATGTCGTGCAGGACGAACGCCAGACGTTCGCCCGGGGTGGGCGAGTCCCGTACGACGAGCAGGGCGAGGCCGGCCGAATCGGCCAGCACCGCCTGCGCGTCGGGCGCGGGTCGTCGGCAGGCGTCACCACGAAGTCTGCGGCTGCTGCCCATGGGCGGCCTCGGGCGGGCCGCTCGGGATCGCAGAAGGTCGAAGCTATCCGGCCGGCCACGGTGGTCAACCAAAGGCCAGATTGCCGATGGTCGCCTCGTCCTGGCGAGCGAGGCGCATCCAGGTGGTCGCGGCCGTCCCGCCGCTCCCTGCGGACGGGACCGTCGTGCAGGCCACCTGGCGGGAGCTGCGCCGGAGGCTGAGCCCGGCAGCGCGGCTGTTACCGGCCGGGCGGGCCGGGGTACCCAACCCGTACGGGCCGCGGTCGGCTGGTGCCGAGGACGGCGTGCCGTTCGCGCCCCGTTCCGGGGGTCACGACTACGCCGGCCGCTCCAGCACGCCCGTACAGCGAGAGGGGGCGCTGGGCCTTGGTCAGGTGGTGGGGGTCAGACCGGTGGGGACCTGCCACTGGTAGCGGCGGCCCTTGTTGGTCAGGCGCAGGCCCTGCTTGAAGACGGCCAGGCCCAGTTCGTTGGACGCCTTGGCGAGGAGGGGGACGGTGTCGCCGGCCTTGCCGTAGCCGAAGCTCAGCGGGGACTGGGCGGCGAGGGCGAGCTGGGTGAGGTCGGCCGGCGGGACGGAGACGATGTCGGCGGTCTCGTCTCCGGAGAGGTGGCGGATCAACGTGGGGCCCACGCCGGCGAACAGCGGGGTCGGCAGGACCTCGCGGATGAAGTCCAGGACGCCCTTCGTCAGGACGGTTCCGGCCTCGGAGGCCCGCTGCTGGCGCCGCAGGACGGTGTCCACCAGGGCGGCACCGTCGTCGAAGGTGGAGGGGTTGGCCTGTTCGTCGACGCCGAGGACGTGGCCGATGATCCGCCAGATGTGGAAGAAGGCGTCCCTGTCCTGGGCGGGGAGTTCGACGCCGAGCCGGGCCAGGCCGCGGGGAATGATCACGGAGAAGGACATCAGAGTGGCGGACAGGTCTTCCTGGTTGACCGGCAGGCCCCAGGAGGTGTCCCAGTCGTCCTTGCGGGACAGGTGGTAGCGCATGGTGGCGTGCAGGAGGCGGATCTTCTGGGCCGTACGCACTCCGCGCGCACCGGGTCCGAGGCTGCCGGTCTCCAGGACGTCGACGACGAACTGGGCGGTCTCCATCAGCCGGCGGAAGACGCCCTGGGTGAGGCGGGTGGAGCGGTGGAGGACCTGCGCGCCGTCACCGCAGCTGTAGCACAGGGGCAGGGATCCGCACAGCAGCGTGGTGGTGATGTGCCCCTGGTAGCGGCCGAGCAGGCCCTGGCCGCGGGCCGTCAGTTCGGGGTCGGCCCAGTCCGGCAGGACGGCACTGCGGGTGAAGTACTCCTCCAGCTTCGGCGGCAGTCCGTCCGGGACGGCCTCGCTGTTGCCCTCCAGCGCGAGGAGAGCCTCGCGGACCTGTTCCTGGCGGCCGAGCGCGTAGATCTCCTCGATCGCGGCGTCGGCCAGGGGGTCACCGGTCTTCCGCAGCGAGTCCAACAGCTCACCGGTCCACTTCATCGCGGGCACGCGCATCTCCGTTTCAGCACCACAGCAAGCGGGTGGAGGAAAGGTGGGAAGGATGGAGGGAAGGAAGGATGAGGCGGCCGCCCTTCCGTGATGCCTTCATCCGGAGCGCGGTCCGCTCGGCCTCCGTTCTAGTGGCCCGCGTTCGGTCCTCGCGGCACTCTCCGCTCTCGTCACCCGAACGGACCAGGATGAATCGATTCGCCGTCGCCCTGGGGGAGAGGCCGGTTCCATTCAGCGGTGGGGCGCGCCGCGTGCGAGTGACTCTGCCCGCTCGGTTCGCGTTGCCTCGCTACTCCTCCACGGCGGCCTCGGCGCCCACCCTCTGCACCGCCTCCACCGACGCGCACGTGGACCCTGCTTCCGGCGCCGCGATCGCGAAGGCCACCTTCGCCTGCCCGGGCTTCCAGGTCGCGATCGAGGACCGCTCCGAGCCGCCGTCGGTGGATCGTGCGAGGTCCCCACCCGTCCGTCCAGGCCGAGCTGCTCGACCCCGCCGCGTCGTTCACCAACCGCTCGGTCCGCACCGGCGCCGGGGCCATGACGGCCATCCGTACAGTGACCGTGACCGAGACCCTCACCGGCTCCGCGCTCGTCGACCTCGTCCAGCGGCAGACCGGAACGGCGCACCGAGCCGGTCTGTTCACGTCCGCCCCGCGCTTCGGCCCCGCGAAGGCCGCCGCACCCGTCCCGGCCGCGCCCAAGTGCCGGGTCACCGCGGTGTGCGTCCACCGGACGACCACGGTCGGCTTCACGATCGGCGCGGACACCCGCGCCCCCAGATGATGGCCATGGAGCTGGACGAGGACATGACCGTCAACAGCGAGGTCGAGCCGGAAGCGCTGCGCGCCGGGTCACGGACGCCGGGCCTGGGAAGGGGTGCGTGACGGCCGGGAGCGGGAGCCAGACGCCGAAGGCGGCACGGGTGGCGTTCGTTCGCGTGAACCATGATCGCTCTGGAGTGTCATGACACGTCCGCGTCGCTGTCGCGGTCGATGGTGGGGCCTGCCCCTGACCGGGCATCCCCGCCGTCGACAGCGACAGGAATGAGACGATCGTGCAGATCAGCCGACGAGCCGTACTGCGCACGGGTACGGCAACCGCGCTCGGAGCCGCGCTGGCGCCGGGCCTTGGCAGCCTGCAGGCATCGGCCGCGCCCGCGGCGCACGGCGCCGACCCGGCCGCGTGGCGGGAGCTGCGCGGGTGGCTGAGCCCGGCGGCCCGCCTGTACCGGCCCGGCGACCAGGGTTACCCGTCCCACGCGACCGCCGACAACCAGCGGTACGCCTCGGTGCTGCCGGCGGGCGTCGTCGCGTGCGCCACCGAAAGCGACGTCCGGGCGGCGCTGCGGTGGTCCGCGAAACACGGCGTGCCCTTCGCACCCCGCTCCGGCGGACACAACTACGCCGGCCACTCGACGACCACCGGCCTCGTCATCAGCCTGCGCGCGATGAAACAAGTGACACCCCGGGGCCGCCGCCTCCACCTGGGCGGCGGTGCCACCAACTCCGACGTGTACGCGGTCCGCGACGCCGGCCTGTACTTCCCCGGCGGACGCTGCCCAGGTGTCGGCGTCGCCGGTCTGACCCTCGGCGGCGGGCTCGGTTTCAACGACCGCAAATGGGGTCTGACCTGCGACCGCATGACCGAGACCCGCCTCGTGCTCGCCGACGGCACCCTCGTGCGCGCCACCGAGAAGGAGAACCCGGACCTGTACTGGGCATGTCGCGGCGGTGCGGGCGGCAACTTCGGCATCAACACCGCCTTCACCTTCGACGCCGTCCCCGTCAGGTCGCTGCGCGCGACCGTCTTCGACCTCACCTTCGGCCTGGCGTCGGCCGTTGACGTCGTGCAGGGGGTGCAGGACGTCCTCGCCGCCGACGGCGCGGGCGACTTCGACGTACGCGTCGGCTTCAAGCACGCGGGCAACGGCACCACCAGCCTGTGGGTACTGGGCCAGCGCATCGGTGGCGAGGACAGGCTGCGCCGGCTCCTCGCGCCCCTGCTGGCGCTCCGGCCCACCCCTGCCCTTATCGAGGAACGCGGCTTCTGGACCGCCCAGGACTACCTCATGGACAAGCCCGGCGCGAAGGACTGCTACGCCTCGAAGTCCCTGGTCCCCGACGTGTGGCTGAGCCCCGACGCGGTGACGGACATCGCCGAGTGGACCCGCGCCTGGCGCCCCGGCGCGGCGAAGGCGACCGGCTATGTGACGCTCTTCGCCATGGGCGGCACCAGCGACCGCCTCCGCCCCGACGAGACGGCCTACCCGCATCGTGACGCCACCTACGTCATCGACATCGGCACCCACTGGCGGCCCGGCACCCCGCAGAGCGCGGTGAACGACCTGCTCGCGCAGACTCGCGGCGTACACCGGCGGCTGTGCCACCGCCTGGAAACCAGCGCGGCCTACGTCAACTTCCCCGACCCCGACCTCGGCGACTGGCAGCATGCCTACTACGGCGCGAACTACGACCGCCTGATCGAGGTCAAGCGCCGCTACGACCCCACCGGCCTCTTCCGGCACGCACAGTCCGTCGCCGCGGGCCGCCATCCGGGCAGGCCGTAACAGGCGTTGCCGGCGAAGGCTCCCCGGTCCTCACAGAGCTGTGAAGCTCATGGCGAGGACGTCGCGGTAGCCGCCGGTGGGCCGACGGCGCAGCAGGGGGCTGTGCGCTGTGGTGTGCTCCAGACGTGCGAAGCGCCTTCTCGACGAGCCCGAGCGGCCCGTCGTCACGCGCGGGGTCGTTGGATCGGAGCGCCGGTTCGATTCCCGACGCCGGCTCCACGGTAAAGCCCCAGGTCAGCGACCTGGGGCTTGGTTGTTGTCCGGGCCTCTTCAGGCGTCTTCGTCGCGGACTCCTCACTGACCGCCGGGGAGCGCTGGCTCACCTGCCGTTCCACCCCGGTGCGCGCCTAGGATCGCGGGCATGGCGCTGAGCATGAGTGACGTGGACCGGTTCGAGGCTGCAAGGCCCCGGCTGGAGGCCATCGCCTACCGGCTGCTCGGCTCGGCGAGTGAGGCGGACGATGCCGTGCAGGAGACGTACCTGCGCTGGCACGCGGCCGACGTCGGGCGGATCGAGGTGCCCGAGGCCTGGCTGACGAAGGTCCTCACCAACCTCTGCCTCAACCAGCTGACTTCGGCACGCGCCCGGCGCGAGACGTACGTGGGGCGGTGGCTTCCCGAGCCGCTGCTCACCGGGGACCCGATGCTCGGCCCGGCCGACACCGCCGAGCAGCGCGAGTCCGTGTCGTACGCCGTCCTCGTCCTGCTGGAGCGCCTGTCACCCAACGAGCGGGCGGTGTATGTGCTGCGGGAGGCCTTCGACCACCCGCACCGGGAGATCGCCGAGATCCTGGACATCACCGAGGCCGCCAGCCAGCAGATATACCACCGGGCCAAGAAGCACGTCGCGGACGGCAAGGCCCGCACCCGCAGCGAGATCGACGAGGCCGCCGCCCGGAGAATCGTCGAGGAGTTCCTGGCCGCGGCGACCAGCGGCCGTACCGAACCCCTCGTCCGCCTGCTCACCCAGGACGCCGTCTCGGTCGGCGACGGCGGCGGCAAGGTCCCGGCCCGCGCGAAGGCGTTCGAGGGGGCGCTCGCGGTCGCCACGTTCCTGCGCGGCCTGTTCAAGCCCAGCGAGGCCAAGCGGGCCCTCATCGGCGGCGCACCCGAGATCTACGCCACGACGGCCAACGGCGGGCCCGCCATCGTCGCGGTCGTCGACGGCCGGGTCGTCGCCATCAGCTGCCTGGAGGTCGGCCCGGAGGGCATCGTGGCGGTCCGCAACCAGGCCAACCCCGACAAGCTCGTCCGCGCGACCGAGCGGTGGGCCGCCGCGGACCACGAGGAGGCCCCGCTCCACATCCTCTGACGCGACGTGACGCAGGTCACAACCCGTTCCTGTCAGGAAACGCGGGACTGTCCGGTTCAAGGGGCGAAACCACGCCGGACGACGGCGGACCCCGCCCAGACAGGAGCACGGACATGCAGCACCGCATCGTCGTCCTCGGAGCCGGCTACACCGGCGCCGTCGCGGCCGGCCGTCTCGCCAGGCGACTGCACCACGAGGACGTGACCATCACTCTCGTCAACCCCGAGCCCGACTTCGTCGAGCGTGTCCGGCTGCACCAGCTCGCGGCCGGCCAGGACCTCAGGCCCCGGCCGTTCGGCGAGATGTTCGTCGGTACGGGCGTGGCGCTCGAGCTCGCGAAGGTCACCGCCGTGGACGTCGACCGCAAGGCGGTGACGGTCGCTCCCGTGAACGGCTCCGAGCGGGAAGTCCTGGAGTACGACACTCTCGTCTACGCCCTCGGCAGCGGCTGGAACCACGGAGGCGTCCCCGGCGCCGCCGAACACTCCCACGAGATCTCCAGCCGCCCCGGCGCCCTCCGCCTCCGCGACCGCCTGGCCGCTCTGGACGCCGGACGGCGCGTGGTCGTGGTCGGCGGCGGCCTGACCGGTCTGGAGGGCGCGACCGAGATCGCCGAGGCCCGCCCGGACCTCGACGTCTCCCTCGCCACCCAAGGCGCCCTCGGCGACTGGCTCTCCGCGAAGGGCCGCGCCCACCTGCGGAAGGTGGTGGACAGGCTCGGCATCACGGTCCATGAACACACCGCGGTCAACGCCGTGGAGGCGGACCGCGTCACGACCGCCGACGGCCGGACCATCCCCGCCGACGTCACCGTCTGGACCACCGGCTTCGCCGTCCACCCGATCGCCCGGGCCACCGCCCTGGAGCTCACCGACGGCGGCCAGATCGTGGTCGACACCACGATGCGCTCGGTCTCCCACCGGGACGTGTACGCCGTCGGCGACGCGGCGATGGCGATCGGCCCGGGCGGCAGGCCGCTCCGCATGTCCTGCGCCTCCGGCGTCCCCATGGCCTGGCAGGCCGCCGACGCCATCGCCGCCCGTCTCGCCGGCACCAAGGTCCCCCACGTCTCCATCCGTTACGCCCAGCAGTGCGTCTCCCTCGGCCGCAAGGAGGGCCTGATCCAGTTCGTCACCGCTGACGACCAAGCGATCGACAGGGCCCTGACGGGCCGCATGGCCGCCCGCTACAAGGAACTGATCTGCAAGGGCGCGGCCTGGAGCGTCGCAAACCCGACGGCGGGCATGCCGTCCCGGCGCCGGCGTGTCGTACGGCAGGAGACCCGGAGCCGGGCGCGGGCGGAGGCGGCGGTCTGACCTCGCCGCAGAAGATCGTCCGCTTCTGCCTCGGCGGCTCCGCCGAGGTCGTGGGCACCGCCACCTGGGAGCCCAGCACTCGCCCATTGCCGCACACCACAAAAGGGGGACCACACCGTGACCAGAAGAAAGACGGCCGCACAGGCCGGCCTCACCTTCCTCAAGACCTCGATAGCCCTGCAGACCCTGACCCTCTTCTTCCAGGCGGTCACCGCCGGCATGCTGCTGACCTCGTCGCACGGCTATCTGCTGCACGACATCGGATCGAAGGTGATGTACGCGGCCGCCATGCTGTACGTGCTCGCCACCGTCCTGGCCTGGCGACCGGGCGGCGAGTCCCCCCGGCCCGTCCTGTACGCCACCGGCTTCCTCCTCCTCGCCTCGGCGCAGGTCGCGCTGGGCGTCGCGCACGTGCCCTCGCTCCATGTCCCCCTGGGCGTGGTGATGTTCGCCCTCAGCACCCTGGCCCTGGTCCGGACGCTGTTTCCGCACGTATCGCCGCGCCCGACGGTGAACTCAACGGGCCTCTGACGCCCGCGATCTCACGAATGGCCAACGGCTCGGTGTGCGGCGGCCTGGCCCTGGCCCGCACCCGGACTGGCTGGTGATCGCGTGGGTCTCCACGCCCAGTCGGAGCGGCCGCAGTCCGTTGTCGAGGTCGTGCTCCCAGACCGGCGTGTCGAACGCGAACAGCCGCTCTCCGCCCCACACATCGTTGACCAGCACGTCGAGCCGGTCCCCGGCGAGCGCGCTGTGCGGGAACGGCGAGTCGCCGCAGCGCACTGGGCACCAGGGGCTCCAGGGCGGCGGACCGCGCCTCGGCAGAGCACCGCCCGGCACCTGCCCTGCCGGGTGCGTCGGTCACGACCGGCCGAGGAAGTGCTCCATCAGGCGGGCCGCCCGGATCGCGCCGATCGTCCGTGTCCAGTCCCCGTTCGCCTCGACCACGGCCACCAGCGGGGTGTGCGTCCGGACCATCAATGCGGCGATCTCAATGGCGCTGGCGGACACACCGACCACCGTGGGCAGTTCGCGCTGTCCCTGACCGCTCAACCACTCCGCGACCGTCATCCCTTCCAGCACATCCGACAGCCGTTCGCCGTCGCCTTCCCGGAGGGAACGTGCCAGCGAAGGCTCGCGCAGGACGAACTCCGGCACGATCACCCGCAGCAGTTGTGAGCCGGGCACGATCGCGTACGGTCGCCCGTCCCGGTCGACGACCAGCAGCGCCGGGAGCTGGTGCTCGGCGAACAGGCGGGCCGCCTCCATCGCGTCGTCGTCGGTACCCACCATCGGGTACGGCTCGGCCAAGTCACTCGCACGCATCGGCTTTCCCTCGATCTCCGGGCCTCACAGTGAGGCTGCCGCACTGTGGAAATGCCCCGCCCCTGGCGCGCCGACGCACAGCCCACGACCGCTGTCAGGTGGGCGCCGGGTCGCTGTCCCCGCCCTCCTCGCCGCGCCCGAGGAGCTGGTCGAGAACCTCGGCCGCGGCCATGGCGGCGAGAGGGTACGGCCTCAGGATGACGTCGGCGCCGACGGCGGCCAGTTGCTCGGCGTCACGGTCGGAGTGGGCGGTGAGGGCGACCTTGCCCCGGTAGTCGTGGTGGCGCAGTCCGTGCAGGAGGGCCTTGCTCGTCTCGGGCAGGGGGATGGTGCTGATCACGCAGCGGGCGTGGGAGAGGGGAAGGTTCTCCAGCAGGTGCATGTCCTCGGCGCTGCCGAACATGGCGGTCACGCCCTCACGGTCGCTGCGGGCCACGCGGTGGGGGTCGAAGTCCACGGCCAGGACGCGGTGGCCCGCCTGGCCGAGCTGGTGGGCGATGGCTCCGCCGAAACGGCCCAGGCCGTAGAGGATCACGTCGGCCTCCTTCTCGTGCCGGTGGAGGTCCCGTTTTCGGCCGTCGGTGCGTTCGAGTACCGACAGCCAGCGTTCGAGGCGTGCGTAGATCTGGTGGGAGTACAGGATGAGGTAGGTGGAGCCGCCGATGGTGATCAGGCCGACGACGGTGACCAGGCTGACGGTGGCGCCGGTGATGTGGCCGAGGCTGAGGCCCAGGGCGGCGAGGATGAGGGAGAACTCGGAGATCTGCGCCACCGTGAGCCCGGCCAGGAACCCGACCCGTACCGGATAGCGCATGGCTGCCATGATCAGGACGACGATCAGCGGGTTGCCGACGAGGACGAAGGCGGAGAAGATCGCCGCCTCGGTGAGTTGCCGGGAGGCGTCGGTGAACTCCAGGCGCGCGCCCAGTTCGAGGAAGAAGAACAGCAGCAGGAAGTCCCGCAGGCTGACGAGGCGGGCGCCGAGCGCGTCCCGGTACGGCGTCGTGGCGAGCGAGACACCGGCCAGGAACGCTCCGACCTCGCTGCTGAAGCCCATCCAGTCGCTCAGGGTGGCCACCGACACGGCGTAGGCGACGCCGAAGAGGAGCAGCAGCTCCTGCGAGCGCGCCACCTGGTGCAGCACTTTCGGCAGCACGTACCGCATGAGCAGTGCCACACCGGCCAGCAGCCCGAGGCCCTTGGCGAAGACCAGGGCGACGTCCACGGCCACGTTGTCGCCGGCCTGCCTCCCGAACGCGGTCAGGCCGATCATCACCAGGACCACCACGATGTCCTGGACGATGAGGAAGCCGACCGCGATCCGGCCGTGGAGCTGCTCCAGCTCCCGCTTGTCCGACAGCAGCTTCACGATGATGATCGTGGACGAGAAGGTCAGCGCCACCGCCACGTACAGCGCGGTGACCGTGTCCATGCCCAGGCCGATGGCGATCAGGTAGCCGATGACCGAGGTGAAGAGGACCTGGCCGAGCCCGGTCGCCAGGGCGATGGGTCCGGTGGTGCGGATCAGGTGCAGGTCCAGCCGGAGGCCGACGAGGAACAGCAGGATCGCGATGCCCATCCGCGCCAGCAGCTCGATCGTCCCGTCCGCCTCCACCCAGCCGAAGCCGGTCGGACCGACCAGGATGCCCACACCGATGAACGCGACGATCAGCGGCTGCCGCAGGCGCACGGCCAGCAGCCCGACGACCGCGGAGATCGCCAGGATGACGGCGGTGAGGGCGAACCCGTGCACCTCGATCACTCCCGTCCGGCCATGTCCGGCCGCTGGCCGTGTTGCCCGGCGACGGAGCGGGACGGCGGCCCGGTCATCGCTTCGCCTCCCGCGAGGACCACAGATCGGCGTCCCGCCGGGGAGACACCACGCACGGGGCGGTGGCCCGAGCCCCGTGCGAGCGGGCGAGGCGCACCGCGCGCCCCACGGCCTGGTTCCCGTGGCGGGACAGCTCCGTGGCCGCCGGCACCCGGCGGAACCGCGCCGCACCCATGGTGACCACCCTCCCACCACGCGCCCCACCGTCATGGCACGTGCGAGCAGACCACACCGACCAGCTCGCCGAGGCGCCGAACCGGCAGCCACGTGAGGCGCCTCCTTGTACACCACCGTTCCCCAGCCCGGCCCACCCCGCCAGCCGAGGGCGCGCCCCGTACCGCGCCGCCGACAGATCGGACGGTCGCAGGAGCACGGGCTGCTCCCCCTCAGCCGAGCCCGACGAAGGCCACGGTCAGAGATCAGGGCAGCACCGCCCCATCGGCGCGACGTCCTGGAGGTCGCTGAGACACCCGGCCTGGTCCGGGCCGACCCGGTTCGCTCTCGACCAGCCACGGCTGCGGATGAGCTACTACCGGATGGTCCTGGCCGAAGGCATGCACGACGACCTGGTGCACCGCCTCAACTCTGGGAAAACGCCTTCCCCGAGCCGGCCTCATCCGCTTCTGACCAGCTCCTCGTACCCCAGGCTCAGCGCGCGGACCGTGCTCCACGGGTGCGTCACGCCCTTGACCGTGATGCCCTCGGGCGAGCAGCGTACGAGCACCGCGTCCAGGTCCCATCCGAGCAGCAAGGGCGTCAGGACGCCGAACGTCAGCATGCCGCCGGCCGCGATGAGCAGGCCGCACAGCAGGAGCGCGCCGTACACGTCGTCCACCCGACCCGCGTTCCGCGCGACGACGAGCAGCAGCACCGCCCCGAAGGCCGCCACCGGCGGGGCCGTGACGACCCGCCAGGCGTGGTCGCGCCAGTCGTCCCAGAACTCCGTCACGTCAGGGTCCATGCCTGCCTCCCCTTCCCCCCGGCCGCCGCACCGCGGGTGCGGGTCGGCCACCCCTCCCCTACAGTCGCCCCGGGTCGCCGGGCGGTCAATGCCCCGCCGTGGCCGCCCCGGTGGCGGCGGCGCCCGGCGCCGAAGCCGTGTGGCAGGGTGGCCGCATGCCGTGTACGCGGGTTCCGTGTACGCGGGTTCCGTGTACGCGGGTTCCGTGTACGCGGGTTCCGTACCACCGGGGGTGAGCATGATCGTCGTACCGATGGCCGCCGAGCACGCCGAGCAGGTCCTGGCGATCTACCAGGCCGGTATCGACGAGGGCGACGCCACCTTCGAGACCGCCGCGCCGTCCTGGGACGTCTTCGACGCCGCCAGGCTCCGCGCGCACCGGTTCGTCGCGCTCGACGAGCGCGGCGCCGTGACGGGGTGGGTCGCGGCCTCCCGGGTCTCCGACCGCTGCGCGTACGCGGGTGTCGTCGAGCACTCCGTGTACGTACACCCCGGGGCGCGCGGGCGCGGTGTCGCGTCCGCCCTGCTCAAGGCGCTCGTCGACTCCACGGACGCGGCGGGGATCTGGACCGTCCAGTCCGGGATCTTCCCGGAGAACGCCGCCAGCCTCGCGGTGCACCGGCGCGCCGGGTTCCGGGTCGTCGGCACGCGGGAGCGCATCGGACGGCACCACGGGCGCTGGCGTGACGTCGTCCTGCTGGAACGCCGCAGCCCGGCGATCGGCTGACCGCGAAAGGCACCGCACGCGCTGGACTGTTCGTCCAGCATGGACCTACAGTCCAGCCATGGTGAGTGTCGAGGAGGACGCGGGCGACCCCCGGGTGCGGATGTGGGGGCCCGTGTGCCGGGCCGTCGCGTCGCTGCTCGGGCCGTACGCCGAGGTGGTGCTGCACGCGCCGGAGACGGACCGGGTGCTGGCGGTCTGGAACCCGATGAGCTCGCGCCGGCCGGGCGATCCGTCGCTGCTGGGTGAGCTGGACGCGCTGGAGCCGGCGGGGCGTGATGTGTTCGGCCCGTACGAGAAGGTGCTCGCGGACGGGCGGCGGCTGTCGTCGGTCAGTGCCGTGCTGCGCGACGCGGACGGCGCGGCGTCCGCCGTGCTGTGCGTGAACCTCGACCGTACGCCGCTGGAGCGGGCCGCCGCCGTGCTGTCCGCGTTCGGCGCGCCGGCCGTGGCCCGCCCGGAGCCGCTGTTCGAGGAGGACTGGAGCGAGCGGGTCCAGCACATCGTCGGCGGGTACGTGCGCGAGTGCGGCCGACCGGTCGAGCGGCTGACCCGCGCCGACCGCCTGACCGTGCTGGCCCGCCTTGAGGAGGCCGGGATCTTCGCCGTACGCCGCGCGACGCCGGTCGTGGCCGCCGCCCTGCGGGTCTCCCGGTCCACCCTCTACGGCCTGCTGGCCGAACTCCGAGCAGCGGCGGCACCGAACGCGAAGGATCGTACGTCATGACCCGGCTGCCCGACTTCCGCCTCGAAACCCACTTCTCCCGGTGGGAGTTCACCGCACGTCACCACATGACGGCGTCCGACGTCCGCACCATGACGCTGCGCGAACTGCTCGACCTGGCCGACGACGAGGACCGCGCCGCGTTCGAGAACCTGTCCCTCGGCTACACCGAGACGTACGGCGACCCCGCCCTGCGCGCGGTGATCGCCGAGACGTACGAGCGGGCGGACGCGGCCGACGTCCTCTGCTTCGCGGGGGCCGAGGAGGCCCTCTACGTCGCGATGAACGTCCTGCTGGACGCGGGCGACCACGCGGTCGTCGTGACGCCCAACTACCAGGCCGCCGAGACCGTTCCGCTGGCCCTGTGCGAGGTCACGGGCATCGCCCTCGACCCGGCGCGCGACTGGGCCCTGGACCTCGACGCGGTGGAGGCCGCGATCCGCCCCGAAACCCGGGTCGTGTCCGTGAACTTCCCCAACAACCCCACCGGCAAGGTCATCCCCGCCGCCGACTTCGCCGAACTGGCCCGCCTGTGCGACGAGCGCGGCATCCACCTGTTCAGCGACGAGGTCTACCGCGGCCTCGAACGCGACCCGGCGCGCACCCTGCCGCAGGCCGCGGACCTGTCGGAGCGCGCCCTTTCGCTGAACGTGACCTCGAAGTCGCTGGGCCTGCCGGGCCTGCGGATCGGCTGGATCACCTGCCGCGACCGGGAGTTGCTGTCCCGCCTCGAACGGGCCAAGCACTACACGACCATCTGCAACTCCGCCCCCGGCGAGGTACTCGCCCGGATCGCGCTCAAGGCCCGCGCCACCATCCTGGAGCGCAACCGCGCCCTGATCGCCGCGAACCTGCCCGTCTTCGACGCCTTCTTCGCCTCGTACCCCGGCCTCTTCGAGTGGCGGGCGCCGGACGGCGGGTGCGTCGCCTACCCGCGCTACCTCGGCCCCGGCGGCGTGGAGGAGCTCTGCACCCGGCTCGTCGAGGAGGCCGGCGTGCTGCTGCTGCCGGCGAGCGTGTACCGCTCCGAGCTCACCGCCACGCCCACCGACCGCTTCCGCGTCGGAGTCGGCCGCGCCGACCCGGAAGCAGGCCTGGCCGCCTTCGCCGACTGGCTGCGCGCCAACCCGGACGTCGTCACGCCTCGGTTCGGCGCGGGGTCAGGATGAGGTGGACCGCCACGCCGAACAGGAGGCCCCAGAAGGCCGAGCCGATGCCGAAGAGGGTGACTCCGGACGCGGTGGTCAGGAACGTGACCAGGGCCGCCTCGCGCGTCCGGTCGTCCTTGACCGCGCCCGTCAGACCGCCCGCCAGCGCGCCGAAGAGCGCCACGCCGGCGATGGCGGCGACCAGTTCCTTCGGGAGGCCCGCGAAGAACACCACCAGGGTCGTGCCGAAGGCGCCGACCAGGAGGTAGAAGGCGCCGCACGCGACACCGGCGACGTAGCGGCGCCGCGGGTCGCGGTGCGCCTCGGGGCCCGTGCAGATGGCCGCCGTGATGGCGGCCAGGTTGATCGCGTGGGACCCGAACGGGGCCAGGGCCGTGGAGGCCAGGCCCGTCGAGCCGATCAGCAGCCGGTCCTTCGGCTCGTATCCGGACGCCGTCAGCACCGCCATGCCCGGCGCGTTCTGCGAGGCCAGGGTCGCGAGGATCATCGGCACCGCGATGCCGATGAGCGAGGCCACCGAGAAGTCGGGCGCCGTCAGCACCGGGCGGGCCAGCTCCATGCCGTCCAGCCGGACGTCAAGGCCCGACGTGGCGGCCGACGCCACCACACCCGCCGCCAGGGCGATCAGCACCGCGTACCGGGCCAGCCATCGCTTGCCGAGCAGATAGGCGAGGAGCACCGCGCCGGCGATCCACGGTGCCGTCTTCAGCGAGGTGAAGACACCCGTGCCGAAGGAGAAGAGGATGCCCGCGAGCATCGCGGACACCACCGCCGCCGGCACGAGCCGCATGAGCCTGCCGAACACGCCCGTCAGGCCCACCAGCGTGATCACCACGCCGGTGACGACGAACGCCCCGATCGCCTCCGCGTACGAGTACGCCCCCAGGCTCGTGACCAGCAGGGCGGCGCCGGGCGTCGACCACGCCGTGATCACCGGCATGCGTGTGCGCAGGCTCAGCGCGATGCACGTCAGACCGCTGCCGATCGAGATGGCCCAGACCCAGGAGCCCGTCTGCGCCTTGTCCAGGTGCCCCGCCGACGCGGCCGCGAGCACGATGACCAGCGGCCCGGAGTACGACACGACCACGGCGACGAGGCCGGCCAGCACCGCGGACAGGGACATGTCGTGCCAGAGGCTGCGCCCGGCGTCCTCCGGCGGGCCGCTCTCCCCCTCCCTTGTCGCTGATGTCGCTTCTGTTGTTGTGGGCTCTGGGCTCAACATTCGTCCTTCGCTGCCCGCTCCAGTGCCTGTTCCAGGTCGGCCACGAGGTCGGCCGGGTCCTCGACGCCGACGGAGAGACGGAGCATGTCCTTGGGTGAAGTGCTGTCCGGTCCCTCGAATGTGTAGCGGTGTTCGATCAGACTTTCCACACCGCCCAAGGATGTGGCCCGGATGAACAGCTCGCAGTACTCGGCCGTGCGCAGCGAGCGCTGCCAGTCTCCGGCCACGTGCAGCGACAGCATGCCGCTGTAGCCGCCGGTCATCTGCCGCGACGCCACCTCGTGCCCCGGGTCGCCGGGCAGGCCCGGGTACGCGACGCGGCTCACCAGCGGGTGCCCCGAGAAGTGCTCGGCCAGCGTCATGGCCGTGGCGGAGATCTGCCGCATGCGCGGGTAGAGCGTCCGTATCCCGCGCAGCAGCAGGTACGCCTCCCACGGGCCGAGGATCGGACCGGTCAGCCGGCGGTGCAGGCGCAGCCGCTCCCACAGGGCCCGGTGCGCGTCGGCCGGGTCGGGCGCGGCCACCAGGAGGCCGGCCACCACGTCGTTGTGGCCGTTCAGGTACTTCGTACCCGAGTGCATGACCAGGTCGGCGCCGAGTTCGAACGGCCGGGTGTGCACCGGCGTCGGCACCGTGTTGTCCACGGCGAACAGGGCCCCGGCGCGGTGCGCGATGTCGGCGCAGGCGGCGAGGTCGGTGACCAGCCAGGTCGGGTTCGCCGGGGACTCGGCCCACAGCAGCGCGGTCGGCGCGGCGTTCACCGCGTCGGACACCGCGTCCAGGTCGTCCATGGGGACGCGTACGACGTCCAGGCCGCGCTGCGCGCCGAATTCGAGCAGCCACTTCGTGAGCCCGAAGTACATCGTCCGCGGCACCACCACGCGCGCGCCGGCCGGCAGGACCTGGAAGACGGCGGTGGCGGCGGCCATGCCGGACGAGAACACCAGCGCGTCCGAGCCGCCTTCGAGCCCGGCGACGACGCCCTCGACCTGCTCGTACCCCGGGGTGCCCTGGTCGCGCAGGTACGCGAGGCCGGCGGGGGTGCGGTACTGGTCGTCGCGGGCGAAGGTCGCGCCCAGGCTGACGGGCGGCGGTACGGCGCCGGTCGTCGGGCAGCGCCAGCCGTCGCCCTGCGCGGCCCGCGTCTCGGGGCGGTACGGGCGGGTCCAGGGGGTGTAGGTGTCGCGGTTGCTCATGATGTCGTCGGTGTCCTCACGGTGTGGGGCTGGAGTGCGGTACGGAGGGCGAGTTCGGCGTCCTTCAGCGCGCGGGACGGCGCGCCGGGCGACGGGACGTAGTGGTTGTAGTAGCTGGACCCTTCGGTGTGCGGGCCGAGGAAGAACAGGGTCCGGCTGACCTCCCCGTCGGGCCCGACGCCCTGCCCCGCACGCGTGACCCGAAGGCCCGGGACTCGGGGGCCGCGGGCGGTGGCGGGCGGGGCGCCGACGACGGCTGCCGGCGCGGTCGGCGCGACCGGCGCGGCTGCCGCGACCGGCGCCGGGAGGGTCCGGGTGGCAGACAGGGGGGTGACGCGGCCCGCCGCCACCAGGTGGGCGAGGAGCGAGCCGGGGAGCCGGTCCGGGGCCGGCTCGGGGACGTGGGCGCGCACCACGTGGTCCACCTCGACGGCCTCGGGCCGGGCCAGGCACGTCGACTCCAGGCGCCACGGGCCCCGCCCCGCCGGGGCGACGAGCTTGGGCCGCGGGCCCGGGCCGAGCCGGAGCACGCCCGCGTCGAGCAGCGCCAGCAGCTCCGCCGAGCGGTCCAGCTGCGGGCCGATCACCAGGCGGTTGACCGTGGACGTGAACGCCCCGAAGAAGTACTCCAGCGACGCGTCGTCCACACCCGGGGCGTCGATGACGTCGCGGAGGGCGTCGCGGTGGTCGCGCAGCACCTCCAGGGCCTCCTTCACCGGGCTGACGCCCAGCCCCGCCCGGGCCTCGGCCAGGTCGTCGCGCACCCGGGCGGTGAACCACGCCGCGTACGCGTCCTGGTCCGGCAGGGGGCGGTCGGTGAGCCGCTCGGTCAGGACACCGCGCAGCGGGTAGGGGCCGAGCTCCGCGCGGAGGGAGGCGAGCGCGCCGTCGGGGCCCGACCG
Organism: Streptomyces sp. TRM64462; assembly: GCF_013362995.1. Lineage (GTDB taxonomy): Bacteria > Actinomycetota > Actinomycetes > Streptomycetales > Streptomycetaceae > Streptomyces. The sequence continues at coordinate 7,792 of NZ_JABWDV010000464.1, read as the reverse complement.
GTGTACGCGGCGGGCGAGTTCGGCCGCCGCGGCCTGCGCGCCGACGCCGGTGCGCAGGGCCAGGACGGTCCGGTGGTGGGCGAGCTCCATCTCGGTCTCGATCAGCGGCAGCACGTCCTCGGTGAAGTGCAGCAGCCCGCCCGCGCGGGTCAGGCGCAGGGCCCGGAGCCGGTCCGGGGTCAGGACGAGCGGGCCGGGGCACGTCCGGCCGGGGTTGAGGTACGGGCGGCTGCGCGAGGGCATGCCGGACCGGTTGGCCAGGACGATCCGGGGCTCCCGGCCGCTTCGTACGTACCGCAGCCCGGTGCCGTCCGCCGTCGGCTCGTGGCGGCCGCCGCGGCCCAGCGTGAGGGCGGCGATCACGTCCATGGCGGTCAGGCCCATGCCCAGGACGGCCACGGCTTCGCCGGGGGCGATGCCGTCGAGCACGTCGGGCAGGGGGTACGGGCGGGTGATGAGGCGCGGCTCCTGCGGCGGTTCGGCCGGCGTGTGCAGGGCCTGGTGCCCGATGGTCACGAAGACGGCGTCCGCCTCCAGGAGCGTTCCGTCGTCGAGGACGACCGTCTCCCCGCCGCCCTGCCGCGGCCGGATGTCGGTGGCCGTCGCGGCGTGCCGTACGAGGTGGAAGCCGGGCGGTGCGGCGGCGACGACGCGTTCGGCGGCCCAGGCGAGGTACTCGGCGAGCAGCCGCCGGGGCAGGAAGTCGTTCGGCCGGATGTCGCGCGCGCCCTGCCGGATGTCGCGCGCGCCCTGCCGGATCTCCCGTCCGTCCCCCGCGAGGACGGTGTATCCGTCGGACGCCAGGCGCAGCCGCCGCTCCCGGCACCACTCGTACAGGCTGGGCCCGCGCACCCCCGTGGGGCCGTCCACCATCCGCTCGTCCGCGAACGCGGTGACCTGCGCGCACACCGTGTTGAGGAGGAGGTGGTCGGGCTGGTCCGGGCGGTGGAACCCGGGGCCGAGGGGCCGCGGGTCCACGAGGTGGACGGTGACGGCGGCGCCGAGCGGGTCGGCCAGGCGGTGGGCGATGAGCCGTTCCAGTACGCCGAGGCCGCGCGGCCCCGCTCCGACGATCGCGAGTGTGGTCACCATCGGCGTGTTTCCCCGAAGAAGTGGGGGACGGCGAGGGTCGCTCCGGCGGCGCGGGCCTGCTCAAGGACGTACGCGCCGACCGCCAGGTCCAGGACGCCGAGCCCGAACGGCGAGAAGATCACCGGCCGGTCGTCGAGCGCCGGGGACACGTCGCCGTCGAGGACTCCGGCGAGCGTGCCGGTCACGAAGTCCCGGGAGCCGGTGAGCTGTTCGGCCAGGTGGGGTGAGGTGTTCGCCTTCAGGCAGTGGTCGACGTCGTCGAGGATGTTGTCCGCGGCGAGCACCACTTCGGGCGCGAGGTCGCGCAGCGAGATGTTGAGGACGAGCTGGCCGGGCTTGAAGGGTGCGGTGACGTACGGTTCGAGCGCGGTGGTGGCGAACACGACCGTCTCGGCCTCCAGCGCCGCGCCCAGGTCGGGTGTGAACGACACGGGGCGCCCCTGGGTGGCGCGCAGGTGGGCGGCGAGGGCCTGGCCGGACTCCTCGTGCAGGTCGTGCACGACGTACGCGTCGGGTACGCAGTCCGCGGCGTGGAGGTAGTCGCAGATGTTGCGGGCGATGACGCCGCCGCCGACGACCGCGACGCGGGTGCCGTCGAAGCCGCCGGGGCGCAGGGCCCGCGCCGCGACGGCCGCGGAGGCGGCGGTGCGGGCGGCGCTGATGTTCGCGGCTTCGAGGCAGGCGATCGGATAGCCGGTCTCGTAGTCGTTGAGGAGCAGCACGGCCGAGGCGCGGGGCCGGCCGGCCTTGGTGTTCTGCGGGAAGCTGGCGATCCATTTGATGCCGGCGAGCCGGACGTCGGCGCCCAGGTAGGCGGGCAGGGCGATGATCCGCGAGTCGGGCTTCTCGGGGAAGCGGAGGAAGTAGCTGTCGGGGTTGACGCTCTCTCCGGCCTCGTGGCTGCGGTAGGCGCGGGCGACGATGCCGAGCACCTCGGCCCGCTTGTCGGCGAGCACGTCGCGCACGGTCTCGCCGGCCACCACGTCGAAGTCAAACATTGAGTCGCACCTCTCCTCAGGCCCGGGCCTGAGAGGTCTGTGAAATTTCCGCGATCTTCGGGATTTCCGGGAGTTCCGGGAGTTCCGGGATTTTCCGGTGGATGAGTTCCGGCCATCGCTCGGCCACCCATGAGTCGTCGTAGACGGTCTCCAGATAGCGTTCCCCGAAATCGGGGGAAAGCGCCACGACGACGCTCCCGTCGGAAATTTCCTTGGCTTTTTCCTGCACCGCGGAAAGCACTGTCCCGCTGGAGCCGCCGAGCAGCAGTCCACGCCCTTCGGCGAGCGCTCTGCACATTTCGACGGCGTCCGCCTCGGGAATCAGCATCACCTCGTCGATTTTCTCCTCGTCGAGGATTTCGGGGCGTCTGCTCGTACCGAGTCCGGGAATGTGCCGCCGGGCGGGCGGGCCGCCGAAGGAGACGGATCCGACCGAATCGACGGCGATGATCCGCGTGGCGGGGCTGTGCCGGCGGAAGAACTCCGCGCAGCCCATGAGCGTGCCGGTGGTGCCGGCGCCGATGAAGGCGTAGTCGACGTGGCCGATCGCTTCGAGCACGGAGCGGCCGGTGCGGTCGCGGTGGGCCCGTGGGCCGGCCGGGTTCGCGTACTGGTTCAGCCAGTACGTGCCGGGCTCGCGGCGCAGTCGGGCCTGGATGTAGTTGATACGGGACTGCAGGAAGCCGCCGTTGCCGTCGCGGACGTCGATGACGACGACCTCGGCGCCCAGCGCCTCCATCAGGCGCACGGCCTGCGTGTTGGCGTTCGGGTCCGTGACGCACGTGAGGCGGTAGCCCTTGGCGGCACAGACCATGGCGAGGGCCACGCCGAGGTTCCCCGACGTCGACTCGATGAGCCGGGTGCGCGGGAATTCACGCCCCGACTCCTCGGCCTGGGCCACCAGCGCGATGGCCGTCTTGAGCTTGACCGAGCCCGCCGGATTGAGACCTTCGAGTTTCAGGAAGACAGAGCTTCCGGGTACGAGATGATCGAGCCGGATGAACAGATCGTCCAGCACCAGATCATAGACTTCTTCCGCTATCACTGGAATCCCAACGCTCTTGAGTGCGGGAATGCCGATTCATGGCGCACGCCGAGATGCGAGGGCTGATGGTCGTGAAGTGTGACTGTCGCGCTCGATCGCGCACGCACAGTCGCGCAGAAGAGATCGTGTCCCCCCGTTCGCCGCCTAAGCGTCCCCCGCTGCGGCAATTCCAGCATCACATACGGCCACAGGTGCCGTCCAGGCCATTTTTCGATGCTTTTTGGTTCCGAATTGAACATTCCGAGCGGATTTCGGAATTCCGGACGCGAAGGGGCAGGGCCGCTACGGAAGGGTTCCCGGTTCCGACGGCTACTCCACCGACGGCTCCACCGGCAGCTCCGCCAGCCGCCATTCGAGCATGCCCTCCACCAGCCGCACCGCCCGGCGGCCCCGCGCGCGCAGCAGGCGGACGGCGTCGTACGCGAGGACGCAGTACGCGCCCCGGCAGTACGCCACGACCTCCACGTCCTCCGGCAACTCCGCGACGCGGTCGGCGAGTTCCGCGACCGGGATGGACAGGGCGCCCGGGATGTGGCCGGCCGCGTACTCCTCGGCGGGCCGTACGTCCAGGACGACGACCTCGCCCGCCGCCGCGCGGGCCAGCAGGTCCTCGCGGGCGACCTCCTCCGCGGCCTCCTCCGCGTCGCCGCCGTGGCCGTCGCCGCCACGGCCGCCGACGCCCAGGTACGCGGCGCGGGCGGGCTCCACGGCCTCCTGGTGCTCCTGGGCCACCCGCCGCAGCAGCGCGTACAGCGCGGCGACGTCGTCGCCGGCCAGCCGGTAGTGGATGCGTACGCCCTCGCGGCGCGTGGCGACGAGGCCGGCCTGCTTGAGGGTCTGGAGGTGCGCGGACGCGGTGGTCAGGTTCAGCCCGGCGGCCTTGGCGAGGGCGTCGACCGTGCGCTCGCCCTGGGCCAGCAGATCGAGCAGTTCGAGGCGTTTCCCGCTGCTCAGCGCCTTACCGGTACGAGCGAAGGCGTCGTAGAGCGCGGCCTTGCGCGCGGCATCTCCCATGACCGAAGCCTCCCTCACCTTTCTTCATCCATAAATCCATGGAATATTGTAGCTACAGCCGCGAGCGAGAGGACGGGCACCATGAGCTTCGCCGACGACCACCTACTCCCCCTCGTCGACGCGGGTCTCGGCAACAGTGCCTACCTCGTCGACCTCGGCGACGGCCGCGCCCTCGCCGTGGACGCCGCCCGGGACCTGCGGGCCCTGCGCGCCGCCGCCGAACGGCGCGGGCTCGACGTCGCGTACGCCGCGGACACGCACCTGCACGCCGACTTCCTGTCCGGCGCCCGCCAGCTCGCCCACGACGACGGCGCCACCGTCCTGGCCTCCGCCGCCGGGCGCCGCGCCTTCGCGCACCGCGCCCTCGCCGACGGCGACGAGACCGAGCTGGGCGGCGGGCTCACCCTGAGGGCCCTGGCCACGCCAGGCCACACCGACGAGCACCTGTCGTTCCTGCTCCTGGACGGCACCCGGGAGCTCGGCGTCTTCACGGGCGGCTCGCTGATCGTCGGCTCGGCCGCCCGCACCGACCTGCTCGGCGCCGACCGCGCCGAGGAACTGGCCCGCGCCCAGTACCGGTCGCTGCGGCGCCTGGCCGAGCTGCCGGACCACGTCGCCGTCTGGCCCACGCACGGCGCGGGCTCCTTCTGCGCGGCGCCGCAGGGGGCCGAGCGCATCACCACGATCGGCGCCCAGAAGCGGGCCAACCCGCTGCTCGCCGCGCCCGACGAGGACACGTTCGTACGGCGGCTCCTGGGCGGCCTCGGCTCGTACCCCGCGTACTTCGACCGCCTCACGGAGGCCAACCGGCGCGGCCCCGCCGTCCTCCCCGCCGAGCCCCGCCTCACCCCGCTGACCGCGCCCGACGTACGGCGGCTGCTCGCGGAGGGCGCGCGGCTGGTGGACGTGCGGCCGGTCGCGGACTTCGCCGCCGGGCACATCCCGGGCGCCCTCTCCGTGCCGCTGCGCGCCCAGTTCGCCACCTGGCTCGGCTGGCTCGTACCCGACGACACCCCGCTCGTCTTCGTCACGGCGGCGGGGCAGGACCTCGCCGAGCTCACCTGGCAGTCCCTGAAGATCGGGTACGAGCGGCTCGCCGGCCACCTCCCGATGGCCGCCTGGGCGGCCGCCGGGGGCCGTCAGGAGACCGTCGAACTGCTCACCGCAGACCGCGTCGCCACGGGCCGACCCGACGGCCCCGACGGCCCCGACGCCGCCGACCGCACCGACCGCCCCGCTCGCACCGCCCGCCCCGTCCTGGACGTCCGCCAGGACGTCGAGTACGCCGCCGGGCACATCCCCGGCGCGGTCGGCATCGAACTGGGCGAACTGCCCGCCCGTACCGGCGAGGTCCCCGCCGCCCCGCTGGTGCACTGCGGGCACGGCGAGCGCGCCATGACCGCCGCCAGCCTCCTCCTGCGCGCCGGCCACCGGGACGTCGCGGTCCTCCACGGCGGCCCCGCCGACTGGGCCAGGGCCACCGGCCGGGCCCTCCAGGAGGGGGAGTGAGCACGGACGCGTCCTCCCCGCGGCACCGCATACGGCTCGGACTGCGCGCCAACCTCGCCCAGTTCACCCTGCTCGTCGCCGTCAACGCCCTCGTCGGCGGCATGCTCGGCCAGGAGCGCGTCGTCCTGCCGCTCCTCGCCGACCAGGTCTTCGCACTGCCGGCGTACACCGCCGCGCTGACGTACATCGTCGCCTTCGGCGCGACCAAGGCCGTCACCAACTTCTTCGCCGGCACCCTCTCCGACCGCTACGGCCGCAAGCCCGTCCTGGTCGCCGGCTGGCTCCTCGGCCTGCCCGTGCCGCTGCTGCTGATGTGGGCGCCCACGTGGGGCTGGGTGATCGCCGCCAACGTCCTCCTGGGCGTCAACCAGGGCCTGACCTGGTCCACCACCGTCATCATGAAGATCGACCTGGTGGGCCCCGCGCGGCGCGGCCTGGCGATGGGCTTCAACGAGTCCGCCGGATACGTCGCCCTCGCCGCCACCACCATGGCCACCGGCGCGATCGCCGCGCACGCCGGGCTGCGCCCGGAGCCGTTCCTGCTCGGCGTCGCCTACGCCGCGCTGGGCCTGGGCATGTCCGCGCTCCTCGTACGCGAGACCCGCGACCACGCCCGCCGGGAGGCGGCCGACCACCCGGTGGGCACCGGGCACGGCGACGGCCTCGGCACCGGCCGTGTCGCCTGGATCACCAGCGTCCACGACAAGGCGCTGTCCGCCGCCAGCCAGGCCGGCCTGGTCAACAATCTCAACGACGCGCTCGCCTGGGGCGTCTTCCCGCTGCTGTTCGCCGCCCACGGCCTGCCGGTCGCCCAGATCGGGGTGCTCGGCGCGCTCTACCCGGCCGTGTGGGGCTTCGGCCAGCTGCTCACCGGCTGGTGGTCCGACCGCGTCGGCCGCAAGCACCTCATCACCGGCGGCATGCTCCTCCAGGCCGCCGCCATCGCCCTGGTCGCCCTCGGCACCACGTTCGGCGTCTGGGCGGCGGCCCAGATCCTGCTGGGCGTCGGCACCGCCCTCGTCTATCCGACGCTGCTCGCGGTCGTCGGGGACGTCGCACACCCCGCCTGGCGCGCCCGCGCGGTCGGCGTCTACCGGCTGTGGCGCGACGGCGGCTTCGCCGTGGGCGCCCTGCTGGCGGGGCTCGTGGCCGACGCGTACGGCCTGACCGCCGCCGTCTGGACGGTCGCGGCCCTCACCGCCGCGTCCGGGCTCCTGGTCGCCGTCCGCATGTACGAGACACACCCGCCCTCGGGGCGTTAAGAACGCGTCAACGACGCCCGGGCGGGCGTATGGAGGGCGTCAACGGAGGTCGTGGGCGGGGGGCCGGCGGGCTTTCCTCGGGGAAGTGGTTCAGCCGCTCTCTCCCCGACCTCTCCCCCTCCCTCTCTCCTAGGAGCTCGCGATGGCCGACGTGGCCTTCGTCGTCACCGCGGTCGCGGTGTTCGCGCTGGTGGCCGTCATCGCCGTGCGCGTGGCACGACTGTGACGCCGCGCGCCCCGCGCTAGCTCAGCTCGGCGAAGCTCTCCACGGCACTGGTCTTGCCGGTGACGATGATGACGTCGCCCTTCTCGATCACGGTCTCGGCGGTGGCGTGCGTGAAGTCCTGCCCCGGCCGCTTGATGCCGACGACCGTGACCCCGTACGTGCTGCGGACGGCGCTCTCCCCGAGCGGGACGCCCGTCGCGATCTCCGGGGCGACGGTCTTGACCAGGGCGTAGTCGTCGTCGAACTGGATGAAGTCGAGCATCCGCCCGGTGACGAGGTGGGCGACGCGCTCGCCCATGTCGTGCTCGGGCAGGACGACGTGGTGGACGCCGAGGCGTTCGAGGATCTGCCCGTGCTGGCGGCTGATGGCCTTGGCCCAGATGTTCGGCACGCCCGCCTCCAGCAGGTTGGAGGCGATGAGGATGCTCGCCTCGATGTCCGTACCGATGCCGACGACCGCGCTGGTGAAGTCGTGGACGCCGAGCTGCTCCAGCACCTCCGGGTCGGTGCAGTCCGCGACGGCCGAGTGGGTGAGGACGTCGCTGACCTTCTGGACGAGCTGCGCGCTGGTGTCGATGCCGAGCACGTCCCAGCCGCGCCGGGTCAGCTCGTGCGCCAGCGAGCTGCCGAACCGGCCCAGGCCGAT
>NZ_JABWDV010000463.1 GCF_013362995.1 Streptomyces sp. TRM64462 | reverse complement strand
TCGCCCGGCACCTGGTGGCCGGGCACGGGGTGCGCGGACTGGTCCTGGTGAGCCGCCGTGGCCTGGACGCGCCGGGCGCGGCGGAGCTGCGGGACGAGCTGGAGGCGCTGGGGGCCGAGGTGGCGGTCGAGGCGTGCGACGTCGCCGACCGGGAGTCCGTGGCGGAGCTGCTGCGCCGCGTGGGTCCGGGCCTGACCGGAGTCGTGCACACGGCCGGTGTCCTGGACGACGCCACCCTGGAGGGCCTGACCGGCGAACGCCTGGAAGCCGTCCTGCGGCCCAAGCTCGACGCGGCCTGGCACCTGCACGACCTCACCCGCGAACTCGCCCCCGGCCTCAAGGCGTTCGTGCTCTACTCCTCCGTCGCCGGACTCCTCGGCACCGCGGGACAGGCCAACTACGCGGCCGGGAACACCTTCCTGGACGCCCTGGCCGCCCACCGCCGCGCCCACGGGCTGCCAGGCCTCTCGCTCGCCTGGGGCCTGTGGGACCAGGCCAGCACCATCACCGGGCACCTCGCCGAAGCCGACCTGCGCCGCCTCGCCCGCTCCGGGCTGCTGCCCCTGGCCGGCGACGACGCCATGGCCCTGTTCGACGCCGCGCCCGCGACGGGCGAGAGCGTCCTCGCCGTCACCCGCCTGGACCTCCGCGCCCTGCGCGGCCAGGGCGACACCGTCCCGGCCGCCCTGCGCGGCCTGGTCCCCGCCCCGCCCCGCAGGCCCGCCGCCACCGGGGCCCCGGCCCACGACCGGGGCCCCGGCCTGGCCGAACGGCTCGCCCCCCTCACGGCCGCCGACCGGGACCGGGCCCTCACCGACCTGGTGCGCGGCCGGGTGGCCGCCGTGCTCGGACACGGTGACCCCACCACGATCGACGCCGACCGCCCCGTACAGGAGCTCGGCTTCGACTCGCTGACCGCCGTCGAACTCCGCAACCAGCTCGGGGCGGAGACCGGGCTGCGCCTGCCCACCACGCTGGTCTTCGACCATCCGACCCCCCGGGCCGTCGCCGCCTACCTGGCCGGGCAGCTCGCCTACGAGGAGCCCGACCCCGCCGAGCCCGTGCTGACCGAACTGTCCCGGCTCAGGGCCGCCATCGAGGCCGCCGCGTCCGACCGGGACGCCCACGGCCAGATCACCTCACGGCTGCGGGAACTGCTCGCCGCCGCCGACACCGCGGCCGGCGGCACGCCCGACCGGGCGTCCGGACCCGAGGACGACGACCTGGAATCCGCGACGGACGAGGAACTCTTCGCCCTCGTCGACGAACTCGACTGACCACCCACCGACCACCGGGAGTTGAACGATCATGGCGGGCGAGGACAAGCTCCGCGACTATCTCAAGAAGGCCGTCGCCGACGCCCGTGACGCACGCAGGCAGTTGCGGGAGATCGAGGAACGGCGCCACGAGCCCATCGCGATCGTCGGCATGGCCTGCCGCTACCCGGGCGGGGTCTCCTCGCCCGACGACCTGTGGCGCCTGGTCGCCGACGGCACGGACGCCGTCACCGGGTTCCCCGCCGACCGGGGCTGGGACACCGAAGCGCTGTACGACCCGGACCCCGACCACAGCGGCACCACCTACGGCAAGGAGGGCGGCTTCCTCCACGACGCCGACCGGTTCGACCCGGCGTTCTTCGGCATGTCGCCCCGCGAGGCCACCGCGATCGACCCGCAGCAGCGGCTGCTCCTGGAGACCGCCTGGGAGACGTTCGAGCACGCCGGGATCGACCCCACGGGCCTGCGCGGCTCCCGCACCGGCGTCTTCACCGGGCTGATGTACAACGACTACGGCTCCCGCCCCCACCTGCCGCCGGAGGACTTCGAGGGCTACCTGTTCAGCGGCAGCGCGGGCAGCATCGCCGCCGGCCGCCTCTCGTACACGTACGGCTTCGAGGGCCCGGCCGTCACCGTGGACACGGCGTGCTCGTCCTCGCTCGTCGCCCTGCACCTGGCGGCGAACGCGCTGCGCAACGGCGAGTGCGACCTCGCCGTCGCCGGCGGCGCCACCGTCATGTCGACACCGGTCGCGTTCATCGAGTTCTCGCGGCTGCGCGGCCTGGCCGCCGACGGGCGGTGCAAGTCCTTCGGCGCCGGCGCGGACGGCGTCGGCTGGTCGGAGGGCGTGGGCCTGCTGCTCGTGGAGCGGTTGTCGGACGCGCGCCGGAACGGGCACCAGGTCCTTGCGGTGGTGCGGGGGAGCGCCGTGAATCAGGACGGTGCGAGCAATGGTCTGACGGCTCCGAACGGTCCCTCGCAGGAGCGGGTGATCCGTCAGGCGCTGGCGGACGCGCGCTTGTCGGCGTCGGATGTGGACGCCGTCGAGGCGCACGGCACCGGCACACGCCTGGGTGATCCGATCGAGGCGCAGGCATTGCTGGCCACGTACGGGCAGGAGCGCGAAGAGCCGCTGTACCTGGGCTCGTTGAAGTCGAACATCGGGCACGCGCAGGCCGCCGCCGGTGTGGGCGGGGTCATCAAGATGGTGCAGGCCATGCACCACGGGGTGCTGCCGAAGACGCTGCACGTGGACGAGCCGTCGCCGCATGTGGACTGGGAGTCGGGTGCGGTCGAGCTGCTGACCGAGGCACGGGACTGGCCGGTCGCGGACGGGCGTCCACGCCGGGCCGG
>NZ_JABWDV010000462.1 GCF_013362995.1 Streptomyces sp. TRM64462 | reverse complement strand
CTGGGCGGAGGCGGGCTCCGGGGGCTGTTGTCGGTGGCCGGGTGCAGACTGGCCGGTATCCGCGACAACGGCGTCCTGGAGGTACGGCCATGACCGACGACGTACTGCTGACCGCAGGCACCCGCAAGGGCCTCTTCATCGGGCGCAGACGCGGGGGCACCTGGCAGTTCGACGGCCCGCGCTTCAACGCGCAGGCCGTGTACTCGGTCGGGATCGACCTGCGGAGGAGCACTCCGCGGCTGCTGGTCGGCGGGGACAGCGCGCACTGGGGCCCGTCGGTGTTCCACTCCGACGACCTGGGCGCCACCTGGACCGAACCGGCCAGGCCCGCCGTGCGGTTCCCGCAGGACACGGGCGCGTCGCTGGAGCGGGTCTGGCAGCTGCACCCGGCCGGCCCGGCCGCTCCCGGCGTGGTGTACGCGGGGACGGAGCCCGCGGCGCTGTTCCGGTCGGCGGACGAGGGCGAGACGTTCGAGCTCGTACGGCCGCTGTGGGAGCACCCGACGCGCGGGCAGTGGCAGCCGGGCGGAGGCGGCGAGGCGCTGCACACGGTGATCACGGACCCGCGTGACCCGGACGTCGTGACGGTGGCGGTGTCGGCGGCCGGCGTGTTCCGCACGACGGACGGGGGCGGCACGTGGCAGCCGTCGAACGAGGGGGTCTCGGCGGTGTTCATGCCCGACCCGCACCCGAAGTTCGGGCAGTGCGTGCACAAGATCGCGCAGGACGCCGGCGATCCGGACCGGCTCTACCTGCAGAACCACTGGGGCGTGTACCGCAGCGACGACCACGGCGTGACCTGGACGGACATCGGGGCGGGCCTGCCGTCCGACTTCGGTTTCGCGGCCGTGGCACACCCCCACCACGCCGATACGGCCTATGTGTTCCCGATCCACGCCGACTCGGACCGTGTGCCCGCGGAGCGGCGGTGCCGTGTCTACCGTACGAGTGACGCGGGCGGCAGCTGGCAGGCGCTGTCGGCGGGGCTGCCCGAGGGCGACCACTACGGCACGGTGCTGCGCGACGCGATGTGCACGGACGGCGCCAACCCGGCCGGTGTGTACTTCGGCAACCGCAACGGCGAGCTGTACGCGAGCGCCGACGACGGCGAGACGTGGCAGCTCCTCGCCTCGCACCTGCCGGACGTGCTGTGCGTGCGGGCCGCGGTCGTCGGATGACCGGTGAAGGACCGGGGAAAGGTGATCGGTTGCGCCAGTAGAGTGACGGCCGTGGCAGCACGACCGTTGAGAGAAATCGTCGAACCGGGCTGGGCCGACGCCCTGGCCCCCGTGGCCGAACGCATCGCGGCGATGGGGGACTTCCTCCGCGCCGAGATCGCCGCGGGCCGGACCTACCTGCCGGCGGGGCCGAACGTCCTACGGGCGTTCCAGCAGCCGTTCGACGAGGTGAAAGTCCTGATCGTCGGCCAGGACCCGTATCCGACACCGGGGCACGCGGTGGGACTGAGCTTCTCGGTCGCGCCCGATGTGCGGCCGCTGCCGGGAAGCCTGGAGAACATCTTCCGCGAACTGCACACCGACCTGGGCCTGCCCCGGCCGTCGAACGGCGACCTGACGCCGTGGACGCGGCAGGGGGTCCTGCTGCTCAACAGGGCGCTGACCACGGCGCCCCGCAAGCCGGGGGCGCACCGCGGCAAGGGCTGGGAGGAAGTGACCGAACAGGCCATCCGGGCGCTCGCGGCGCGCGGCAAGCCGCTGGTGTCGATCCTGTGGGGCCGGGACGCCCGCAATCTGCGCCCGCTGCTGGGTGACCTGCCGGCCATCGAGTCGGCGCACCCGTCGCCCATGTCGGCGGACCGCGGCTTCTTCGGGTCGCGGCCGTTCAGCCGCGCGAACGACCTGTTGCTGCGTCAGGGTGCGCAGCCGGTGGACTGGCGCCTGCCGTGACCGGGGCCCGCCCGGCGGACGCGCAGCGGCACCTGCTGGTGCTCGGCGTGGACTCGGGCGGGTCGGGCCTGCGCGTCGCCCTGGGGCGCTGCGCGGCGGACGGCGCGGAGGCCGGCACCGGTGTCGCCGTGGAGACCGTGGGGGTCCGCACGTTCGACGAGCCGGTCCCGACCGGCCCGTCGGGCATCGACGCGGGCCTGCTGCTGAAACGCGTGGTGACGGCCGCCGACGCCCTCCTGGCCGAGGAGTCCGGCGCACCCGGCAGGCCCGGCGGGCCCGGCGCCGACGCGGCGCGTGCGGGAGGCGGTCCGGGCGGTGGTCCGGGCGGTGGTCCGGGCGGTGGTCCGGCGGCCGTCGCCGTCGGGGCCGCCGGGATGGTGGCGCTCGGTGAAGGGCTGCGGGCCGTGCTGCCGGGAGCGTTGCGGGACGGGCTCGGGGTGCGGCGCGTCGCGCTGGCGTCCGACGCCGTCACCGCGTACGCGGGCGCCCTGGGGCAGCGGGCGGGGACGGTGGTCGCCGCCGGGACGGGCCTGGTGGCCGTGGGCACGGATCTGCGCCGCTGGCGGCGGGCCGACGGCTGGGGCCATCTGCTGGGCGACTGCGGTGGCGGCGCCTGGATCGGACGGGCCGGCCTGGAGGCCGCGCTGCGGGCGCACGACGGGAGGCGCGGCGGCTCGGCGGGCCTGCGGGAGCGCGCCGAGGCCGTGTTCGGGCCGCTGGACGGCCTGCCGGGACTGCTGTACCCGCGCCCCGACCGGGCCGCGGTGCTCGCGTCGTTCGCGCCGGAGGTGGCCCGGTGCGCGGCGGACGGCGACGCGGTGGCGGCCGGTGTCGTCGCGGGGGCCGCGCGGCACGTCGCGGAGGCCGCGGCCGCCGTGCACCCGGAGGGTGACGAGGGCGGCGTCATCGCTCTGACGGGTGGTCTGTTCCGGATCGGTGAGCCCCTTCTCGTACCGCTGCGTGCCGCGTTGGCGGAGCTGCTGCCGGGGGTGCGGGCGGTGCCGGCGGGCGGGGATCCCCTGTCCGGTGCGCTGACGGTCGCTGCGGCGCTGGCCGGGGGCACGCTGCGGCTGCCGCGTGCCCCCGGGCTGCTGGACACTTGCGGTGACTGAAAGGATCTTCGGACAAACCCGGGTATAGGACGCGTGAACGCACCCTCCCCGAACAGTGGGGCGGGCAAAACCAGTAGCATGCGGCGCCATGAGCTCCCCCACTGGGCCCGCTGGCCTGCCTGTACGAATGCCGCGACCCCGCCAGTCCGGGCGGCACCGTCGCCCCGAACCCCTGGCGGCGCCCGAAGGCGCGCCCGCACTCGTCCTCGCCGTCCCCGGCGAGCCTTCCGCCGCTGTGCGCAGCCTGGCGGAAGAGCTCGTGAGCATCGCGCGCTCCGAGCTGCCGGGCCTGGAGGCCGCGATCGGTTTCCTGGACGGGGACGACGCCGAGTACGCCTCGCTGGCGCGGGTCCTCAAGGAGGCCGCGGCACTGCGCGTGGAGCGGTACGAGCTTGCCGTGGCCGCGGGCCGCGAGGTCGCCGAGCCCGAGGGCCCGGCCGCCGTGGTGGTGCCGCTGCTGGTCGGCCCGGACGCTGCCCTGATGGACCGCATACGGCAGGCCGTCGCGGACAGCGGCGCGCCTGCCGAGCTGACCGATGTGCTCGGCCCGCACCCGCTGCTCGCCGAGGCGCTGCACGTCCGGCTGTCCGAGGCGGGCCTGGCCCGTGCCGACCGGGCGCGGCTGTTCACCGTGGCGACGGCGGCGGACGGCATCGTGCTGGCCACGGTCGGCGGCGACGAGGCCGTGCAGGCGGCCGGGATCACGGGCATGCTGCTCGCGGCCCGGCTCGCGGTGCCGGTGATCGCCGCCGCGCTCGACCAGGAGGGCGCGGTCGCGGCGGTCGCGGAGCAGCTGCGCGGCGCGGGCTCGGCCCAGCTGGCGCTCGCCCCGTACGTGGTGGGCCCGGAGGTGGCCCCGGGGCTGCTCGACGACGCGGCGAAGGTGGCGGACTGCCCGGTGGCCGAGCCCCTGGGCGCGTACCCGGCGGTCGGCAAGCTGGTGCTGTCGCAGTACATGGCGCTGCTGGGGATCTCCCCGCAGCAGCCGGGGGCGCCGGTGCGCTGAGCGGGCGCGGCCGGAAGGCCGCCGCCAGGAGGTCTCCGAAGGGCCCGCACGGCAGAGGATGCCGTGCGGGCCCTTCGTGCGCCTCAGGCGAAGATCACGCAGGTCGCGGCCGGGACCTCGATCGCGCCCGCGCGGCTCGGGATGCCCGTGTCCGGGTCGATGTCGAACCAGGTGACGTCGCCGGACCGCTCGTTCGCGACGTACAGGCGGCGGCCCCCGGGCGCGAGGGCGACGTCCCGGGGCCAGTGGCCCCCGCACGGCACGTGGGCGACCGGTACGGGCTGCTCGCCGCCCTCGTGGAGCAGCGCGAGCACCGTGAGCGTGTCGTCGCCCCGTACCGCCGCCCAGGCGTAACGCCCGTCGGGCGCGACCGCGACGGCCGACGGGTACGCGACGCCGGTCGCGCCCTCGGCCCGTACGGGGACCTCGGCGACCGGGGCGAGGGTGCCGCTGCGGGCGTTCCAGCGGCAGACGGTCAGGACCGGCGCCAGCTCGGCGAGGACGTACGCATGGCCACCGGCCGGGTGGAGGGCCAGGTGGCGGGGGCCGCTGCCGGGGCGCAGCGGGGTCTCGCCGTGCGGTGCCAGGGCGCCGGTCGCGGGGTCGAGGGCGCAGACGCGTACGGAGTCGGTGCCGAGGTCGACGGTGAGCAGATGCCGCCCGCCGGGCGCGGGCAGCACCTGGTGGGCGTGGGGAGCGGTCTGGCGTTCGGGGTCGGGGCCGTGGCCGTGGTGGCGCAGGAGGCCGGTGACGGGCCCGGGGGTGCCGTCGGGGCGTACGGCGACCGCGCTGACGCCGCCGGAGCCGTAGTGGGCGGTGACGACGTGCCCCGCCGTGTACGTCAGGTGGGTCGGACCCGCGCCGCCGACGGGAGCGGGGGCGCCGAGCGGGCGCGGGACGGGACCGGTGACGTCGAACGCGGCGACGGCGCCCTCGTCGGCCTCGGAGACGGCGTACAGGACGGTGCCGTCCGGGCCGGGCGCGAGGAACGACGGGTCGGGGACGGTGTCGCTCGTTCCGGTGACGGTGAGGGCGCCGGTGGCGCGGTCGACGGAGGCGGCCGTGACGCCCAGGCCGCCGGCGCGCGTGAACGACCCGATGAAGGCCCGCTCCCCCGGTGCGGGGAGCCCCGCCGGTGCACGGTGCGCCGTCCGCGCCGCCCGAGCCGTCCGCTCTTCCCGCGCCACCCGAGCCGTCCGCTCTGCCCGAGCCGCCCCCGCCGTCCGCTCTGGCCGCGCCGCCCGAGCCGTCCGCTCCGCCCGCTCTGCCCGAGCCGTCCGCTCTGCCCGTCGCCCCATCGCGCTGCCCGCCCTCTCCGTCGGCCGTTCCGCTGCCCGTGGGCCCGACGCTAGCAGTCGCGGTCTAGACCAACCCGTGGTTTCCCTGGCCCGCGCGGACCAGCGGGGAGCGCGGTGCGCTCCGGAGGGGCGCGTCGAGCTGGACGAGGAGCTGCTCCAGGCCACGCAGATGGGCCAGCGGCCCGGAGGCGGGCGCCTCGGCCTCGGCAGCGGTCTTCGGCTCCGCGGCCGCCCGCGCGCGGGACGGCTCCGGCGACATGAGCGCCTCCACGGCGGCCTCGACGCGCCAGCAGGCCGCCGCGAGCCGCGCGTCGTGGCCGGCGTCCGGGTCGGCGGCCACGGCGGCGAGGCCGCGCACCTCGCGCGCGCAGTCGTCCAGCAGCGCCAGCACCTGCCGGGCGCGGGCCTTGCGGGCCCGGAACGGGCTCAGCGGGTGGACCAGCGGCGCGAGCGACATCCGTACGCGCCCCAGCAACAGCTCCAGCTCGGCCGCGTGCCGCGCCGGGTCGGCGCCCGGTGAGCCCGCGAGGCGCTCGGCCGCCTCGGCGGTGCAGCGGCGTACGGCCAGCAGGGCGCGCTGGATCCAGGCGTCGTTGGTGGCGTGCGTGGTGACCGGCAGGACGAGCACCACGGCCAGCGCCGCGAACAGGGCGCCGATCGCGGTCTCGGCGAGCCGCAGCACCAGCAGCTCGGGCGTGAGGACGCCGAGGAGCCCGTACAGCAGTCCGGCCATGACGGTCACGGCGAGCATCATCCAGCTGTACGACACGGGGGCGGTGTAGAAGATCCCGAACACGCACAGGGCGACCAGCGCCGCCGTGGGCGCGGCCGCGCCGTTCAGCGGGAGCGCGAGGAACAGTCCGGCGACGATGCCGATGACCGTGCCGAGGACGCGGCGGAACCCGCGGACGAGCGTCTCGCCGCGCGACGCGGTGTTCACGAAGATCCACCAGGCGGTGCCGACGGCCCAGTACCAGCGCTCGTCGGACAGCAGCTGGCCGACGGCGAGGGCGAGGGCGCAGGCCACGGTGGCCTGGACGGCCTGCCGCGTGGTGGGCCTGCCTAGGCCGGTTCCGGGCAGCGGGGCGGGCGCGGCCGGGGGCGGCGTACGGCGCTCGATGGGCCACAGCACGAAGCGCACGACGGCGGCGGCGACCAGGGCCAGGCCCACGGCGGCGTACAGCTCGGGCAGCTGGCCGGGCGTGGCGTGCAGGAACTGCACGACGAAGTACTGCATGAACGCGAAGATGCCGAGCGCGTGGCCTCGCGGGCCCCAGCGGCGGGCGTACACGCCGCAGAAGACGACCGCTACGAAGGCGGCGTCCCTGGCCAGCGGCATGGCGTGGAGGGCGGTGGCGAGGGCGAGTGCGGGGAATCCGGCGGCCGGCAGCAGGGCCGTGCTGACCCGCTGGGCGCGGACGGTGGTGTCGGCGACGGTGAACAGCGCGAGCAGCGCCGCCAGGCCGCCGGTGATGGACGCGGTCAGGGAGAGACCGGCCAGCTCGGCGGCGGCGACGGCGAGCGCGATGCCGACGACGGCGCGCGTCGCGTTCCTCAGCCTCAGGTGCCCCGGGTCCGGGGCCACGAAGATCCTCTTCACGGCGGTGTGTACGCCCCCCTGCTCTTGCTGCTCGCCGGGCGTGCGGGGGTGCCCGGGGGTGGTGGGCGGCCGCAGGCACGACGAAAGCGCCGCGGTCCGGATCCGGCGTCGTTGCCGTCCGGCGCTGCGCGGCGCCGATGATGCGTGGATACGACAAGGAAAGCACCCGCGGGCGCCCTGGCTCAACACACGCCTCGAAGGCTGGTCCATTGGCCCAGCCGACGCCGGGTTCAGTGGACCACGGGCGGGCCAACGGACCATGGGGACCGATGGTCGCCGGTGGCCCAGCCGGAAGCCCGCGGGGGAGGCCATTGGTACAGTCGAGGGGCGGCGCGCCCGCCCGGACACGACCCAGGCGAGGAGGGCGACGGACCATGCCGGTGGACGAACTCGACACCCGGATCCTGCGGCTGCTCATCGAACAGCCCCGCACCAGCGTGCGCGAGTACGCGCGCGTCCTCGGTGTCGCACGCGGCACCCTCCAGGCCCGGCTCGACCGGCTGGAGCGGGACGGTGTGATCACGGGCACCGGGCCGTTCCTCTCCCCCGCCGCGCTCGGGCACCCGGTGCTCGCCTTCGTCCACGTCGAGGTCACGCAGGGGCACCTGGACGAGGTGGGTGACGCGCTCGCCGCCGTACCGGAGATCGTCGAGGCGTTCTCGATCACCGGCGGCGGGGATCTGCTCACCCGGGTGGTGGCGCGGGACAACGAGCACCTGGAAGACGTCATCCAGCACCTCATCCAGCTCCCGGGCGTCGTGCGGACGCGGACCGAGATGGCGCTGCGCGAGCGCGTGCCGTACCGGCTGCTGCCGCTGGTCGAGGCCGTGGGCCGGGCGGCCGGGCGGTCGCCGCGCTGACTCGGCACCGCGGTGAGACACTGAGCGACACGGGGGCGTGAGCACGTGTGAGGCGGGAGTGCAGCCTCACCCGACCCCATGGGATCCGCCGTGCGCCATCAGCGGTATCAGCGATATCAGCGGTTGTTCGTTGCGGCCCTCACCCTGTTCCTGCTGGCAGCGCCCGCGGCCGGCGCGGCGGCGCAGGGTTCGGCACAGGGTGAGGAGGTCCCGCGCGGCCCGACGTGGTGGGAGCGGGCGCTCCAGGCGCTCCTGGACGGCATCCAGTTCGGCGTCATCATCGCGATCACCGCCGTCGGCCTGTCGCTGATCTTCGGGACCATCCACCTGATCAACTTCGCGCACGGCGAGCTGGTGACCATCGGCGCCACCTTCGCGTTCTTCCTGAACGTCTCCCCAGCCGGGCCCGGCTGGCACCTGGTCTTCGCGGCCCTCGCCGCCACGGCGCTCGGCGCCGTCGTCGGCGCGGCGATCGACCGCGGCGTGTGGCGGCCGCTGCGGGCCCGCGGCACCGGGCTGATCAACATGTTCATCGTCACGATCGGCCTGTCGCTGCTGCTGCGGCACGTCGTGCTCGTGCTGTACGGGACACGGCCCGGCTCGTACGCGCAGTACGACATCCAGAGGGCCATCGACCTGGGCCCGGTCGGGATCACCCCGCGCGACCTGACGGTGACGCTGCTGTCCGTCGCGACGCTGCTCGCGGTGGCGCTCCTGCTCGGCAGGACCCGGATCGGCACCGCCATCCGGGCGGTGTCCGGGAACCGCGACCTCGCCGAGGCGTCCGGCATCGACGTCAAGCGCGTGGTGCTGGTGGTGTGGATGCTCGCCGGTGCGCTCGCGGCGCTCGGCGGGGTGTTCTTCGGGCTCGTCGAGATCGTCACCTGGGACATGGGCTTCAAGCTGCTCCTGCTGATGTTCGCCGGCGTCATCCTCGGCGGGCTCGGCTCCGCGTATGGGGCGATGGTCGGCAGCCTGGTCATCGGCATCGTCGCCCAGATGTCCACGCTGTGGTTCCCCGTGGACCTCCAGTACGCGTGGGCGCTGCTCGCGCTGATCGTCGTCCTGCTGGTCCGGCCGCAGGGCATCCTCGGCCGCGCCGAACGCGTCGGATGAGGGTGGTGGTGCGGCATGGACTTCGAGACGATCCTCACCGACGCGCTGCGCTCCGGCCTCGGCCCCATCGCCGCCGTCTACGCGCTCGCCGCCATGGGGCTCAACCTGCACTTCGGCTACACCGGGCTGCTCAACTTCGGGCAGGTCGGGTTCATGCTGGTCGGCGGCTACGGACTGGCGATCACCGTGGCGACGTGGGGCGGGTCCATGTGGCTCGGCGTGCTGGTCGGCATCGCGTGCGCGGTGGTCCTGGCGCTGCTCCTCGGCCTGCCCACGCTGCGGCTGCGCGCCGACTACCTGGCCATCACCACCATCGCGGCGGGTGAGGCGCTGCGGCTCTTCTACCGTTCGAGCTGGGCCGAGCCCACCACGGGCGGCGTGTTCGGGCTCCAGCGGTTCGCCAACGACTTCTACGATCTGAACCCGATCGATCCGGGCTCGTACGGGTTCTGGCTGATCCGGTTCAGCTCCCGCGACCTGTGGGTGCTGATCGTCGGCTGGGCGCTGGTCGCGGTGTGCGGGGTGCTGCTCGCGCTGCTCGTGCACAGCCCGTGGGGCAGGGTCATCCGGGCCGTGCGCGACGACGAGACGGCGGCGCGCAGCCTCGGCAAGAACGTGTACGCGTTCAAGATGACCAGCCTGGTGCTGGGCGGCGTGATCGGAGCCGTCGCCGGCATGCTGCAGGCCGTCCAGGTGCAGTCCGTGAACCCGGACAGCTACGACCCGGGCGTGACGTTCTTCCTGTACACGCTGCTCGTGCTGGGCGGCGCCGGGCGGATCCTGGGGCCCGTCGTCGGCTCGGTGCTGTTCTGGTTCCTGCTCGGCTTCCTGGACAGCGCGCTGCGGCAGGCCATCGGGGCGGGGATCATCCCGGAGGACGTGCTGAGCACGTCGGAGGTGGGCGCGGTGCGCTTCGCGCTGGTCGGGGTGGCGCTGATGCTGCTGATCGCGTTCAGGCCGCAGGGCATCCTCGGGAGCAGGAAGGAGATGCTGCTCAGTGGCCGCTGACCCGCCCTTCGCCGCGATGCCGGCCGTCTGGCCCGGGGGCCTGCCGGAGCCCGTGCCGGGCGTGCACAAGAACGACCCGCTGCTGGTCGTGGACCGGATGACCCGGACCTTCGGGGGTCTGGTCGCGGTGGACGTCGGCCACCTGGAGGTGCAGCGGGGCACCATCACGGCCCTCATCGGCCCGAACGGTGCGGGCAAGAGCACGCTGTTCAACGTGGTGAGCGGCTTCGACCGGGCCGGCGGCGGCGCCTGGTGGTTCGACGGTGAGACCCTCACGGGCCGGTCGGCGCACCGGATCGCGCGGCGCGGCCTGGTCCGTACGTTCCAGCTGACCCGCACCCCGGCCAGGCTCACCGTCCTGGAGAACCTGCTGCTCGCGGGGGTCGGGCAGCGGGGCGAGCGGCTGCTGCCCGCGCTGCTGCGGCCGGTGTGGCGGCGCCAGGAGCGGGAGCTGGTGGAGCGGGCCGACGAGCTCCTGGAGCGGTTCCGGCTCACGGCGCTGCGCGACGCGTACGCGGGCACCCTGTCGGGCGGGCAGCGCAAGCTGCTGGAGCTGGCGCGGGCGCTGATGACCCGTCCGGTGATGCTGCTGCTCGACGAGCCGATGGCCGGGGTGAACCCGGCGCTGACGCAGTCGCTGCTGGGGCACATCACGGCGCTGCGCGACGAGGGGCTGACGGTGTGCTTCGTGGAGCACGACATGGACGTCGTCATGGGCATCAGCGACTGGGTGGCCGTCATGGCGGGCGGGCGGCTCGTGGCCGAGGGGCCGCCTCACACGATCGGCCGCAATCCGGCCGTCGTGGACGCGTACCTCGGCAAGCGGCACGACGAACCGGCGACGGGCGACAACGGCGGCGGCGCCGGCGGCACGAGCGGCAGCGGCGGCACGAGCGACACCGGCGGTGAGGAGGAACGACCATGACGGGCGACATCTCGGCCAACGCGTCAGGAAGCACGTCCGAGGCGGCCGTGCTGGTGGCCGACGACCTGTTCGCCGGGTACGTGCCCGGCGTCGACGTGCTGCGCGGATGCAGCGTCGAGGTGCGGCACGGCGAGCTGGTGGGCGTGATCGGGCCGAACGGCGCCGGCAAGTCGACGCTCGCGAAGGCGGTGTTCGGGCTGCTGCGGGTCCGCAAGGGCACGGTCCGGCTGCACGGCGACGACGTCACCAACCGCCCCACGCACGAACTAGTGCGGCGCGGTGTGGGGTACGTACCGCAGCTGGCCAACGTCTTCCCGGCGCTGACGGTCGAGGAGAACCTGCGGATGGGCGTGTACCTGCGGCCGAAGGACTTCGCGGCGCGGGCTGCCGTGGTCGAGGAGCTGTTCCCGGTGCTCGCCGCCCGGCGCCGGCAGAAGGCGGGCTCGATGTCCGGCGGGGAGCGGCAGATGCTGGCCATGGCGCGGGCCCTGATGATGGAGCCCGAGGTGCTGCTGCTCGACGAGCCGTCCGCGGGGCTCTCGCCGATCTATCAGGACCAGGTGTTCGAGCGGGTCAGGGAGATCAACGGGGCGGGGGTCGCCGTGCTGATGGTCGAGCAGAACGCCCGCAAGTGCCTGCAGATCTGTGCCCGCGGGTACGTCCTCGACCAGGGTCGCAACGCACACACGGGCACAGGGGTTCAGTTGTTGCACGACCAGCGGGTGATCGACCTCTATCTCGGGACGCTCGCCCGGGTCCGCTGACCTCCTCTCACGCAGGGCTCCTCTCACGTCTCACGCCGGGGCTCGCCTCGCACGGCGCTCGTCACGTCACTCGGCTTCCTCGACCGTGGTCTCCTCCGTGCGGACCGTCTGGAGCTGGCCCTGTTCGGTGTACTGGTAGACCTCGATCGTCGCCTGGCCCGGCTCGCCCGCGTCGGTGAAGTCGAGCGGGCCGCTCACACCGTCGTAGTCGATGTCCTTGCCGTCGGCGATCAGCTGCTTGCAGGCGGCGAACGTGGTGCACTTCTCGCCGTCCTTGGTGACCGGGATCATCTCCTTGACGAACTCGCGCGGGTCGTCCGTCCCGGCCTGCTCGGCGGCGAGCGCGACGGTCGTGACGCAGTCGTAGGTCTGCGGCGCGAACTGCAGGACCTCCAGGTTCGGAGCGAACTCCTGGAGCGCCTTCACGTACTCCGGGTTGGTCTCCGCCGCCGGTGCCGTGCCCTTCATCCCGGCGATCCGTCCGGGATCGGCCGGCGAGACCAGCCGCGGCAGCTCCTCGCTGCGCAGCCCGTCGGTGCCGTACACGCCCGCACGGCCGGGGCCGATGCCCGCCTCGATCAGACCCTGGAGGATCTGGGTGCCCTCTTCGAAGGCGATGACCACGGTGGCCTGGGCCCCGGAGTTCTTGACCTTCTGGACGATCTGGTCGAAGTTCGTGGCCTTCGGGTCGTACGTCTCGGCCATCGTCACGGTGGCGCCGCCGTCCTCCAGGGCCTTCCTGGTGGAGTCGAGCAGACCGCGGCCGTAGTCGTCGGCACGGGCGATCAGGGCGACGCGGTCGTGGCCGTCGTCCTGGATGGTCTGGGCGAGGACGGGCCCTTGCAGGGCGTCGCTGGGCGCGGTGCGGAAGTAGAAGCCTCCGTCGTCGTAGTCGGTGAAGGTGGGGGCGGTGTTGGAGCCGGAGCACTGGACGACGCCCTCACCGGTGACCCGGTCGATGAACGCCAGGGACATGCCGGATGCGGCGGCTCCGATGATCGCGTCGACGCCGGCGTTGAGGACACGGGCCGCGGACTGCGCCGCCACGGCCTCCTGGCCCGCCTCGTCGGCACCGACGACCTTCGGGATCGGCTTGCCGAGCACGCCGCCCGCGTCGTTGATGGTCTTGATCGCGAAGTTGGTGGACTGGATCATGGGCGGACCGAGAAAGGCCAGCTGGCCGGTCTCGGGGAGGACGTAGCCGAGCTTGAGTACGCCGTCCTCAGCGGCCGCCTGTGCCCCGGTGGCGCCTGCGGCGCCGGTCGCGCCGCCCATGGCCGCCAGCAGCGCGGCCGCACTCAGGAAGATCGCGGACCGCCGTAGGGGTGTACGCATGTCCGCCTCCCCTCGGTAGAGGCTGGTGTGCCTGTTGTTGCCTTTGAGGCTGGTATTCCCTCGTTTTTCGAGCGTAGGCCCGTGGCGGCGAGGCGGCGATCGGTACAGGAAAGCCGGCCCGCAGCGGCCGGCTGGTCCAGGCACCCGCGCATCCCCCTCCGGTAGCATTCCGAGTGCTGAGGAAGACGACGAAGGCGAGGCGCGGAATGAACCGTCCAGCGGTGGTGTCCAGGGACGAATGGTTAACGGCCCGGAAAGAACTGCTTGCCCGGGAAAAACAGTTCGACCGGGAGCGGGACGCGCTCAGCGCTCAGCGCCGCGCACTGCCGATGGTCGAAATCACGGAGCCCTATGTGTTCGAGGGCCCGAACGGCGAGGCAACACTCATCGACTTGTTCGACGGCCGCCGTCAACTCATCGTCTACCACTTCATGCTGGCCCCCGACTGGGATGCCGGCTGCTCCGGATGCTCACTGCTCGCCGACAACATCGGCCACCTGTCGCATCTGCACGCGGCGCAGACCTCATTCGCCGCGGTCTCCCGCGCGCCCCTGGCGAAGATCACGAAGTTCCGTGAACGCATGGGCTGGACCTTCCCCTGGTTCTCCTCGCACGGCACATCGTTCAACTACGACTTCCATGTCACCATGGATGAATCCGTGACGCCCGTCCTCTTCAATTTCCGCACCAAGGAAGAACTGCGGGAGGCGGGAATCGGTTCATGGGCCCTGAGCGGCGAGCAACACGGCCTGAGCGTCTTCCTGCGCGAGGGCGACAGCGTGTTCCACACCTATTCGACGTACTCCCGTGGCACTGACCTCCTCAACGGCACCTTCAATTACCTGGACCTGACGCCGCTCGGGCGCCAGGAGGAGGCCGGGATCATGAACTGGGTCCGTCACCACGACAGCTACGACGTCTGACTCGCCCAGGCCGATGAGGCCGCCGCGGAACGACCCACGCTTCCGTGGCGGCCCCTGCGGTCACGAACGGCCGGGGCGCAGCCGAAGCAGCTGCCCGTTCGCCTCGCCGAGCGACGTCGTCCGATTGGTGAGGTAGATGTCACCGTTCGGCGCGACCGCGACGCCGCCGGGGTGCTCAAGCCCTTCGCGCGCCAGGACGGTCCGCCGTCCGTCCCATTCGACGCGCAGCAGCCGCCCGGTCCGGTCGGGCGAGTCGAAGCCGTGCTCGGCCAGTTCGAGGACCAGCATCCGTCCCTGCCGGTCGAAGGCGAGGTCGATGACGCCGGTGAAGCCCTTCGCCACGACGACCGGGGGCTGCCCGGGAACGAGGCGCCAGATGCGGGCAGCCCCCACCCGGGTGGGCTCGCCGCTGTACTCACTGATGTAGAACGCGCCGTCGGGGCCCCGCACGATCGCCGTGGGTACGGCCTCCACCGCCTGGCCGTCGATGATCTGGTCCGGCAGCAGGGCCAGCATGCGCACCGACCCGTCATCGCGTACCCACAGGATGTCGTTGCCCCCGGCCTCCGCCACCAGCGTTCCGCCCGGCACCCGGGTCAGCCCGTAGGCGTTGGCGTTGATGTCCGCGGGGTGCGGGTTGTGCCGCTGCTCGAACGCGAGCAGGTCGCCGATCGGCCGCAGCTTCCCGTTCCGGTCGATGGTGCCGGTCTGGGCGAGGCCGCGCGCCGCCTCGCCGAGGCCGTCCCGCGTGGACATCTGTCCGCCGAGGCCGAACACCACGGAGATGCGGCCATGGCTCGCGTCGATGTCGTGCAGTCCGAGCACACTGAACTCGTTGATCACCGAGGGCAGTCCGGTGGCGATGCGCACCGCCTTCCCGTCCCTCGGGGTGTACGCGGTGATGGCGCCGCTCGTCCCGAAGCAGGCCGGGTAGCCGCCCACGCCGGGCGCGCAGGGCGCCGGCCCGCCCGCGCCCGCCTCGGTGACCAGGACCCGCTGGCCCCGTGCGTCCCAGGTCAGGCCGCGCGGAGTGACCAGGTCGTCGGCGACCACTTCGAGCCGCCCGCCCGCCGGGGCCTGTGAGGCGGCGGCTCCGGTCATCAGTCCGCAGAGCATGGCGGTGGCGAGCGTGGCGGTGCACAGCCGGCGCAGCATCAAAGCCCTCCAGGGCGTCATCGTGGATGGGACCCGGTCATGCGGCGGGCGCTCCAGGTGTCCCGCCGGGTGGTGTCGGCCGCGGTCCGCTCGCTGTAGTTGTCCGACACGGCGATGGCGGTGAACCCCGCGTCGCGCAGCGCGCCTTCGACCTCGTCGCGGGAGAACCACCGCTGTGAGTGTCGCTCGACGACCCGCCGGTGCAGCTCGCCCTCCGGCACGAACAGCGACACCAGGTACTCGTAGTGCGGCGTGTCCGGCGTGTGCCGGGTGTTCCACACGTAGGCGAAGTCTCCGAAGTCCTCACCGAACTCGTCGAGCGCGGCGATGGCCTCGAAGCTCGACCGGGTGCTCAGGTCGAACACGAGGACCCCGCCGGGGCGCAGTGCGCGGGCGAGCTGGCGCAAGGTGGCGGCGAGCGCGCCGTCACCGGTCAGGTAGTTCGCCCCGTCGAAGCAGATGAGCGCCGCGTCGAAAGGGCCGAGTTCCGCGAGCCGTTCGTCGGGCAGGGCGAGGTGCAGCAGCTCGGTGCCGGGGTCGGTGCGCGTGCGGGCGATGTCCAGCATCGACGCCGACGCGTCGACACCGGTGACCTCGTAGCCGTGGTCCTGGAGCGCCCGCATCGTCGTACCGGTTCCGCAGCACACGTCCAGCACGGTCCGCACCTCGAAACCGGCCTCGGCGAACCGTTTCTCCGTGAACGCGAACCATTGGTCGTACGGGATTCTGTCCGCGGCCATCCATCGGTCGTAGACCCGGGCGAGCGCGCTGTAGGGAGCCTCGTACACGGTGTCCCGCTCGGGGCGGGGGCTCATCGAGCGTCCCACGGCCCGGACTGCGCCAGATAGCGCCGGCCGGTGACGTCGCCGGGCGAGACCTCGGTGAGCCACTTCCAGAACGGCAGCGTCACGTCCGGATCGGGCACGCCTGACAGGTCGAAGCCGGGCTCGGCCTGTGCGTAGCCGCGGGTGCGTATCCCGCCCGGGTCGACGGACGTCACACCCACGCCGGAGTCGGCCAACTCGACGGCGATGATGCGGGACGCCTGGTCGAGTGCCGCCTTGCTGGCCCCGTAGATGCCCGCGCACGGGAACACGTCCACGGCCGCCTCGCTGGACAGGTTCACCACCAGACCGCCGGTTTCCTTCAGAAGCGGCAGCGCCAGCTGCGCCAGCGCCACGGGTGCGACGACATTGGTGCGCAGCACTTCCTCGAACACGGCCACCGGATGGTCGAGCAGCGGCCTGATCGGGCTGACCCCCATCTGGGACGCGTTGTTCACCAGCCAGTCGAGCCGGCCGAAGGACGCCGCCGCTGCGATCAGCTCCTCGCGGTGCGCGGCTTCGCCGACATCGCCGGCCACCGCGATGACCGAACCGCCCTGGTCGGTCAGCCGCTTGGCGACCGCCGTCAGGTCGGACTCGGTGCGTGCGGTGAGGATCAGGCGCCAGCCGAGGCCGCCGAGGAACTCGGCGAGGGTCTCACCGAGCCCCGTACTCGCACCGGTGACCAGTGCGACGCGCGATGGTCCGTGGGGGTTCGTCATGGAACATCAGCTCCTGTGTCGGCGGTCTGTCCCCGCTCACGTGGACAGGCGGATTCCGTGCTCGGCGTAGCAGCGGACCAGGGTGAGCGCTTCCCCCCAGCCGGTCGCGCACTGCCCGAACCGGTCGAGCCCGGCCCTGGTCTGCGGCAGCCCCGTCTCCACCACCTGCAGCCACGTACCGCGCGGGTGTTCCGCGGTGGTGAAGGTGACCAGCGACGGCGGTGTGCCCCAGGTCAACGCGAACCGTTCGCCCGGAACGCACTCCTTGACCACACCGTCGTCGGTGACATCGCTGCCGTCGTCGGTCCACCCGCGCCAGACCAGGTGCACCGGGCTGCCCACGCGCGGCTCGAAGGTCGAGCCGTGGGTGAACCACTTGTCCCACCCTGTGCCGCTGGACAGCAGGGCGAACACGTCGTGCGGGGCCGCGCGGACCAGCGTGGAGTGCAGGATGTCGGGGACCAGAACGGCGTCCTGCGGGCTGCCGTTCTCGTCGGTGGTGCTCATGCCGTGCTTTCTCCTTGGCTTCGGAAACTCACCTGGCGGATGCGGCGTAGACGGGCAGCAGCTCCATCCAGCGCGCGTCGGAATCCGCCACGCCGGGCGTTCCGGCGAGGTGTGCTTCGAGGTTGTCGGTGTACATATGCCAGCCGGCCGCGTAGTCGACCGGGTCGGCCTCCGGCCCGAACCCCGCGTGTTCGAGGACGAGCCGGGTGCCGCCGTGGTCCGCGGGGGACAGGGCAAGGCGCAGCTCCGAGTCGGTCTCTCCGGTGTAGCGCCAGGTCACCCGCAGTGCCGCGGGCGGGTCCCAGGTCAGGACGCGGCAGACGATGGTGTCGCCGTGCTGGCCGCGCCCTTCCAGTACGTACTCCTGCTCGGGCCCCGGTGTGCCCTCCAGGATCGGGCCGAACCAGCCGGGCAGGCGATCCGGGTCGGTCCACGCCCGCCACACTTCGGCGGGCGGCGCGGGAAGCACCCGGACCAGCCTGGCCAGGCGTTCCGTACGAGAGGCCGTACCGAGGGCACTGAGTGATCCGCTCATCGGGAACTCCGCTTCTGTGCGCGGGGCGGGCAAGGACTGACGGCGGGCTAGGACTGGCCGGAGAGCGCGGAATCCGCTGGTTCGGCCGGTGCGGCGGCCCGGTCGGCCTCGGCGACCGGACGTCCGAGGGCGAGCACGCCGATCCCGATGCCGGCGGCCACCACGATCACCATGGCGGTGTTCAGCGAGGTCGCGTCGGAGAGCCAGCCGTACGCGGTCGGCGTCGCGATGAACGCGCCGTACGCGGGCACCATCATGGCCGCCGCCACGATGTTGACGCGGCTGGGCGCCACCCGGGCCGACGCGCTGAGACAGGTGGGCTGCACCCCGGCGATGGCGATGCCCATCAGCAGGAAGGCGAACACGGACAGCCACAGGTCGACGGCGGCCATCAGCAGTGCCCCGGACAGCGCGGTCCCGACCGCGGAGATCAGGAAGGACTTGCGGATGCCGAGGGCGGACACCAGCCAGGCATTGATCATCCGCCCGATCATCATGGTCAGGCTGAACAGGGCGAACGCCGCGCCGCCGTAGACGATGGGAGCGTCGAGCAGCTGGTCGACGTAGATCACCGACCAGACCTGCACGATGCTCTCCACCGCGATACCGAGGACGGTCATCACGAACACGACACGGAACAGCGGATTGCGCATCAGCTTCCACATGCCGATGTCGCCTTCGGGCTCGGCGCTGTCCTCGGAGGCGTCGGCTTCGTCGCGGTTGACCGGCGGGTACATGATCACGAACGAGGCGATGAGTACGGGCAGCATGATGGCGGCGACCAGCACGGCGACCCAGCGGTAGTCCATGCCCAGGCTGATCAGCGCGCCCGCTCCGAGGGCGCTGATGACCGTGCCACCGCTGTTGATCGCGTACATCACGTTCATCACTTCGCGGCCGCCGCGGGCCTGGATCTCCATGAACACGCTGTTGGTGGCGGTGTCGACCAGCGCGGAGCCGAGCCCGGCGAGCGCGAACGCGATCAGCAGTCCCACGAAGTTCGTGCTCACGGCCAGCATCACGAGAAGCCCGATGAGTGCGAGTTGGCCGTAGATGCCGATATGGCGGTGATCGAGATGCCGGTAGAGACGCTTGGCGGAGAGCAGGGTCACCAGGCCCACGACCGGCAGCAACAAATGGGCGGTGCCGAAGAATCCATCGCTCAGCCGTAAGGAACGGATCACCTCGGCCCAGGCGACCGTCATCACGCCGATGGCGATGCCGAACATGAAGAACTGTGCACCGGAGAGCCAGGTGACGGTCCGTAAATTCCATGCGGGTTCGGCGGCCGCTGTCGCGTTCCTGTCCCGCTTTCCCGTCGTCACACTCTCTCCTGAGGGGCCGGTTGCCATTGGGTGCGGGGAGTCCGCTGGTATCGGTCGCGCTCATCGGCGTTCACCAGCTCGAACAGGGTGCTGAACTCCGCGCGCAGAATACGGCTGATATCCACCGTCTGGAGGAGCTTTCCGTAGAGCTCCTCCAACTCGGGGTCGGCGTCGACCTTCGGCATGACCTCGTCGTAGTGCGCCCGGTCGTGGAAATAGGCGAGTTCCGCATAAAGCACCTCGTCGGGTGCCACATCGACGCCGGCGGCTATGGCCGAGCAGCCGTACTTCGCCGCGGGGTCGCTCATCTCCATCACGGTGCCGCCGATCGCGCCGTGCCGTCGGAACACCTCGATCGCCTGGTATACGACGGTGCGGAAATCCTCCTCACGCGATCTGGGCACCCGGTGCAGGAACCAGATGAGATACACGGAATCCACCACCCCAGCGAGATTGGGCCCACAACAGGCCGCCGACTCGAGCTGTCCGCACGGAGGCTATACGATTACACAGTAAGTTGGCAAGGATCACCAAGGGTGTCGCACTCCGCCGCACGCGGCACGGGCGCATACCCGGACCTCCCGTGCCGAGTTGAGGCCCCCGGACCACCTCACCCGGCCCGCCGCGTCGGGGCGCTCTGGACAGCCGCCGCGAATGTTACTATCGACAATGACAGTAAAGGAGTCCGCCATGAGACGTGAGTACGGGCAATTCTGCGGACTGGCCGCCGGCCTGGACGTCGTCGGCGAGCGGTGGACCCTCCTCATCGTGCGGGAGCTGCTGATCGGCCCCGCCCGCTTCAAGAGCCTGCTGGAGAATCTGCCCGGCATCGGGCCCAATCTCCTCACGGACCGGCTCCGGATGCTCGTCGAACAAGGCCTGGTCGAGCAGACCTCCGTGGCCGACGACGGCCGTGCCCGGCTCTACCGGCTCACCGAGACCGGCCAGGAACTCCGCGAGCCCGTCCTCGCGCTCGCACGCTGGGGCCTGAAGTTCCTCGACGAGTCGGACACCACCGGCGCGACCCGCGCCGAGTGGGGCTTCCTCGCCGTACAGGCGCTGATCGTCGAGGACGCCATCCCGCAGGTCGACGAGGTGTACGAGTTCAAGGTCAGCGACCAGACCTTCCAGATCCTGGTGCGCGGCGGCCGGGTGTCCTTCGAGCGCGGCTCGGTGGCGGAGCCCGCGCTGACCATCGAATGCGATGCCAGTACGTTCGTCCAGGTGGGCGCCAGGATGGTGTCCCCGTTCCAGGCCATCGCCACAGGTGACGTCCGGATCAAGGGCGACGACCCGGAGGCCGTGCTCCGCTGCTCCCTGATGCTAGGTCTGAGCTGAGCTGAGCCGAGCCGAGACGGGCTGGGGCAGGAAAGGACGGTGCACCCCCACGCACCATGGGGGTGCACCGCCGTGTCAGGGCTCAGCTCACTCGGCGGCGAGCTCACCGCCGTTCTCGACCACGTCGATCCGGCCGTCGGGACGGCCGTGGCACTTGATCGAGTTGAGCGTGTAGCGGCCCGCGCCGGCGTAGTCGCCGGACTTGCCGCGGAACGTGCCGTACAGCTTGGCGTTGGTCATCGGGCCCGCGATCGGGTCCGTCGGGTTCGACAGCTGCACATCGCCGGCGCCGACGGTGCCGCGGTCGAAGGTGCGGTCCAGGTTGACCGCGGCCCAGCCGTAGTACCGGCCGCGCACGCTCTGCACGAACGGCATGTCGGCGGCGCGCAGCCGCTGCGCACGCGGACCGTCGCCGTGAATGGCCACCTCGCCCTTGCCGGCGAGCGACGTGAGCGCGATACGGCCGAGCGACACCGGCACCTCGACCATCTCGCCCTTGCCGACGAAGCCGCTCGGGTAGAACGGCCGCAGCGTCTCGGAGAGGTAGTTGTGCTCCAGGTTCTTCCCGTCGTACTCCACGCTCAGCCCGCGGAACGGGAAGATCTCGTAGTGGCACGAGCCGTCCGCGTTGAGGCCCTCGAGCGCCTTCTCGACGGTGAGGTCGGTGCGGATCGTCTCGACGTTCGTGCTGGCCAGCACGCGGCCGAGAATCGAGTCGAACCACAGCGGTGAGAGCACCGCGCGCACCGCGCCGACACCCGGCGTCATGATGACGACCCGGCCGCCGATGATGAGCGGGACCGTCTGGTCGAAGTAGCCGGTCTCCTCGACCTCGGCCTCGTTGTACACGCGCTCCGGCTTCACGCCCGTGATGTCACCCGCGAGCACCCGCGCCCAGTCGGCGACCTCGGGGTCGTCGTCCGTCGCGTACTTCTCCAGCGTGCTCAGGGACCTCGGGCCGGCCGAACGCAGCGCCAGCCACAGCGCACCCGAGCGGACCGAGCGGTCCGTCTCGGTGCCGATCGTGTCGGCGATGAACGCCAGGCTCTCCTCCGGGCTGCGGTCCGCCAGCTCCCACAGCGCGCGCTCGCGCTCAAGGGGGCTGTCATGCCCTTCGGACACCTCCCGCAGTTCACTGTCGCTACGGGTGTCGTACGGCAGGAACTTCTCGGTGATCGGCCGGGCGAAGTCCAGGTACTCCGCGGGGTCGTTGTACCGGGTCGCGGGCGGTGGCGTGAGGGACACCAGGCCTTCCTTCAACCTGGCGTCGATCGATTGAGTCATGTTTCCTCCGCAGCTAGGCTGTGCACCCCATGCGAGGTAGTTATATAAAAACTAAGCAACATAGGCCTGTCAAGGCATACAGTCCCCAAGAACCCCTAGGCCGTCGGCTCGACACCCCACAATCACCTACTTAAGGAAAGTGTGGCCACATGCGACGAGCGCCGCGCGCCTCCCTGCCTGCCGTGACCACCGCGGCGGCACTCCTGCGCCTCGGCCAGATCCTGTCCACCATCGCCGCGGGCACCGCCCGCCACGCGGCCCGGCGCTCATGGCGACGCCTGACGAGGCGACAAACCGCCACGGAGAGCTGGCCCGAGGAACTCGCGCGGATCGTCGAACGGCTCGGCCCCGCGTTCATCAAGTTCGCGCAGATCGCCAGCACCCGCGAGGACGTCCTGCCGCCACGCGCCTGCGGCGCGCTCAAACGCCTCCACGATGCCGTCGAACCCATGCGCCACGAGGACGTCCACCGGGCCCTCATAGAGCACTTCGGACCCGACTGGCCCGAGCTGCTCCCGGGCTTCCACCCCGAACCCGTCGGGTCAGGGAGCATCGCCTGCGTCTACCCGGCCCGCCTGCGCGACGGCACCCGAGTCGCCGTCAAACTGCGCCGGCCAGGCCTCACCGACACGGTCCGCCGAGACGTGACCATCCTCTGCGCGGTCTTCGCACTCGCAGGCCGCCTCCCGGGGCTGCGCGGCGCCCCTCTGTCCGACATGGCCCAAGCCGTCGGCGCCAGCGTGCTGCGCCAACTCGACCTGCACACCGAAGCGCGGAATCTCGCACTCCTCCACGAGGACCTCTCCACCCTCGAATGCGTCGCCGTACCCGAACCCGTACCGTCACTGTGCGGAGAAACCTGTGTCGTCATGGGCTTCCTCCCCGGGGTACAGGACCGCGTCGACGTCGCCGGACTGAGCCCGCAACGACGCCGGGCACTCGCCGAGCAGACACTGAGAGCCGTCTTCGAAATGCTCTTCTGCACCGGCCTGGTCCACTGCGACCTGCACCCGGGCAACCTGCGCCTCACCTCCACAGGCTCCGTCGTCGTTCTCGACGCCGGATTCGTCTACCGCATCCCCGAGGTGGTACGGGAGAACCTGGCCCTGTTCTTCCTCAACCTCGGCTTCCGCAACGGTCCCCGATGCGCCGAAGCGGTACTGGCCAGCGCCGAACAGGTCGACAGACACAGCAGCACGGACACCTTCACCCAGGACATGACCCGCCTCGTCGACCGCTTCGGCGGCACCACCGCACGGGACTTCGACCTCATCGCGTTCTCCACCGAACTCTTCGCCAGCCAGCGACGCAACGGCATCTACGCCTCGTCGGAGTTCGTGTTCCCCCTCCTCGCACTCCTCATGGTCGAACAAACGGTCCGCCGCCTGGACCCCGACGTCGACTTCCAGGCCATCGCCCGCCCCATCGTCTACCGCGCCGCGGCAGGCCGCCCAGCCGGAGAACGCCGCCGCAAACTCGAAACCCAGGAGTCGACATGAGGCGCTGCACGCCGGTCGGGCCCCGGCCGACCCTCCCTTGACCGCTTCATACTCTCCGGGGAGTATCGGACAGCGCGGTGTCGAACAGCTCGGTATCGAGCAGCGCGGTATCGAGCAGCGCATCCACCTTTCTCCGCGGTCTGCACGCCCTGGAATCCCTTTCCCGTTGACGCAGGAAGCCACAGTCCGGCCCGTATGCCGCCCGGCTTCGGAGCCGGATCCCCCGCGCTCGGACGGATGGTCGAAGACGTCCCCGTTCCAGACGAAGGAGAACCTCATGAACACCGGCCTGTGGATGATCGGCGCACGGGGGTCCGTGGCCACCACCGTCATCGCGGGGCTGGCCGCCGTCCGCAGAGGCAGACACGACCCCGTCGGCTGTGTCACCACCCTCGAACCGTTCCGCGGGGTTCCCTTGCCGGACTTCGACGAACTCCTCTGCGGCGGACACGACATCGCCGGACCGGACCTGGTCAAGCGTGCCGAAGAGCTGGTCGCCGATGGAGTACTGCCGGCCGGTCTGCCCTCTCTGATCGCGGACGACCTGGAGGCCGCGAACGCGCGCATCCGCCCGGGCACGGACGGCACGTCCGATGACCCGGCCAGCGTGATCCGCGGCCTGACCGCCGATCTCGTCGAGTTCCGCGAGCGGAACCACCTCGACACCGTGGTGGTGGTGAACCTCTCCTCGACCGAACCACCGGTATCCCCGCACCCCGCCCACGCGTCGCTGGCCGCCCTGCGACAGGCGCTGCGGGAGCCCTCCGTACCGGGAGGCGACGCGCTGCTGCCCGCCAGCTCGCTCTACGCCTACGCGGCGTTCGAAGCGGGATGCGCCTACGTGGACTTCACTCCTTCCACGGGAGCCCGGCTGCCCGCCCTGACGGAACTGGCCCGGCTCCGCGCCGTCCCGTTCACCGGCAGCGACGGCAAGACCGGTGAGACCCTGGTGAAGTCCGTTCTGGCACCGATGTTCGCGCGGCGCGCGCTGCGCGTGCGCAGCTGGTCGGGGACGAACCTGCTCGGCGGTGGTGACGGCGCGACGCTCGAAGCTCCGGGCCCGGTGAACAGCAAGGCGGCCAGCAAGGCCCTGGTGGTGCAGAGCACGCTCGGCCACTCCGTGGACGGCGGCGTCCACATCCACAACGTACCCGCCCTGGGCGAGTGGAAGACCGCCTGGGACCACATCACCTTCGAGGGCTTCCTCGGTGCCCGGATGTCCCTGCAGTTCACCTGGCAGGGCTGTGACTCCGCCCTCGCCGCGCCGCTCGTGCTCGACCTCGCGCGGCTGATGGCGGCAGCCTGCCGGGCGGGCCGCTCGGGGCCCATGACCGACCTGGGGTTCTTCTTCAAGGACCCGGTCGACGGCCATGAGCACGTCCTGGAACGGCAGTTCTCGGACCTCGTCGACTGGGCGCGCGGCTTACGGACGGCCGCATGAGGCGGCGACGGCATCCGATGACGGGGCGCGCCCGCCTGCGCGCGGCCGTACGGCTCGTCCGCGCACCGGCGGCGCTCACGGTGCCCGGCGACGTCCTTGCCGGGATGGTGTCCTCGGGGGCCCGGCTCCGTCCCCGGGTGGCAGTGGCGGCGGCCTCCTCCGTCTGCCTGTACTGGGCCGGGATGGCGCTGAACGACTGGGCGGACCGCGAGATCGACGCCGTGGAACGACCTGAACGCCCCATTCCCTCGGGCCTGGTGAGCCCCGGCGCGGCCTTCGCCCTGGCGGCCGGGCTGACCGCCACCGGTGTCGGACTGAGCGCCGCCGCGGGCGGGCGCAGGGGCCTCACCTCCGCGGTGGCCCTGTCCACCGCCGTCTGGTCGTACGACCTGCTGTTCAAGTCGACACCGGCGGGCCCGTTCGTCATGGGCGCCGCGCGCGGCATCGATGTGCTGTCCGGCGCGGTCACCGGGGGCGGGACCCTCAGGTCGGCCCTCCCCGCGGCGGGCGTCGTCGCGCTGCACACCGGGCTGATCACGCGGCTGAGCCGGGAGGAGGTGGCACCGGGCCCGGGCACCGCCACCGCGGCCGCTCTCGGCATCGGCGGATCGGCCGGTGTCGCCCTGGCCGTGGCCGCCGCTCCGGCCCCCGGCGTGCGGCGCCTCGACCGAGGGGCCTCCGCGTCCCTGGCCGCCATGTACCTGGCCGGCTTCACGCCCCCGCTGGCAGCCGTGTCGCGCGGCCCCTCCGCAGGCCGGGTCCAGCAGGCGGTCGGCGCGGGAATCCACGCGCTGCTGCCCCTTCAGGCCGGATTCATCGCCCGTTCCGGCTCCCCGGCCGTGGCCCTGCTGATCGCGGCCGCCCATCCGCTGGCCCGCTCGCTGGGCCGGCGAATCGCCCCCACCTGAGCGTGCCCGGTCCCTGAGCATGCCCGGTCCCTGAGCATGCCGGTCCCGCACACGTCGCCACCGCCGGCGAGCGTGCCGCGACCGGACACCCTCGCCGCACAGCGCCCTCCCACCCAGCCGTCGGCTCCCCGCCGCCCCCGCGCCCCGGGGCACGCGCACTCAGGAGGCTCACCTCTCCATGACATCCCGGACGACCCGCATCCCGGCACTCGGACTCCGATTCGGTTACGGAACCAACGGCTTCGGCGATCACTCGCTCGACGACGCCCTGGCCGTCCTCGCCGACCTCGGCTACCAGGGGGTGGGCCTGACCCTGGACCACCGCCACCTCGACCCGTTCGCTCCGGACCTGCCCCGCCGGCTCACCCGGCTCGCCGCCCGGCTGGACGCCCTGGGCCTCACCGCCGTGATCGAGACCGGCGGCCGCTATCTGCTCGACCCGCGACGCAAGCACCATCCGACCCTGTTGTCCGGCGAAGGCGCTGCCCTGCGCGTCGACCTGCTGCGCCGGGCCGTACTCATCGCCGCGGACCTCGACGTCCGGGTCGTGTCCTTCTGGAGCGGTCAGGCGCCGCCTGGCCTGTCCGAGGCACAGGCATGGGACCGCCTCACCGCGGGCTGTGAGGAACTCACCGCGTACGCCGCCGCGCACGGCGTCACGCTCGGTTTCGAGCCCGAACCCGGCATGTTCGTCGACACGCTCGACCGTTTCGACGCGTTGCGCCGGCGCCTGGGCGAGCCGGAGGCGTTCCGCCTGACGCTCGACATCGGACACTGCCGCTGTCTGGAACCCCAGCCGGTGGCCGAGTGCGTCCGCAGGGCCGGACCCCATCTGGTCAACGTCCAGATCGAGGACATGAAACGCGGCGACCACACCCATCTGGAGTTCGGCACGGGAGAGATCGCGTTCCCGCCGGTGCTCGCCGCCCTGGCCGAGGTGGGCTACGACGGGCTGGTCGGCGTCGAACTGCCCCGCCACAGCCACGACGCGCCCGAAACCGCGCGGCGGTCCATCGAGTTCCTGACGAGGGCCGCGACCACGGCCGCGCTCTCGGTTCCTTCGGTCCCTGGAGGCCGCCGGTGACGCGGCATTCCGAGGCCGACGCGCCTGCCGACACGCTTGCCGACACGCTCCGCGCCCGGCTGCCCGCGGCCGCCCGCGCCTGGCTGAGTGACGCCACGGCAGCGGTCGCGGAGCGGCCCGACCGCGTAGACGCGTTGCTGGCCGTCGCAGGCCGGGCCTGCGGCCGCGGCCCGCTGCCCGGCGGGCCCCGCGATCCGCTGCCCGGCGGACCGGCGGCCCCCGGCTGGTCCACCGACGACGCCGTACGCGTCCTGCTGCTGACCGCGCTGCCGTGCCGGGGCGACGAGCTCGCCGCCCTGCTGACCCGGCTGTACCGGCACGGGGACGCCGCCGAGCGGCGCGGCGTCCTGCGCTCCCTGTCCTTCTTCCGCGCCCCGCACGCCCTCGGCGCGCGGGCCGTGCCGCTCGTCGAGGACGCCCTGCGCACCAACGACGCCCGGCTCGTCACCGCGGCCCTCGGGGACTACGCCCGGCGCCACCTCGACCCGCCGGCCTTCCACCACGGCCTCCTCAAGTGCGTGTTCCTCGGCGTCCCCCTCGCCGGCGTGGCCCCGCCGCCCGAGCCCGACGCTCCCGAACTGCTCAGGA
This sequence comes from Streptomyces sp. TRM64462, assembly GCF_013362995.1. Classification (GTDB taxonomy): domain Bacteria; phylum Actinomycetota; class Actinomycetes; order Streptomycetales; family Streptomycetaceae; genus Streptomyces. Next base: position 8,661 of record NZ_JABWDV010000462.1, on the reverse strand, counting down.
TGCTGAGGGATTTCGCCGCCGAACGCCGGGCCGCAGGACGGCCCGTTCCTCCCGACATCGAACCCTTCCTCAGCACGTCGGCCGGCGCCGAGAAGGAGTGACCCCATGGACATCTTCGACCCCCACATCCACATGACGTCGCGTACCACGGACGACTACGCGGCCATGGCCGCGGCCGGCGTCCGCGCCGTGGTCGAGCCGGCGTTCTGGCTCGGGCAGCCCCGTACGCATGTGGGCACCTTCGAGGACTACTTCGACAGCCTGCTGGGCTGGGAGCCCTACCGGGCGGCGCAGTTCGGCATCCAGCACCACTGCGCGCTCGCGCTGAACCCCAAGGAGGCCAACGACGAGCGGTTGGCGGGCGTGCTCGACGTGCTGCCCCGCTACCTCGTGAAGGACCGGGTCGTGGCCGTGGGCGAGGTCGGCTACGACGCGATGACACCGGCGGAGGACAAGGCGTTCGCCGTCCAGCTGGAGTACGCCCTCACGTATGACCTTCCCGTCCTGGTGCACACCCCGCACCGGGACAAGGTGGCCGGAACGCGACGCACCCTCGACGTGATCCGCGAGTCGGGCATGGCACCCGGACGGGTCCTGATCGACCACCTCAACGAGCCCACCCTCCCCCTGGTCGCCGACAGCGGCTGCTGGATGGGGATGTCCGTCTACCCGGACACCAAGATGAGCGTGGACCGCGCTGTCGCCTCGCTCACCCGGTACGGGACCGAACGGCTGCTCGTGAACTCGGCCGCGGACTGGGGGCACAGCGACCCCCTCACACCCCGCCGGACGGGCGAGGCCATGCTCGGCTCCGGCTTCCGCGAGGAGGACGTGCGGCGGGTGCTCTGGGAGAACCCGGTCTCCTTCTACGGGCAGAGCGGGCGGCTGGAGCTGGAACGGCCGCGGCGGGACGGGGCCGCCGGTCCCGGGGACAACACGATCAAGCGCGGCGGGGAGTGATCGCATGCGACTCCGCCACCCCGACGGCACCGTCGTCCACCTCTCCTACTGCACCAATGTCCATCCCGCCGAGGACCTGGACGGGGTGCTGAGCCAACTCGCCGACTTCGCCGAACCCGTCAGGGAGCGGCTCGGCACCCCCCGGCTCGGACTCGGCCTCTGGCTCGCCCGCACGGTGGCCACCCGACTGCTGGACGATCCCGGGGCGCTCCCCCTGCTCCGCGACGAACTCGAACGACGCGGCCTGGAAGTGGTCACGCTCAACGCCTTCCCCTACGCCGGCTTCCACACGGGCGCACCGGTGAAGAAGTCCGTCTACCGCCCCGACTGGACCGCCCGGGAAAGGCTGGAGTACACGCTCGACTGCGCCCGGATCCTCGCCGGACTGCTCCCCTCCGACGCGGTGCGCGGCAGCGTCTCCACCCTGCCCCTCGCCTGGCGTACGCCGTGGTCCCCGCACCGGGCCGAACGCGCGCACCGGCACCTTGGCCTGCTGGCCGAAGGGCTCTCGGCGATCCGCGCCGAGACCGGCCGTACGATCCGCGTCGGCCTGGAACCCGAACCCGGCTGTGTGATGGAGAACGTCGGCGCGGCCACGGCGCTCCGGAGGCACGTGCCGACGGATCTGATCGGGCTGTGCCTCGACGCCTGCCACCTGGCCACCGAGTTCGAAGACCCGGCCGAGGCGTGTGACGCGCTGGCGGCCCACGGAGTGCCCGTGGTCAAGGCGCAGGCGTCCTGCGCCCTGCACGTCGACTCCCCCACCACGCCCGCGGCCCGCGTCGCCCTCGGGCGGTTCGCCGAGGAGCGCTTCCTGCACCAGACCCGGGAGCACGCGGGCGGCAACCACGTCCTGCGTGCCGACGACCTGCCGGACGCACTGGCCGGCGCCCTGCCCGGGGACGGTCCCTGGCGCGTCCACTACCACGTACCGGTGCACGCCGCGCTCGCCCCGCCGCTCCGGTCCACGCAGAGCGAACTCCTGGCCACCCTGGACGTCCTGCTCGGCGGTCAGGCCGCGCTGACGGACCACGTCGACGTCGAGACGTACACGTGGTCCGTGCTCCCGGAGGGTCCCACCCGGGGCGAACTGCTGGACGGCATCGCCGCCGAACTCGCCTGGACGCGCGACGCCCTGTCCTCGCTCGGCGTGAAGGAGATCATGTCGTGAAGCGGCTCGTCGTCGTGAACGCCGTGGGCCTGACTCCCCGGTTGCTGTCCTCGATGCCCCGGCTCTCGGCTCTGCGTACGCAGGGCTTCGGCGCCCGCCTCGACCCGGTCCTGCCGGCGGTGACCTGCTCGATGCAGTCCACCTTCCTCACCGGCGCTGCCCCGTCCGAACACGGCGCCGTCGGCAACGGCTGGTACTTCCGCGAGCTGGGCGAGGTACTGCTGTGGCGTCAGAGCAACCGCCTCGTCGCGGGCGAAAAGCTCTGGGACGCCGCTCGCAAGGAGCGGCCCGGCTACACCGTGGCCAACGTCTGCTGGTGGTACGCGATGGGAGCGGACGTGGACTGGACGGTCACCCCGCGTCCCATCTACTACGCCGACGGCCGCAAGGAGCCGGACTGCTACACCCGGCCGCCGGAGCTCCACGACGAACTCACGCGCCGGGGCGGACCGTTCCCGCTGTTCTCCTACTGGGGGCCGAAAGCCGGAATCGCGTCCTCCCGGTGGATCATCGGCGCCGCCCGTCATCTGCTGCACCGGCACCGGCCCGATCTGACACTGGTGTACGTCCCGCACCTCGACTACGCGCTGCAACGCCACGACCCGTTCGGCCCCCGGGCGGTCCAGGCCGCGCGCGAGCTGGACAGGGAGCTCGCGCCGCTGCTCGACGCAGCCGAACGGGCCGGTGCCACCGTCGTCGTGCTCAGCGAGTACGGCATCACTCCGGTCAGCCGTCCGGTCGACATCAACCGGGCGCTGCGCCGTGCCGGTCTCCTGGAGGTCCACACCCAGGACGGCATGGAGTACCTCGACCCGCAGGCGTCGCGGGCGTTCGCCGTCGCGGACCATCAGATCGCCCATGTGTACGTCCGGGACCCGGCCGACACGAGCCGGGTGCGCGATCTGCTGGACGGGCTGGACGGAGTCGACGCGGTCCTGGACGACCAGGGGAAGAAGAAGCACGGACTGCACCATCCGCGAGCGGGCGAACTCGTGGCGGTGGCCCGCCCCGACGCGTGGTTCACCTACTACTACTGGCTGGACGACGCCCGGGCGCCGGACTTCGCCCGAGCCGTCGACATCCACCGGAAGCCCGGGTACGACCCCGCCGAGCTCCATTTCGACCATCGCGACCCGCTGGTGAAAGCACGTGCGGCCCTGACCCTGGCCCGCAAGAGGCTGGGGCTGCGCTACTCCCTGCAGGTCGTCTCCCTGGACCCGTCGCGGGTGCGCGGCAGCCACGGCAGGCTGCCGGCGTCCCCCGACGACGGCCCGGTGTTCCTCTGCTCCGACCCCGGCCCGGCACGCGCCTCCCTGGCGGCCACCGAGGTCAAGGGCGTGTTGCTGCGGCTGGCCGGTCTGGGGTCCGGGGCAGTGCGCGGCTAGCCGAGGAACGACAGCCGCACCTGGCGCTCCGGGTTGTCCTTGTTGGTGTCCACCAACCTCCGTTAGGACACCCCCCCAGCGTAGCCCTGAGACGATGCGGGAGCCGCAGCAAGTCGCTCCTGGGGCGGGGCAGACGGCCGGGCTGCTGCGACGGGTGGCTTACTGACGCCGTGGCCGTTCCTCGGTCAGGGATGTGGTGACGATCCGCCGGGGAGGGTGTAACGGATACCGCTCTGCGGCAGGTTGGAGAGGCTGTCACAGGAGAACAGGGTCGGCTCGCGCCTTGGCGGCGGCGGTATGCCAGCGGAGGAACAGCGATGAGCTCGCGTTCCCTGGGGAGGGACGTCGCCCCCAGGGAACGAGGGTCTGATGCTGCGGCTCTGCACAGACGGGACCCAACGTGCTCGACGCAGCGGTAGCCGCGTCTGCGCCCCTCAGCTGCACGGTTGCCGGCGCTCAGACGACTGTGTCCCTGCTTGACTCCATCGTCGTCAGCCGCGGCGCTGGAACTGGTAGAACCGTCCCTGGTTGAGCTCGTGTTCGATCTGCTCGAGCGACTTGCCCTTCGTCTCCGGCAGCAGGAAGTAGACGAAGGCCAGGGACACCACCGAGATGCCGGTGAAGAGCCAGAACGGCCCTGCCGCGCCGAGGACCTGGAAGAGCGTCAGCGTGGTGGCGGCGACGATGAAGTCGAAGAACCAGTGGCTGAAGGCGCCGAAGGCGCCGCCCTTGCCGCGTAGCTTCATCGGATAGACCTCGGCGTTGACCAGCCAGATCGTCACTCCGAAGGCACCGTTGTTGGCGACCATGTAGAGGATCACGGCACCGAAGATCGCGTAGAGCTTCCAGCCCTGGGTGGCGTCGCTGCCCTGGCCCAGCAGCAGTGCGATCACGATGAAGGACAGGATTGAGATCGGGACCATGATCAGCAGGTATTTGCGCCGGCCGACGGTGTCGACGAGGTAGCTCCCCGCGAACGTCATGATCATCACGCCGACCGCGCCGAAGGCCGGCATGAGGACGGAGGCGTCCTCCGAGAACCCGAGGTCGTGGAAGACGGTCGGCATGTAGTAGACGAGCGCGTTGTTGCCCGTGATCTGCGAGAACATGGCGACGCCGCCACCGAGGATCACTGCCGGACGCACGCGCGCCGAGAAGAACTCGCGCCAGGAGCCGGTGTTCGCCTGCCGCTCCTCGGCGACCGCCTGCGCCATTCCGCCGAGTTCGCATTCGACCTGCTCGCGGTCGCCGCGCAGCTTGAGCAGCACGGCCTGCGCCTTCTCGACCATGCCGTGGGCATACAGCCATCGCGGGCTCTCGGGGAGGAGCGTGACACCGACGAGCATCACCAGCGCGGGAAGGGCTCCGAAGCCGATCAGCCACTGCCAGGCCTCGTGTCCGATGAAGTAGCCGGTGAAGTGGGCGCACACGATCCCGATCATGATCATGAGCTGAAAGAGCACGACGAGCCGGCCACGTCGCTTCGCGGGTGACATCTCCGAGATGTAGATCGGCGCCGCGCCGCTGGCGGCGCCGATTGCCAGCCCCAGGAAGAAGCGGGCCACGGTGAGGACGGTGGGAGTGGTCCGAACGGCGCAGGCCAGCGTCGTCACGATGAAGAGCGCTGCGATCAGCAGCAGCATCGGTTTGCGACCGTACCGGTCGCAGAGGTAGCTGGTGAACGGTGCGCTGAACACGGCGCCGAGGAGCAACGCGGATGTGATGATCTGCTTGTCACCCTCGGTGACGAGGTGGTACGACTCACTGATCCCGGGGAGTGCCGTCGCGATGATACCGGTGTCATATCCGAAGAGCAGGCCGGACATGGCCGCGATCAGGGCGACCACGGCCACGGGCGAGCCCTTGGTTTTCCCTCTGGACGGCTGTCTGGTCGTGTCAGTAGCAAGTTGCATGGATCCGCCGCATTCCTTGTCAGGGGTTTCATGTGAACCTGCGGCCGCCACGGCATTCCGCGTGTGGCGGCCACTTCACGCCGACCTGCCGACTCATGTCCGACCGGATGCACCCGTCGACCCCGGGCTGAGGACTTCGGCCGAGTCGGGCGTCGGCCGTCGGCATCGGCATCGGCATCGGCATCGGCATCGGGCAGGGAAGCGAGACTTGAACGGGAGTTGAGACCCGACCGCATCAACTTCCTTGTTTTGGAGGGAAGATGCGGCGCGCTGCGACGGCATGGCACGGGGCGAACATGCGGTCTATCCCGCAGCCGCCCGACGTCCACGCCGGGAGGCCCGTCGTGCGACCTGACGGCGAGTGTGACCAGCGCCTCGACTGATTGGGCTCCCCTCGCCAGGACGGAGGACCCAGTTTCAGGGCCCCCGCCCACGCGGTTCGACCAGGAGCGTCGGTCCCGGTGGTGGATCCCCGGTGCGGCAACGCGAGGGCGGCGGCGTACCGACCGGAAGGTAAGCAGGGGCCAGCGTGCCCTCCAGAGATCAGCGCCGGGCACCGACCGGATCGGTCGCGCCAACGAGTGGTCTGGAAGAGCATCCGACATCGCGGATCCAAGCGCAATGCTTTGCGCAATGGTTTTCTGTGCTTGATTTCCCTGTTCCCGTGCCGCGTACATGACGAAGGACCGGTCAGCACGCTTCCGCGCGTGCTGCCGGTCCTCGGCCGAAGGTGGTGGTGGCGCTAGCGGTCGAAACGCTCGGCCTGCCCAGGCAGCCGGCTACCTTCCGGACGTCGTGGCGCCGTGCAGCGCCTGGCGCCGCAGTTCCTTCTCGGTCGACTTGAGCAGGTCGTTCCAGGACGCCTCGAACTTGTCGACGCCCTCGTCCTCCAGGAGCTGGACCACGTCGTCGTAGCTGATGCCCAGCTTGGCCACGGCAGCCAGTTCGGCACGCGACTGCTCGTACGTGCCGCGCACGGTGTCACTGGCGACCTCGCCGTGGTCGGCGGTGGCCTTCAGGGTGGCCTCGGGCATGGTGTTGACCGTGCCGGGGGCGACCAGGTCGACGACGTACAGGGTGTCCTTGTACGCCGGGTCCTTCACACCGGTCGAGGCCCACAGCGGACGCTGCTTGTTGGCCTGCGCCCTGCCCAGGGCCGCCCAGCGCTCCGAGCCGAACACCTCCTCGTACGCCTCGTACGCCAGACGTGCGTTGGCCAGGGCGGCCTTGCCGCGCAGCGCCTTGGCCTCGTCGGTGCCGAGGGCGTCGAGCCGCTTGTCGATCTCGGTGTCCACGCGGGACACGAAGAAGGACGCCACGGAGTGGATCTTGGAGAGGTCGAGGCCGCGCTCGCGGGCCTTCTCCAGACCGGCCAGGTAGGCGTCCATGACCTCGCGGTACCGCTCCAGCGAGAAGATCAGCGTCACGTTCACGCTGATGCCGAGGCCGATGACCTCGGTGATCGCCGGCAGACCCGCCTGGGTGGCCGGGATCTTGATGAGCGTGTTGGGGCGGTCCACGAGCCAGGCCAGGTGCTTGGCCTCGGCGATGGTCGCCGCCGTGTCGTGGGCCAGGCGCGGGTCCACCTCGATGGAGACCCGGCCGTCCTGGCCCTGCGTCGCGTCGAAGACCGGGCGCAGGATGTCGGCGGCGTCCCTCACGTCCGCCGTCGTGATCATGCGGATCGCTTCTTCCACGGTGACCTTGCGGGCGGCGAGGTCGGCGAACTGCTGGTCGTAACCGTGGCCCTCAGAGATCGCCTTCTGGAAGATGGACGGGTTGGTGGTGACACCGACCACGTGCTGTTGATCGATCAGCTCGGCCAGGCTGCCGGACGTGATCCGCTGACGCGAGAGGTCGTCCAGCCAGATCGCGACGCCTTCCTCGGAAAGGCGGTTGAGTGCATCGGTCATATGAGGGTCTCCAACAGTCATGTCCGTGTGCCTCAGCGCTCTGTCGCGCCAAGTGAGTCCCGCGCGGCGGCCACCACGGCCTCCGGGGTGAAGCCGTACTCGCGCAGGAGGAAGTTGCCATCGGCGGAGGCGCCGAAGTGCTCCAGGGAGACGATCCGGCCGGCGTCTCCGACGTACTTGTGCCAAGTGAGACCGATCCCGGCCTCGACCGCGACCCGCGCCTTCACGGACGGCGGCAGGACGGTGTCCTTGTACGCCTGGTCCTGCTCCTCGAACCACTCGACGCACGGCATCGAGACCACACGGGTCGGGACGCCCGCCGCCTGCAGCTGCTCCCGCGCCTCGACGGCCACGTGCACCTCGGAGCCGGTGCCGATCAGCACGACCTGAGCGTCGCCACCCTCGGCGTCGAACAGAACGTACCCGCCCTTGGCCGCGTCCTCGTTCCAGTCGTACGTCGGCACACCCTGGCGGGTCAGCGCGAGGCCGTGCGGGGCGCCCTTGCCGAACACGCGGGTGTGCCGCTTGACGATCTCGCGCCAGGCGATGGAGGTCTCGTTGGCGTCGGCCGGGCGGACCAGGTTCAGGCCCGGGATGGCACGCAGCGAGGCCAGGTGCTCCACCGGCTGGTGGGTCGGGCCGTCCTCGCCGAGACCGATCGAGTCGTGTGTCCACACGTACGTCACCGGCAGGTGCATCAGCGCCGACAGCCGGACCGCGTTGCGCATGTAGTCGGAGAACACCAGGAAGGTGCCGCCGTAGATGCGCGTGTTGCCGTGCAGCGCGATGCCGTTCATCTCGGCGGCCATCGCGTGCTCACGGATACCGAAGTGGATCGTGCGGCCGTACGGGTCGGCCTCCGGCAGCGGATTGCCCTTCGGCAGGAACGACGACGTCTTGTCGATCGTCGTGTTGTTGGAGCCCGCCAGGTCGGCCGAACCGCCCCACAGCTCCGGGATGACCCCGCCCAGCGCCTGGAGGACCTTGCCGGACGCGGCACGCGTCGCGACGCCCTTGCCCGCCTCGAAGACCGGGAGCTTCTCCTCCCAGCCCTTCGGCAGCTCGCCCGCGGCGATCCGGTCGAACTCGGCGGCGCGCTCCGCGTTGGCGGCGCGCCACTCCTGGAGGTCCTTCTCCCAGGCGGCGCGGGCCTCACGGCCACGGTCCAGGGCGCGGCGCGTGTGCGCGATGACCTCGTCCGAGACCTCGAAGGTCTGCTCCGGGTCGAAGCCCAGGACGCGCTTGGTGGCCGCCACCTCCTCGTCGCCCAGCGCGGAGCCGTGCGACGCCTCGGTGTTCTGCGCGTTCGGCGCCGGCCA
>NZ_JABWDV010000461.1 GCF_013362995.1 Streptomyces sp. TRM64462 | reverse complement strand
CTCTACAACCAGGTCTGGGGCATGTTCGAGGACCTGGCCCGGGCGGCCGCCGCCTACCGCAGCGCCGTCGACTTCGCGGAGTCCCGCATGGACCAGGAGCTCGACCGCGTCCTGTCCGACCCGCGCAGCCGCATCGGCTCCGCCGGTGACGCCGCCCGCGCGGCCGCCCGCGCCAGGTGCCAGGAGCTCACCGACCGGGCCCAGGATGCCCTGGACCGGGACCTCGCCCAGCTCGCCGCCGAGTCCGACGTCGTCGAGCCCGCGCTCCCGCCCGCGTTCGCCCGCTGGGACAACCCCGTCTGGCACGCCTACCGCGTCCCCATGGAGATCCCCATGGCCGTGCGCCTGGGTGACCTCCACCTCCCCGAGCGCCCCGAGCTGCGCATCCCCATGCTGCTCCGGCTGCCCTTGGAACGCGGCCTGTGGGTGGACCGGGGGCGCCGCGGCTCCCAGGAGGCCCTGTTCACGGACGAGGCCGAGCTGCGCCGCCTCGCCCTCGACACGGCCGTCGCGCACACCGCGCGGATGCTGGCCGTCTACCCGCCCGGCGAGTTCACCGTCCACGTCATCGACCCGGCGGGCGCGGCCGCCGACGCCTTCGCGCCGCTCACCGCTTCGGGCGCCCTCGCCGCACCCCCGGCCACCGGCGCCGGGGGAGTGGCCACCGTCCTGTCCCGGCTGACCCAGCGTGTGGACCTGGTGCAGATGGCCGTCCGCGGCGGCGCGGGCGCCGACGCGCTCCCGCCGGACCTCGACACCGCCGAACAGCTCCTGGTCGTCAACGACTTCCCGCACGGCTTCGACGACCGAGCCGTCACCCAGCTCCGCTACCTCGCCGACGAGGGCCCGGCCGTGGGCGTGCACCTGATGATGGTCGCCGACCGCGAGGAGGCCTCCGCGTACGGGCCGGTCCTCGACCCGCTGTGGCGCTCGCTGCTGCGCGTCACGCCCGTGCCGGACGACCACCTGGCCGACCCGTGGGTGGGCCACTCCTGGACGTACGAGCCCCCCAGGATCCCGGCCGGCAGCGCGATCCTCCGGCAGGTGCTCGGCGAGGTGGCCGAAGCCCGCCGCAATTGGGGCCGCTGAACTGCCACTTTGAGCTTCCTTTTGGTTCCCCTTTACCTTCTCTTGGTGCTTCGGGTACGGTTGCCTGCAACGCGGAGGGGAGTACTCCCACACGCGGCGTTCCCGTCAGTACGGACCGGTCGGACACGAGACCGGTCCCGGGGCGCCGGCCCGTCGCGCGCGCCGTTGCCGACGGTGCCGCTCGGGTGGAAGAGACCTCCGGCAGCGACGACGCTGATCAGTAGCCGTACGAAGCCGGAGGCACAGTGGACGTTTCGATGACTGTCTGGGTGGTGACCGTTCTCGGTCTGCTCGCCCTGATCGCGGTCGACTTCTTCATCGGGCGCAAGCCCCATGACGTGTCGGTCAAGGAAGCCGGCATCTGGACGGTCGTCTGGATCGTCCTCGCCGCCGCGTTCGGCCTCGGCCTGCTGTTCGCAGGCGAGAACCAGGCGTCCGGCGAGTTCTTCGCGGGCTACATCACCGAGAAGTCGCTCAGCGTCGACAACCTCTTCGTCTTCGTGCTGATCATGGCGAAGTTCGCCGTGCCGTCACACCTCCAGCAGCGCGTCCTCCTCGTCGGTGTGCTGATAGCCCTGGTCATGCGGGCCGGATTCATCGCCGCCGGCGCCGCGATCATCGCCAACTTCTCCTGGGTCTTCTACATCTTCGGCGCGTTCCTGATCTACACCGCGTGGAAGCTCGTCAAGGAGGCCTCCACCGACGAGCCGGACGAGGAGTACGAGGAGAACCGCCTCCTCAAGTCCATCGAGAAGCGCTTCGGCGTCGCCGACCGCTACCACGGCACCAAGCTCTCCCTCCGCGACAACGGCAAGCGCATCCTGACCCCGCTCGCCGTGGTCATGCTCGCCATCGGCACCACGGACCTGCTGTTCGCCCTCGACTCCATCCCCGCGATCTTCGGCCTGACCCAGGACCCGTACATCGTGTTCACGGCGAACGCCTTCGCGCTGATGGGCCTGCGCCAGCTGTACTTCCTCATCGGCGGACTGCTCCAGAAGCTGGTCCACCTCAGCTACGGCCTGTCCGTGATCCTCGGCTTCATCGGCGTGAAGCTCATCCTGCACGCCCTGCACGAGTCCGGGGTGCACGTCCCCGAGATCTCCATTCCGGTGTCCCTCGGCGTCATCTGCGGAGTCCTCGTCATCACCACCATCACCAGCCTGGTGGCGGCCCGGCGGCAGACGGCCGCCGAAGAGCGCGAGCAGGAGTCCACGCGGGTCTGACCCCCGCCTGGCGTACGCGCCGCACCGGCCGGGTTGCCGGGTCACCCGGCCGGTGTTTGCGTGGACGCCATGAAGTTCATCCAGATCGTAGACTTCGAGACCGAGCGCGTGGACGAGATGCGCGGCGTGATGGGCGAGTGGGACGACGAGGCGGAGCGCCGCGACTACAGCCCCACCAGCAGTGTCCTCCTGAAGGACCGTGACAACCCCAACCGCTACTACGCCGTGGTCACGTTCAACTCGTACGACGAGGCCATGCGCAACAGCGACGACCCCCGCACGTCCGAGATGGCCGGGCGCCTGGAAGCCCTGTGCACCCGGCCGACGAAGTTCGTCAACTGCGACGTCCTCGAGGAATACCCGAGCTGAGCCCGCCCGTCAGACGGCGGCGGCCTCCTCCGCCGGCTCCCGCGCCGCCGCCACCGGCGACGGCAGGGTCTCCGGCAGCAGCGCGAAGCAGCCGAGGCTCAACAGGGCGATCCCCGTCAGATAGGCGGCGACGCCCCACGGCGGCCCCGCGCCACCCGAGGCCGCCGTCGCCACCATCGGCGTCAGCGCCCCGCCCAGCACCCCGGCCAGGTTGTAGCCGACCGCCGCACCCGTGCACCGCACCCGCGGCTCGTACAGCTCCGGCAGATACGCGGCGACGACCGAGAACATCGTGATGAACGCCAGCAGCGACCCGAGGAACCCGAGGAACATCAGCACCGGCCGCCCCGTGTGCAGCAGCCCCACCATCGGGAACGTCCACAGCGCCGACGCGGCGCACCCGGCCAGGCACATCGGCCGCCGCCCGTACCGGTCGCCCAGCATCGCGGCGAACGGCGTCAGGGCCCCCTTGACAGCCACCGCCGCCATCACGCACACCAGCATCACCGTACGGCTCACCCCGAGCCGCTCCGTGCCGTACGCCAGCGCCCACGTCGACACCGCGTAGAACACGGCGTACCCGACCGCCAGCGCCCCCGCCGTCAGCAGCACCAGCCGCCAGTGCCGGCGCACCACCTCCACCAGCGGCGCGCTCGCCCGCGTCCCGGTCTCGGCGAGCTCCTGGAACTGCGGGGTCTCCGCCAGTGACGTGCGCAGCAGCAGTCCGCCCAGCGCGAGCAGCCCCGCCGCCCAGAACGGCACCCGCCACCCCCACTCCCGGAACGCGGCATCGCTCAGCCCCGCCGACAGGGCCAGCATCACCCCGTTCGCCAGCAGGAACCCGACCGAAGGCCCGATCTGCGGGAACGACGCCCACAGGGCGCGCCGCCGCTCCGGAGCGTGCTCGGCGGTCAGCAGCACGGCCCCGCCCCACTCGCCGCCGAGGCCGAGCCCCTGCAGGAAGCGCAGCACCAGCAGCAGCGCCGGAGCCGCCACGCCGAGCGTCGCGTACGACGGGACGCACCCGACCGCGACCGTCGCCGCGCCCGTGAGCCCCAGCGACGCGAAGAGCACCGGCCTCCGCCCGTAACGGTCGCCGATATGGCCGAAAAGCACCGACCCGAGCGGGCGGGACACGAACCCGACGGCGAACGTGCCGAACGCGGCGAGCGTCCCGGCCACCGGCGAGAACGTCGGGAAGAACAGGGGGCCGAGTACCAGCGCGGCGGCCGTCCCGTAGACGAAGAAGTCGTAGAACTCGATGGCCGTCCCGGCGAGCGACGCGGCGGCGAGCCGCGCCATCGACGGCGGCGTCCGGCCCTGGGCACGATCGGTGCGGCGGTCCGGATGGGTATGACTGTGGCGCATGTCGCGCCAACTACCCAGCGCGCACGCCCGTTACGGGGCGCGTGGAGGCGCGGGGATGGCACGTGGCCGGATCGGGCGCGTGGTGCGTGGTGCGTGGTGCGTGGTCAGGGTGCCGGGATCACCAGCCCCGCGCGCGCCACTCCGGCAGCTGCGGGCGCTCGTCGCCGAGCGTGGTGTCCTTGCCGTGGCCCGGGTAGATCCAGGTCTCGTCCGGCAGCACGTCGAACAGCTTGGTCTCCACGTCGTGCAGCAGGGAGGCGAACGCCTCCGGGTCCTTCCAGGTGTTGCCGACGCCGCCCGGGAACAGGCAGTCGCCCGTGAAGACATGCGGGTGGCCGTGCGGGTCGTCGTAGACCAGCACGATGGAACCGGGCGTGTGGCCCCGCAGATGACGGGCTGTGAGCTCGACGCGGCCGACGCGGACCGTGTCGCCGTCCTCCACCAGGACGTCGGTCGGGACGTCGATGCCCGCGGCGTCGTACCGCCCGGCGTACGTACGGGCGCCCGTGGCGGCGACGACGTCGGCGAGCGCGCCCCAGTGGTCGTGGTGGCGGTGGGTGGTGACGACGGACGCGATGCCGTCGTCACCGATCAGCTGGAGCAGCGTCCGGGGGTCGTGCGCCGCGTCGATCAGGAGCTGCTCGCCGGTGGTCCGGCAGCGCAGCAGATACGCGTTGTTGTCCATCGGGCCGACCGCGACCTTCGAGACGATCAGGTCCGCCAGCTCGTGCACATCCGCGGGACCGCCGACCTTCACCGCTCCGCTGTACGTCATGGGATCAGCCTATCGCCGGGGCCTGGGAGCGGGCGGCCTACAGCGGCGGCAGCGCCGGGAGCGGGCCGCCCGAGACCGACAGGGCGGAGCCGTCGCGCCGCCCGGCGAGCCACCCGAGCAGATCGGCCGCCGTGCCGCGCACCTCCACAGGGCCGCCCGCGGCGCCGCCGCCGGTGGTCCACGTACGGCCGTCGTCGGCGGTCACCGTGGTCGCGGGCACGTCCTGGTGTCCGGCGAACCGGTCCGTCAGGAAGTCGATCTCGCGCTCGGTGAACTCCTTCGGCAGGTCCTCCAGCTCGTAGCCGACGCCCAGGTCCACATGGTGCAGCTCGACCTCGACGAGGCGGCGGAACGGCACCCGGGCCGCCTGGTCCGTCACACCGTTGCGGAGCTCCACGGTGCGGCTCCAGTCGGCCGGGGCGTCGCCCTCGGCCTGGAAGCGGGCGGCCGTCTCACGCAGGTCGGCGAGCTGGGCGTCCAGGGGGCGCGGGGCACCGCGCTCGATGTCGGCGTCGCGGGCCTCGCCGCTGACGTACATGGGCCGGCCCTGGAGCACGTTCACCAGGGCGTCCGCGTTGCGGGCCAGGTGGGCCAGGACGTGGCCGCGGGTCCAGCCCGGCAGGCGGGACGGCGCGGCGACGGCGGCGTCGTCGAGTGCGGCGGCCGCGCTGAGCAGCCGGTCGGTCGCCTCGCGTACCGAGGCCAGGTCATGTGCGTGATCGATCATGCTGCTGACCCTAGCGCCGCCACTCGATCGGGTGAAGGTGGTGGAGCGCGGACCAAAATCGAATGCACGTGCTATACGCTCGGTGGAGGCATCCTTGAAAGTCAGGCATTCATCCATCTGGCGGCCCCCATAGGCTGGAACAGTCTGGGACGGGGGCTGTGCCCCCGCTCATCTCAAGAAAGGTGCGGACCGGCGTGGCCGACCGTCTCATCGTCCGTGGCGCGCGCGAGCACAATCTGAAAAACGTCTCGCTCGACCTGCCGCGCGACTCGCTCATCGTCTTCACCGGTCTCTCCGGGTCGGGCAAGTCGTCCCTCGCGTTCGACACGATCTTCGCGGAGGGCCAGCGCCGCTACGTCGAGTCGCTGTCCTCGTACGCCCGGCAGTTCCTCGGCCAGATGGACAAGCCCGACGTCGACTTCATCGAGGGCCTCTCACCGGCCGTCTCGATCGACCAGAAGTCGACCTCGCGCAATCCGCGCTCCACGGTCGGCACCATCACCGAGGTCTACGACTACCTGCGCCTGCTCTTCGCGCGCATCGGCAAGCCGCACTGCCCGGAGTGCCGCCGGCCGATCTCCCGCCAGTCGCCCCAGGCGATCGTGGACAAGGTCCTGGAGCTCCCCGAGGGCAGCCGCTTCCAGGTGCTGTCGCCGCTGGTGCGCGAGCGCAAGGGCGAGTTCGTCGACCTCTTCGCGGACCTCCAGACCAAGGGCTACAGCCGCGCCCGGGTGGACGGGAAGACCGTCCAGCTGACCGAGCCGCCCACGCTGAAGAAGCAGGAGAAGCACACCATCGAGGTGGTCGTCGACCGCCTCACCGTGAAGGACAGCGCCAAGCGCCGGCTCACCGACTCCGTGGAGACCGCGCTCGGCCTGTCCGGCGGCATGGTCGTGCTCGACTTCGTCGACCTCCCCGAGGACGACCCCGACCGCGAGCGCATGTACTCGGAGCACCTGTACTGCCCGTACGACGACCTGTCCTTCGAAGAGCTCGAACCCCGCTCGTTCTCCTTCAACTCGCCCTTCGGCGCCTGCCCCGACTGCACCGGCATCGGCACGCGCATGGAGGTCGACCCGGAGCTGATCGTCCCCGACGAGGACCGGTCCCTCGACGAGGGCGCCATCCACCCCTGGTCGCACGGCCACACCAAGGAGTACTTCGGGCGGCTCATCGGCGGCCTCGCCGACGCCCTCGGCTTCCGTACGGACATCCCGTGGGCCGGCCTGCCGCAGCGGGCCAGGAAGGCCCTGCTGTACGGCCACAAGACCCAGGTCGAGGTGCGCTACCGCAACCGGTACGGCAGGGAGCGGGCCTACACGACCCCCGCCTTCGAAGGCGCGGTCTCCTTCGTGAAGCGGCGCCACAGCGAGGCCGAGAGCGACTCCAGCCGCGAGCGCTTCGAGGGCTACATGCGCGAGGTGCCCTGCCCCACCTGTGAGGGCACCCGCCTCAAGCCGATCGTCCTCGCCGTCACGATCATGGAGAAGTCCATCGCTGACGTCTCCGCCATGTCCATCAGCGAGTGCGCCGACTTCCTCGGCCGGCTCACCCTCAACGCCCGCGACAAGAAGATCGCCGAGCGGGTGCTGAAGGAGGTCAACGAGCGGCTGCGCTTCCTGGTCGACGTCGGCCTCGACTACCTGTCGCTGAACCGCGCGGCCGGCACCCTCTCCGGCGGCGAGGCCCAGCGCATCCGGCTCGCCACACAGATCGGCTCCGGCCTGGTGGGCGTGCTGTACGTGCTGGACGAGCCGTCCATCGGCCTGCACCAGCGCGACAACCACCGGCTCATCGAGACCCTCGTACGGCTCCGTGACATGGGCAACACGCTCATCGTCGTCGAGCACGACGAGGACACCATCAAGGTGGCCGACTGGGTCGTCGACATCGGCCCCGGCGCCGGTGAGCACGGTGGCAAGGTCGTCCACTCCGGGCCCCTGAAGCAGCTCCTCGCCAACAAGGAGTCGATGACCGGGCAGTACCTGGCCGGCAAGAAGTCCATCCCGGTGCCCGACATCCGCCGCCCTGTGGACCCCGCCCGCCGGCTCACCGTGCACGGCGCCCGCGAGAACAACCTGCGCGACATCGACGTGGCGTTCCCGCTCGGCGTGCTCACGGCCGTCACCGGAGTGTCCGGGTCCGGCAAGTCGACGCTGGTCAACGACATCCTGTACACGCACCTGGCACGCGAGCTGAACGGCGCCAAGTCCGTACCCGGGCGCCACACGCGCGTGGACGGCGACGACCTCGTCGACAAGGTCGTCCACGTCGACCAGTCGCCCATCGGCCGCACGCCGCGCTCCAACCCGGCCACGTACACGGGTGTCTTCGACCACGTCCGCAAGCTGTTCGCCGAGACGATGGAGGCCAAGGTCCGCGGCTACCTGCCGGGCAGGTTCTCCTTCAACGTCAAGGGCGGCCGCTGCGAGAACTGCTCCGGCGACGGCACCATCAAGATCGAGATGAACTTCCTGCCGGACGTGTACGTGCCGTGCGAGGTCTGCCACGGCGCGCGCTACAACCGGGAGACCCTGGAGGTCCACTACAAGGGCAAGTCCATCGCCGAGGTCCTGGACATGCCCATCGAGGAGGCCCTGCACTTCTTCGAGGCCGTCCCGACGATCTCCCGCCACCTCAGGACGCTCAACGAGGTGGGCCTCGGGTACGTCAGGCTCGGCCAGTCCGCGCCGACCCTGTCGGGCGGTGAGGCACAGCGCGTCAAGCTCGCCAGCGAGCTCCAGAAGCGCTCCACGGGCCGCACGGTCTACGTCCTGGACGAGCCGACGACGGGTCTGCACTTCGAGGACATCTCGAAGCTGATCAAGGTGCTGTCCAACCTCGTCGACAAGGGCAACACGGTCATCGTGATCGAGCACAACCTGGACGTCATCAAGACCGCCGACTGGGTCGTCGACATGGGCCCCGAGGGCGGCAGCGGCGGCGGCCTCGTCGTCGCCGAGGGCAGCCCCGAGCAGGTCGCGGGCGTCCCGGCGAGCCACACGGGCAAGTTCCTGCGCGACATCCTGGAGCCGGAGAAGATCAGCGACGCGACCCCGGTGAAGGCGCCCCGCAAGAGTGCCGCGCGCAAGACCGCGACCCGCGCCCGCAAGGCCTGAGCCAGGCAGGGGCGCCCCGTGCGTGCGGGGCGCCCCCGGCCTGCCGGGCGTTCGGCTCACCCTGCCTGAGGGCCCGGCGATACGCGTCGGTATCGTCAGGTCCGTACCCCGACGTCCGTCGCACCCCCGTGGAGCACCCATGTCCGGCCTGCCCGCCACCCGCCGTACCGTGCTGAAAGGCGCCGCGCTCGCCGGTGCCGCGGGACTCGGCGCGGCCGCCTGCTCCACGGAGTCCAAGCTGGGCCACGCCCGGACGCCCACACCGACAGCGCCCGTGCCCCTGGGCGCCGCGGACGAGGTCCCCGTCGGCGGGGCGCGGCTGTACCGGGAGCAGCGCGTCCTCGTGCACTGCCCGGCCCAGGGCCAGTACAAGGCGTTCAGCGCCCAGTGCACCCACGCGGGCTGCCTCCTCGACAAGATCGAGGAGAACGAGGGCAACTGCCCCTGCCACGGCAGCCGCTTCGACGTCACGACCGGCAAGGCACTCAAGGGCCCGGCGACCGTGCCGCTGCCGGAGGTCCCCGTCACCGTCAAGGACGGCAAGCTGATCGCGGGCCCGCAGGCCTGACCCCGGCTACGCCCAGGCCCAGTCGATGCCCAGGAGCCCGGGCCGCACGCCCTGCTCCACCAGGTGCACCGTGCGGTGCAGCCCGCTCAGCGTCAGGTCGCCCCGCGCCCCGCGCGGCGACCCCGCCGACGCCTGCGCGAACCGGCGGCACCGCACCGGCAGCGCGTCCTCGTGGAACGCGACCTGGAGCACGTACTGCCCGCCCGCGAAACTGAACCCGCGCACGTACTCGGCGCTCTGCCCGCCCGTACCGTCCTCGAAGCCGTAGCCGAAGACGTACGTGTCCCCGGCCCGCAGCCGCGCGTCGAACAGCAGCTCCGCGATCACCACGCCGGTCGCCCGGTCCGTACGCACCCGCCCCGTACGGCAGTTGTCGCCCGCCACCACCGCGACCCGCTCCGGTTCGCACCCCGGGTCCCCGTGGTGAATGGCCAGGTAGCGGTCAACGCCGTCCCGGTGCGCCCGCACCACGTGCAGCGAGTCCCGCCCCACCAGCTCGCGCGCCGCACCGATCCGCACCCGCTCGTGGTGCCCCACCGTGTGCAGCCCCCCGTCCGCCGGCCACCCCAGGCCCGCGATCAGCCTCTCCACCACCCCCGACGCCTCGACCAGCGACCGGTACGAGCGGGCCGCCGGCCGCACCACCACATCGCCGCGCCGCCCGCCGGAGCCACCAGGCCCGCCCGGACCACCCGGACCACCGGGCCCGCCCGAGCCACCAGGCCCACCAGACCCACCCGAACCACCGGCCCCACCCACCGCCCCGTCGCCGCCCGGCGCCGCACCCTCCAGCAGCCGGATCAGCGAGCCCCCGGGCAGTTCGAGCAGCTCCTCCAGCGCCCGCACCGCCTTCAGCGACTCGGGCCGCTGCGGCCTCCGCGCCCCCTGCTGCCAGTAGCACAGGCTCGTCACGCCGACCTTGATGCCCCGGTGCGCCAGATGGTGCTGCACCCGCTGGAGCGGCAGTCCGCGCACCGCCAGAGCCGCGCGGAGCGCCAGATGGAACGGACCGGTGTGCAGCAGCTGCGCCAGATCGGCCTGGGCCTCGGTGTGTCCCACGAGGGCTCCTCAGTGAACGTTCACGTACGGGGCGGTACGACATCCCGCCGACGGCCCGCCCGGGGGAACGAGGAGCAGGTCGGGCGGCGCGCGGTCGTTCACAGGGCAACCACTTGCGCTCACACCGCGATGTCACCCCGCATTGAAGCGCGTTGACCTGTTCCCGACAACGATTGATGCTTCGAACAACGCGTCCGGACGCGCTCCTCCCTCCCCACATCCCCAACGGAGGAACGCGATGCACAACCCCTGTACGAAGCAGCCGCACCGGAACAGACGCCGCCTCGGCATCGCCGCGGCCGTCTGCGCCGCCCTGCTGACGGTGCCGACCGCCACGGCCACCGCGGCACCGCAGGACGACCCGTCCGCCCCGACCGCACTCGCCTACAAGCGCCTCGGCATCACCATGCAGGCCCAGCAGAAGAGCAACTGGTGCTGGGCCGCCGCCGGCAACACCATCGCGACCTGGTACGGCCGCGACTACAGCCAGAACCAGTTCTGCAACGCCGCGTTCAACCGGCAGCAGGGCTACGACTGCCCCAACTGGCAGGCCACGCTCGGCAACGTCCAGACCGGCCTGCGCTGGGCCGGCATCAACCCCGGCTCGTACGTGAACGGCTGGCTCCGGTACTCCACGGTCCAGACCGAGATCAACGCGAACCGGCCCGTCGAGACCCGCATCCAGTGGTCGAGCGGCGGCGGCCACATGCATGTGATCTACGGCTACGACGACTCCCGGAGCTGGGTGTACTGGGGCGACCCGTGGCCCTCCAGCGACCGCTACAACTGGGCGTCGCACGCCTGGTACGTCGACAACAACTCGTTCTCCTGGACCCACTCGCTCTACCGGATCGGGGCGTGAGACGGATGACGGACCCGAGAGGGCGGCGCACCGCCGCCGTCACGACCACCACCGCACTCGCCGCGGCGGCCCTGCTCGCGCTCGCCGCGCCTCCTGCCTCCGCCGCCCCGACACCCGGCGACGCGGTCGAGGACCGCGCGACGCTCGACACGCTGTCCCGGTTCTTCGCCCGCGACGGCGCCGTGACCAGGGCGGCGGCCCAGCCCCGTATCGAGGGCGGCACGGTCCCCGTCCACGTCCTGTCACCGGACTTCGTCGCCGGCCGGGCCGGGGCGCCCGTCGCCCGCGTCGAGTTCCACGCCGCACGCGCGGTCGCCGCCGACGGGCAGCGGGCGTCCGTCTGGACCGCACGGCAGAAGGGCGGCGAGTGGCAGGTCGTGAACATCGCGACCGGCGACGACGAGATCCGGTACGCCGAACAGGGCGCCCGCCGGCTGCCCGGCGGCACGGTCTTCCGCGAACCGCAGATCGACGCCTGGTACGTGCACAAGGGGAACAAGGTGCTCCCCCTGGACGAGGACGCGGTACGGGCCGTCGGGGACGGCGGCACGACGCTCACGGCGTACCACGCGCGCGTAGCGGCCGCCTACGGCGACAAGCTGCCTGGCTCCGCCTACGCCCGCACGGGCAAGGCGGGCGGCTACACGGCACCGCAGCAACAGCAACAACACCAGCCGCAGCAGCAGGCGGCCGGGGACCCCCGCACCACCCCGGCCACCGGCACCACCCCGGCCACCGGCACCGCCGTCACCGCGGCGGCCGCCCTCGCGGCGGCCCTCGCCACGGCCCTGGTCGCGGCCCGCCGGCACAGGCGCCGCACCGCCGCCTGACCGGCAGGGGGCGGGCCCGCCCCACACGGGCCCGCCCCCGTACAACCCCCGGCCTGTCACCGCACGCCAGTAGGGTGTGAGGCATGGCAGACCCCTCCAGCTACCGCCCCAAGCCGGGACAGATCCCCGACTCGCCGGGGGTCTACAAATTCCGTGACGAGCACCGCCGGGTGATCTACGTCGGGAAGGCCAAGTCCCTGCGCCAGAGGCTCGCCAGCTACTTCCAGGACCTGGCGGGCCTCCACCCGCGCACGCGCACCATGGTCACCACGGCTGCCTCCGTCGAGTGGACCGTCGTCTCCACCGAGGTCGAGGCGCTCCAGCTGGAGTACTCCTGGATCAAGGAGTTCGACCCCCGCTTCAACGTCAAGTACCGCGACGACAAGAGCTATCCGTACCTCGCCGTCACCCTCGACGAGGAGTTCCCGCGCGTCCAGGTCATGCGCGGCCACAAGCAGAAGGGCGTGCGCTACTTCGGCCCGTACGCGCACGCGTGGGCCATCCGCGAGACCGTCGACCTGCTCCTGCGCGTCTTCCCCGTCCGCACGTGCACGTCCGGCGTGTTCAAGAACGCCGCCCGCACCGGCCGCCCCTGCCTCCTGGGCTACATCGGCAAGTGCTCGGCGCCCTGCGTCGGCCGCGTCACGCCCGAGGAGCACCGCGAACTCGCCGAGGAGTTCTGCGACTTCATGGCCGGCCGCACCGGCACGTACATCCGCCGCCTGGAGAAGGACATGGCGGCGGCCGCCGAGGAGCTGGAGTACGAGAGGGCCGCCCGGCTCCGCGACGACATAGAGGCCCTGCGCCGGGCCATGGAGAAGAGCGCCGTCGTCCTGGCCGACGCCACCGACGCCGACCTCATCGCCGTCGCCGAGGACGAGCTGGAGGCCGCCCTCCAGATCTTCCACGTCCGCGGCGGCCGGGTCCGCGGCCAGCGCGGCTGGGTCACCGACAAGGTCGAGGCCGTCGACACCGCCGGGCTCGTCGAGCACGCGCTCCAGCAGCTGTACGGCGAGGAGAGCGGCGACGCCGTCCCCCGCGAGGTCCTCGTCCCCGCCCTGCCCGAGGACCTGGACGCCGTCACACAGTGGCTCAGTGGCCGCCGCGGCTCCCAGGTCTCCCTGCGCATCCCGCAGCGCGGCGACAAGAAGGCCCTGATGGAGACCGTCGGGCGCAACGCCCAGCAGGCCCTCGTCCTCCACAAGACCAAGCGCGCCAGCGACCTCACCACACGCTCCCGCGCCCTGGAGGAGGTCGCGGACGCCCTGGGCCTGGACACCGCCCCGCTGCGCATCGAGTGCTTCGACATCTCCCACCTCCAGGGCGAGGACGTCGTCGCGTCCATGGTCGTCTTCGAGGACGGGCTGCCCCGCAAGAGCGAGTACCGCCGCTTCCAGATCAAGAGCTTCGAGGGGCAGGACGACGTCCGCTCGATGCACGAGGTGATCAGCCGCCGCTTCCGCCGCTACCTGGCGGAGAAGGAGAAGACGGGGGAGTGGATCGGCCGGAACGGCGCGAGCGGCGTGAACGGCGAGGTCCCGGCCGAGACCCCCGACACCGGCACCGACGAGAACGGCCGCCCGAAGAAGTTCGCCTACCCGCCGCAGCTCGTCGTCGTCGACGGCGGCAAGCCCCAGGTCGCCGCCGCCCGCCGCGCCCTGGACGAGCTGGGCATCGACGACGTCGCCGTGTGCGGCCTCGCCAAGCGCCTCGAAGAGGTCTGGCTGCCCGACGAGGACGACCCGGTCGTGCTGCCCCGCACCAGCGAGGGCCTGTACCTCCTCCAGCGGGTCCGTGACACGGCCCACGACTTCGCCATCCGCTACCAGCGAACCAAGCGCCACAAACGCCTCAGGACCAGCCCCCTGGACACCGTCCCCGGCCTCGGGGACGCCCGCAAACGGGCGCTGATCAAGCATTTCGGTTCGGTGAAGCGGCTCCGGCAGGCGACAATCGACCAGATCTGCGAGGTGCCCGGCTTCGGCCGCAAGACCGCCGAGGCCGTCGCCGCGGCCCTCGCCCAGGCAGCCCCGGCAGGTCCCGCCGTGAACACGGCGACAGGAGAGATCATTGAAGACGACGACGGGGGGACCACGCATGGACGGGGATCCGGACATGAATGACCACATCTCGCAGGACGACGACCGACCAGAAGACGGAGCAGCAGACGTGACTACGGGCACGACGATCGAGGCCGGCGAGGCCGCCGAGGCGGCCATCCCCGAGCTGGTGATCATCTCCGGCATGTCCGGAGCCGGCCGCAGCACGGCCGCGAAGTGCCTGGAGGACCTCGGCTGGTTCGTCGTCGACAACCTGCCGCCTGCCCTCATCCCCACCATGGTCGAGCTCGGCGCCCGCTCCCAGGGCAACGTGGCGCGGATCGCCGTCGTCGTCGACGTCCGCGGCCGCCAGTTCTTCGACAACCTCCGCGAGTCCCTCGCCGACCTCGACGCCAAGCAGGTCACCCGCCGGATCGTCTTCCTGGAGTCCTCCGACGAGGCCCTCGTCCGCCGCTTCGAGTCCGTGCGCCGCCCGCACCCCCTCCAGGGCGACGGCCGCATCGTCGACGGCATCGCCGCCGAGCGGGACCTGCTGCGCGAGCTGCGCGGGGACGCCGACCTGGTCATCGACACGTCCAGCCTGAACGTGCACGAGCTGCGCGCCAAGATGGACGCCCAGTTCGCCGGCGACGAGGAGCCCGAGCTGCGGGCCACCGTCATGTCCTTCGGCTACAAGTACGGGCTGCCCGTCGACGCCGACCTCGTCGTCGACTGCCGCTTCCTGCCCAACCCGCACTGGGTCCCGGAGCTGCGCCCCTTCACCGGCCTCAACGCGGAGGTCTCCGGTTACGTCTTCAACCAGCCGGGCGCCAAGGAGTTCCTCGACCGGTACACGGAGCTGCTCCAGCTCATCGCCAACGGCTACCGCCGCGAGGGCAAGCGGTACGTCACCATCGCCGTGGGCTGCACGGGCGGCAAGCACCGCTCGGTCGCCATGTCCGAGAAGATCGCCGCCCGCCTCGCATCCGAGGGCGTGGAGACCGTCGTCGTCCACCGGGACATGGGGCGCGAGTGAAGCGCCCGTACCGACGGCGTACGAGCACCCTGTCCGCCCGTACGCTCCGCAGACGCGGCGCCCAGCCCAAGGTCGTCGCCCTCGGCGGCGGCATGGGCCTGTCCGCCTCGCTGGCCGCGCTGCGCCGGATCACCGGCGACCTGACCGCCGTCGTCACCGTCGCCGACGACGGCGGCTCCAGCGGCCGGCTCCGCGAGGAGCTCGGCGTGCTCCCGCCCGGCGACCTGCGCAAGGCGCTGGCCGCCCTGTGCGGCGACGACGACTGGGGCCAGACCTGGGCCCGGGTCATCCAGCACCGCTTCCAGTCCCAGGGCGACCTGCACGAGCACGCCGTCGGCAATCTGCTGATCGTCGCCCTCTGGGAGCAGCTCGGCGACCACGTCCAGGCCCTGGACCTGGTCGGCAGGCTGCTCGGCGCCCACGGCCGGGTGCTGCCCATGTCCGCCGTACCCCTGGAGCTCCAGGCCCTGGTCAAGGGCCACGACCCGGCCCGCCCCGACGACGTGGACACCGTGCGGGGCCAGGCCACCGTGGCGCTCACGCCCGGCGAGGTCCAGTCCGTGCACCTGGTGCCGAACGACCCGCCGGCCGTCCCGGAGGCGGTCGCCGCCGTGCTGGACGCCGACTGGGTGGTCCTCGGCCCCGGCTCCTGGTTCTCGTCGGTGATCCCGCACCTCCTGGTGCCGGAACTGCTGGACGCCCTCGTCGAGACCAAGGCCCGCCGGGTCCTGTCGCTGAACCTCGCTCCGCAGCCCGGTGAAACCGCCGGCTTCTCTCCGCAGCGTCATTTGGAGGTTTTGGCCCGACACGCCCCTAAACTCGCCCTGGACGTGGTGCTGGCCGACGAGGCAGCCGTGCCCGACCGCGAGTCGCTGTCGGACGCCGCCAAGCGGCTCGGTGCCGCGGTCGAGCTGGCCCCGGTGGCCAGCGAGTACGGCCTGCCGAAGCACGACCCGGAGCTGCTGGCCGCCGCGTACGACCGTATTTTTCGGATGCATGGAAGGATCGGCCCATGGCGATGACGGCAGCGGTGAAGGACGAGATCTCCCGGCTCCCCGTCACCCGGACCTGCTGCAGAAAGGCGGAGGTCTCGTCGATCCTGCGGTTCGCCGGCGGCCTGCACCTCGTCAGCGGCCGCATCGTGATCGAGGCCGAGCTGGACACGGCGATGGCGGCGCGGCGGTTGAAGCGGGACATCGCGGAGATCTTCGGGCACAGCTCCGAGCTGATCGTGATGGCACCCGGCGGGCTGCGCCGCGGCTCCCGGTTCGTGGTGCGCGTGGTGGCGGGCGGCGACCAGCTGGCCCGCCAGACGGGCCTGGTCGACGGCCGCGGCCGCCCCATCCGGGGCCTGCCCCCGCAGGTCGTCTCGGGCGCCACGTGCGACGCCGAGGCCGCCTGGCGCGGCGCGTTCCTGGCGCACGGCTCGCTCACCGAGCCCGGCCGCTCCTCGTCCCTGGAGGTCACCTGCCCGGGCCCGGAGGCCGCGCTCGCGCTGGTCGGCGCGGCGCGGCGGCTCTCCATCGCCGCGAAGGCCCGCGAGGTACGGGGCGTGGACCGGGTCGTCGTCCGTGACGGCGACGCGATCGGCGCCCTGCTGACGCGGCTGGGCGCCCATGAGTCGGTGCTGGCCTGGGAGGAGCGGCGGATGCGCCGCGAGGTCCGTGCCACGGCCAACCGGCTGGCCAACTTCGACGACGCCAACCTGCGCCGCTCGGCCCGCGCCGCCGTCGCCGCCGGTGCCCGTGTGCAGCGCGCCCTGGAGATCCTCGGCGAGGACGTGCCCGAGCACCTCGCGGCGGCAGGCCGGCTCCGTATGGAGCACAAGCAGGCCTCCCTGGAGGAGCTCGGCGCACTTGCCGACCCGCCGCTGACGAAGGACGCCGTCGCGGGCCGTATCCGCCGTCTCCTCGCCATGGCCGACAAGCGCGCCCAGGATCTGGGCATCCCGGGTACGGAGTCGAATTTGACGGAGGAAATGGCCGACGGTCTGGTCGGATGATCCGCTGATCCGTTCCCGCTCATCCGTTCCCTCAACCACGTCAACACCTCAACACGCCTGCCGGAAAAAAGCTTTCGCATCGTTGTTCACCCCCGCCGCGCCCTGGAATTCAGGGCGCCCGGCGGGGGTTGTCATATGCACATTTGAAGCTCGCCTGTCACATTCGTGCGGCCAATATCAGCTACTCGCCAGTAGGTTGCGAGATCGGCCCTTTACGCAGGCGCTCGATGTCACTCCGGAGGCCCGGGAGGGGTAGGGTCATAAGCGGTCGGGGACATCCCAAATACAGCTCGCCGGGCGTCGGTACCCGGCGTACCAACGAGGAGATCGGTTCGTGACGATCCGCGTAGGCATCAACGGCTTTGGCCGCATCGGTCGTAACTACTTCCGCGCGCTGCTGGAGCAGGGTGCAGACATCGAGATCGTGGCTGTCAACGACCTGGGTGACACCGCGACCACCGCGCATCTGCTGAAGTACGACACCATCCTGGGCCGCCTCAAGGCCGAGGTGTCCCACACCGCCGACACCATCACCGTCGACGGCCACACCATCAAGGTGCTCTCCGAGCGCAACCCGGCCGACATCCCCTGGGGTCAGCTGGGCGTCGACATCGTCATCGAGTCGACCGGCATCTTCACCAAGAAGGCCGACGCCGAGAAGCACATCGCCGGCGGCGCCAAGAAGGTCCTCATCTCGGCTCCGGCCAAGGACGAGGACATCACCATCGTGATGGGCGTCAACCAGGACAAGTACGACGCGGCCGGTCACCACGTCATCTCCAACGCCTCCTGCACCACCAACTGCGTGGCGCCGATGGCCAAGGTCCTCGACGAGAACTTCGGCATCGTCAAGGGCATGATGACGACGGTCCACGCCTACACCAACGACCAGCGCATCCTGGACTTCCCGCACAAGGACCTGCGCCGCGCCCGCGCCGCGGCCGAGAACATCATCCCGACGTCCACCGGTGCCGCCAAGGCCACCGCGCTGGTCCTCCCGCAGCTCAAGGGCAAGCTGGACGGCATCGCCATGCGCGTCCCGGTCCCCACCGGCTCGGTCACCGACCTCGTCCTGGAGCTGGACCGCGAGGTCACCAAGGACGAGATCAACAGCGCCTTCCAGAAGGCCGCCGAGGGCCAGCTGAAGGGCATCCTCGAGTACACGAGCGACCCGATCGTCTCCTCCGACATCGTGAACTGGCCGGCCTCCTGCACCTTCGACTCCTCCCTGACCATGGTCCAGGGCAAGCAGGTCAAGGTCGTCGGCTGGTACGACAACGAGTGGGGCTACTCCAACCGCCTCGTCGACCTCACCGTCTTCGTCGGCAGCCGTCTCTGATATATCGGCAGTACCAGAAGCAGGGCAGGCACTCGATGTGAGCGCAGGGCTCGGGCAGCGCGACGCCGCGCTGTACGAGCCCTGTCGCTTGCGTCGACACCCCCTCTCTCCAAGGAGCCACCACCGATGAAGACGATCGACGAACTTCTCGCCCAAGGTGTCGACGGCAAGCGGGTATTCGTCCGCGCCGACCTCAATGTGCCGCTGGACGGCACCACCATCACCGACGACGGCCGCATCCGCGCCGTCCTGCCGACGATCAAGGCCCTCACCGCCGCGGGCGCCAAGGTCGTCGTGGCCTCCCACCTCGGCCGCCCCAAGGGCGAACCGGACCAGGCCTTCTCCCTCCGCCCCGCCGCCGCGCGCCTCGCCGAGCTGCTCGGCGCCCCCGTGGCGTTCGCCGCCGACACCATCGGCAGCGAGGCCCACGACGCGGTCAACGGACTGCAGCCCGGTCACGTCGCGGTCATCGAGAACCTGCGCTTCCACCCCGGCGAGACGTCCAAGGACCCCGCCGCCCGCGCCGAGCTCGCCGCCCGCCTGGAGGCCCTCGCCGACGTGTACGTCGCCGACGGCTTCGGCGCCGTCCACCGCCAGCACGCCTCCGTGTACGAGCTGCCGCGCCGCATGCCCGCGTACGCCGGCTACCTCATCTCCTCCGAGGTCGGCGTCCTGAAGAAGCTCACCGAGGACGTCAAGCGGCCGTACGTCGTCGTACTCGGCGGCGCCAAGGTCTCCGACAAGCTGGCCGTCATCGAGAACCTGCTGGAGAAGGCCGACCGCATCCTGATCGGCGGCGGCATGGCGTACACCTTCCTCAAGGCCAAGGGCCACGAGGTCGGCATCTCCCTCCTCCAGGAGGACCAGATCCCGGCCTGCCTGGAGTACCTGGCCCGTGCCGAGAAGCGCGGCGTGGAGTTCGTCCTCCCCGTCGACGTACTCGTCTCTCCCGAGTTCCCCGACCTCAAGACGAAGGCCCCGGCCAACCCCACCACCGTCGGTACGGACGCCATCCCCGCCGACCAGGAGGGGCTGGACATCGGCCCGAAGACCCGCGAGCTGTACGCCGCCAAGCTGGCGGACGCCGCGACCGTCTTCTGGAACGGTCCGATGGGCGTCTTCGAACACCCCGACTACGCCGAGGGCACCAAGGCCGTCGCCCAGGCGCTCGTCGACTCCCCGGCCTTCAGCGTGGTCGGAGGCGGCGACTCCGCCGCGGCCGTCCGCACCCTGGGCTTCGACGAGAACGCATTCGGCCACATCTCGACCGGTGGCGGCGCGAGCCTCGAATATCTCGAAGGCAAGACGCTTCCCGGCCTCGCCGCTCTGGAGGACTGAACACCGTGACCGCACGTACCCCGCTGATGGCGGGCAACTGGAAGATGAACCTCAACCACCTCGAGGCCATCGCCCACGTCCAGAAGCTCGCCTTCGCCCTCACCGACAAGGACCACGAGGCCGTCGAGGTCGCCGTCCTGGTGCCGTTCACCGACCTGCGGTCCGTGCAGACCGTGGTCGATTCGGACAAGCTGAAGATCAAGTACGGCGCCCAGGACCTGTCGGTGCACGACTCCGGCGCGTACACCGGTGAGATCTCCGGCGCCATGCTGGCCAAGCTGCGCTGCACCTACGTCGCCGTCGGCCACTCCGAGCGCCGCCAGTACCACGGCGAGACCGACACCACCTGCAACGAGAAGGTGAAGGCCGCCTACAAGCACGGCCTGACCCCGATCCTCTGCGTCGGCGAGGGCCTCGACGTCCGCAAAGCCGGCGACCAGGTCCCGTACACGCTCGCCCAGCTCGACGGCGCCCTGAAGAGCGTCCCCGCCGAGCAGGCCGAGTCCATCGTGATCGCCTACGAGCCGGTGTGGGCCATCGGCACCGGCGAGGTCGCCACCCCGGAGGACGCCCAGGAGGTCTGCGGCGCCATCCGCGGCCGCCTGGCCGAGCTGTACTCGCAGGAGCTGGCCGACAAGGTCCGCATCCAGTACGGCGGCTCCGTCAAGGCCGGCAACATCGCCGCGATCATGGCGCAGCCCGACGTGGACGGCGCCCTGGTCGGCGGCGCCTCGCTGGACGACGAGGAGTTCGTCAAGATCGTCCGCTTCCGCGACCAGTGAGTATGCGGTAAGGCCGATCCGTCGTACCCTTGCGGGGGTCCGGGCTGTACCGCCCGGGCCCCCGTCGTCCATCCAGTCCGAGAGAATTGCCAGGAAGTAGGGTCCAGCCGTGATTATGGGGTTCTCGATCGCCCTGATCGTGTTCAGCCTGCTGCTGATGCTGCTGGTGCTGATGCACAAGGGGAAGGGTGGCGGTCTCTCCGACATGTTCGGTGGCGGTATGCAGTCGTCCGTCGGTGGTTCCTCGGTCGCCGAGCGTAACCTCGACCGCATCACCATCGTCGTCGGCCTCCTCTGGGTCGCCTGCATCATCGTCGTCGGTCTGCTCATCAAGCTGGAAGGCTGAGCGCCGCTCGCACACCGGTTTCGCCGGTCCCGCGTCCTGTGAGCCGGGTAACTCCCCTCACTGGACGCGCGTTGGGCCTTACGTAGACTGGGGCATCCTCGAGCACCATCACGCAGGGAGTGACGACCGTGGCAAGTGGCAACGCGATCCGGGGAAGCCGGGTCGGGGCGGGGCCGATGGGGGAGGCCGAGCGCGGCGAGTCCGCACCCCGGCTCCGCATTTCCTTCTGGTGCTCCAACGGGCACGAGACACAGCCGAGCTTCGCCAGCGACGCACAGGTCCCCGACACCTGGGACTGCCCCCGGTGCGGCTTCCCGGCGGGCCAGGACCGGGACAACCCGCCGGACCCGCCCCGCACCGAGCCCTACAAGACGCACCTCGCGTACGTCAGGGAGCGGCGCAGCGACGCGGACGGCGAGGCGATCCTGGCGGAGGCGCTCGCCAAACTGCGCGGCGAGATCTGAGCGTTGGCCACAGGGCCCTGGCGTGAACCACCGGTTTCGCGCCAGGGCCCTTTCATGCCTGTGGACAAGTCCGTGGGACGCCTTCAGATCAATTAGGTTGGAGGGGCAGCGGGGCAATCAGGCAGGTACGAGAAGAAGTGGGCTGATGTCCAAATGAACGCAGAAAGCAGCCGTCCGAGGCTGACCCGGACGCCCGAGTGGGCCGCCCTGGCCAAGCACCGGGAGCAGCTGGGCCAGACGCATCTGCGCGAACTGTTCGCCGCCGACCCGCAGCGGGGCACGTCCCACACCCTGCGCGTCGGCGACCTCCTCCTGGACTACTCCAAGCACCTCGTCACGGACGAGACGCTGGCACTGCTGCGCGACCTGGCCGCCGCCACCGGCGTCGCGGAGCTGCGGGACGCCATGTTCCGCGGCGAGAAGATCAACACCACCGAGGGCCGGGCCGTCCTCCACACCGCGCTGCGCGCACCGCGCGAGGCGGTCGTCGAGGTCGACGGGGAGAACGTGGTGCCGGCCGTGCACGCCGTCCTCGACAAGATGGCCGCCTTCTCCGAGCGCGTTCGGTCAGGCGAGTGGACCGGCCACACCGGAAAGCCCATCAAGAACGTCGTCAACATCGGCATCGGCGGCTCCGACCTCGGCCCGGCGATGGCGTACGAGGCCCTCCGCTCCTACACCCGCCGCGACCTGACGTTCCGTTTCGTCTCCAACGTGGACGGCGCCGATCTGCACGAGGCCCTCCACGACCTCGACGCCGAAGAGACGCTGTTCATCATCGCGTCCAAGACGTTCACCACCATCGAGACCATCACCAACGCCACCTCGGCGCGGGACTGGCTGCTCACGGAGCTGAAGGCCGGCCAGGAAGCCGTAGCCCAGCACTTCGTTGCCCTGTCGACGAACGCCGACAAGGTCCAGGACTTCGGCATCGACACGGCCAACATGTTCGAGTTCTGGGACTGGGTCGGCGGCCGCTACTCGTACGACTCCGCCATCGGCCTGTCCCTGATGGTCGCCATCGGCCCGGACCGGTTCCGGGAGATGCTCCACGGCTTCCACCTGGTCGACGAGCACTTCCGCACGGCCCCGCCGGAAGAGAACGCCCCGCTGCTGCTCGGTCTGCTCGGCGTCTGGTACGGGGCGTTCTTCGACGCCCAGTCGCACGCGGTGCTGCCCTACTCGCACTACCTGTCCAAGTTCACGGCGTACCTCCAGCAGCTCGACATGGAGTCCAACGGCAAGTCCGTGGACCGCGAGGGCAATCCGGTCGAGTGGCAGACCGGCCCGGTGGTGTGGGGCACGCCCGGTACCAACGGGCAGCACGCCTACTTCCAGCTCATCCACCAGGGCACGAAGGTCATCCCGGCCGACTTCATCGGCTTCGCCAAGCCGGTCGACGACCTGCGGCCCGGGCTCGTCGCCCAGCACGACCTGCTGATGGCCAACTTCTTCGCCCAGACGCAGGCCCTCGCCTTCGGCAAGACCCCGGACGAGGTACGGGCCGAGGGCGTCGCCGAGGAACTGGTGCCGCACAAGACGTTCCACGGCAACCACCCGACGACCACGATCCTCGCCGACGCGCTGACCCCGTCCGTGCTCGGCCAGCTCATCGCGCTGTACGAGCACAAGGTGTTCGTCCAGGGCGCCGTCTGGAACATCGACTCGTTCGACCAGTGGGGCGTCGAACTCGGCAAGGTCCTCGCCAAGCGCATCGAACCCGTCCTGACGCAAGGCGTGGGCGGCGAGGACCTCGACAGCTCCACCGCGGCCCTGGCCGCCGCGTACCGGGCACTGCGGGCGCGGTGACGTGATGGCGGGGGAGAACGCGGTGCGGCTGCGGCCGCCGAGGAACACGCTGGACGAGCGCGCGGTCACCTGGTGGCGCGCGCAGTGGCTGCTGACGACCGCCGTGCCCACGGTCGCGCTGGCCGTGGTCGGCGGCTTCGTGGAGCCCGCCAGGACATGGCTGCTGGCCGCAGCGGGCGCGGTCGCGGTGGCCGGGCTCGCCTGCACCGCGTTCTTCCCCCGCTGGTGGTTCAAGGTCCACCGCTGGGAGGTCACCGACGACGCCGTGTACGTCAGGACCGGCTTCTTCTGGCAGGAGTGGCGGATCGCCCCGATGTCCCGCATCCAGACCGTGGACACCGTCCGCGGGCCCCTGGAGCAGGCGTTCCGGCTCGCCACGGTCACGGTCACCACCGCCTCCGCCAAGGGCGCGGTCACCATCGCGGGCCTCGACCACCGGCTGGCCGCCGATCTGGCCGAGCGGCTCACCCGCATCACCCGCGACACCCCCGGGGACGCGACATGAGCACCGACGGCGAGTGGCGGCGCCTCGACCGGCGGACGCTGCTCGTCACCGCCCTCGTCATGTGCGGGGTCGCGGCCGGCGGCGCCGTACCCGCGTTCCTCGGCCTCGCCCGGGGCATGGCCGTGTGGCAGGCGCTGCTCCTCGTGGCGGCCGGAGCCACCGTCCTGGTCGCCGGCGGCACCGGCCTGGACTACGTACGGTGGCGCAGGACGCGCTACCGGATCGGCGCCGAACGGGCCGAGCTGCGCACCGGACTGGTCCTCGTCAAACGGCGTTCCCTCGCCCGGGAGCGGATCCGCAGCGTCGACCTCACCGCCAACCTGCTCCTGCGCATACTCGGCCTGGTCAAGGTACGCATCGGCACCGGCGAGAACACCGGCGGCGAGTCCACGCTGGAGCTCGACCCCGTCACCCGCGCCGAGGGCGAACGGCTGCGCCGGGAGCTGCTCGACCGCGCCCCGGCCGCCGGCACCTCCGGGGCTGTCGACGGCGAGCTCGCCGTCCTGGACCCCACCTGGATCCGCTACGCCCCCGTGTCGTTCGTCGCCCCGCTGCTCGGCGGTGCGGCGGCCGGCGGTCTGATGCAGATCAGCGAATGGTTCGGCGTGCAGAGCGAGGTCATCGACTGGATCGGCGGCGTGTTCCAGGAGACGCCCCTGGTGTGGCTGATCGCCGCACTGGCCGCCGCCGCGCTCCTCGCGGGCGTCATCGGCGCGCTCGCCCTGTGGGTCGAGATGTGGTGGCACTACCGCCTCGAACGCGAACCCGGCGGCACGCTCCGCGTCCGGCGCGGACTGCTCACCGCACGCTCCCTGTCCATCGAGGAGCGGCGGCTGCGCGGTGTCGAACTCGTCGAGCCGCTCGGCGTACGGCTGCTGCGCGCCGCCCGGGTCGACGCGATCGCCACCGGCCTCGTCCAGGACGACGACGACAAGCACGCCGACCACAGCACGCTGCTGCCCGCCGTGCCCCGGGCCGTCGCGGACGGTGTCGCCGCGCGCGTCCTGCGGGAGCCCGCGTCGCCCACCGGCGCCCCGCTCACCCCGCACCCCCGCGCCGCCCGCAGCCGGCGCCTGCGCTGGTCGCTGACCGCCGCGCTGCTCCCGGTGCTGGTACTCGCCGCGCTCGGCGCCGCCCTGGACGCGCCCGCTCTCCTGTACGCCGCGGGGGCCTGCGCCCCGGTCCTGCTGCCCGCCGCGGTCCTCCTCGCCCTGGACGCGTACCGGAACCTCGGCCACGGCATCCACGGCGACTACCTCGTGGCCCGCTCCGGCGCCCTGCGCCGCACCACGGTCGCCCTGCAGCGCGGCGGCGTCATCGGCTGGACGCTCAAGCAGTCCTACTTCCAGCGCCGCGCCGGACTGCTCACCGTCACCGCCACCACAGCCGCCGGCGACGGCGCCTACGCCATCCACGACGCCGACGAGACGGAGGCCCTCCACTGCGCTTCCGCCGCGGTCCCCCACCTCCTGGAACCGTTCCTGATACGGGGCTCCGCGAAGGACACCTGAGCACGAGGCGCCCGCCGCGCCGCGAGGACGCCCGCGCCCGCTCCCGGGGAGAGTGACCTACTCCACAACCGCTGGAGGGCTCTGCCCAGCGCGGAGACGGTGATCATGAGGGCCATGACGTTCACCAGCCGACGTACCGTGCTCACCGCGCTCGCCACCGCCGCCGTCAGCGGCCCCGTCCTGGGCGGCCTCGCCGCCGGCGAGGCCCACGCGACCGGCGAGTTCGACCTGTACGACTCCAACACCCACCTCTACACGGAACTGGCGGGACAGGAGGGCGTCGAGTTCGCCCGCCGCTACAAGCGCCACGAGCTGTTCGACCACAGCTACACCGAGAGATACCCGTACAACCGCACCACCGTCCTCGCCATGCACGGCGGCGGCATCGAGATGGGCACCTCGGAGCTGTGCCTCGGCATAGCCGGCTACCGCCCCGACACGCTCCAGCCCGTCGACGACGGCCTCGGGGTGCACGACTACTGGATGTTCGAGGGCCTGCGCAGCTCCAACAACCGTGAACTGCACGTCACCGCCAAGAACAACGACGACCACGTCTGCCACTCGATGGTGCGCTCCAGCCTCAACGTGCTCAGCCTGCACGGCTGTACGGCCACACAGGCCGGCACCGTCCCGGAGGCCGTGGTCGTCGGGGGCCTCAACGAGCGCTTCAAGACCCTGCTGAAGGCCGAGTTCGACAAGGTCGGCATCGTCTGGCGCGACGGCAACGAGGTCCCCGACCTCGCCGGCGTCAACACCCGCAACCCCTGCAACCTCACCATGCTCGGCAAGGGCGGCCAGCTGGAGCTCACCACCGACCTGCGCGCCGCGATGTACTCCGTCAACACCCGCGCCGGGCGCGCCGGCAGCACGACGCAGAAGTACTGGGACTTCGTCGGCGCCTGCCGCGCCGCCATCGCGACGCTCCACCAGGACCCCGACCAGGTCATCCTCTGACCGCGACGAAGCCCGACCGTACGACGAAAGCCCCGGTCCGTGGACGTACGTCACGGACCGGGGCTTCCCGCTCGGTCAGGCCTGCGCCGGCGGGTACAGGGACCGCGGCAGCTCCGCGGCCGCCGCCGCGTCCAGCAGCCACAGCGTCCTGGCCCTGCCGTACGCGCCCGCCGCCGGGGCCTGGATCTCACCGGGGCCCGACAGCGCGAGCGCCGCCGCCTTCGCCTTGTCCTCGCCCGCCGCGAGCAGCCACACCTCGCGGGCCGCCCGGATCGCCGGGAGGGTCAGCGAGATACGGGTCGGCGGGGGCTTCGGTGCGCCGTGCACGCCCACCACCGTGCGCTCCGTCTCCCGTACCCCCGGGTGCTCGGGGAACAGCGAGGCGACGTGCGTGTCCGGGCCCACGCCCAGCAGCAGCACGTCGAACGTGGGCACCGCGCCGTGGTTCTCGGGCCGCGCCGCCAGGGCCAGCTCCCGCGCGTACGCGGCGGCCGCCGCGTCCGCGTCCGTGCCGTACGCGCCGTCCGACACCGGCATCGGGTGCACCCGCGCCGGGTCCAGCGGCACGCTGTCCAGCAGCGCGGCCCGCGCCTGCGTCTCGTTGCGCTCCGGGTCGCCCTCCGGCAGGAACCGCTCGTCGCCCCACCACAGGTCGAGCCGCGCCCAGTCGATCGCGTCCCGGGCGGGCGCCGAACGCAGCGCCTCCAGCAGGCCGATGCCGTTGCGCCCGCCGGTGAGGACCACGGACGCGGAGCCGCGGGCGGCCTGGGCGTCCACGATCCGGGTGATGAGCCGGGCCGCCGCGGCCTGCGCCATCAGCGCCTTGTCCCGGTGGACGACGAGTTGGGGCGTGACGCTCATTTCGCGGCCGCCTTCTTCGCCGGGGTCTTCTTCGCGGCGGCCTTCTTCACCGACGCCGCCGATTCGCCCGCAGCCGCCGACTCGCCCGCAGCCGTCGGCTCAGCGCCCGAAGGCTCAGCTCCGGCTGCGTCCGCGGACGGCGCCGCGGCCTCCGGACCCGCCTCCGGACCCGCCTCCGCACGCGCGGCCAGCCGGTCCACGCCGAAGCGCAGCGCCGAGGCGTACGTGTCGTCCGGGTCCAGACGGCGCAGCTCCTCGGCGATCAGCTCGGACGTCTCGCGGCGCTTCAGCGCCACCGCCCGGTCCGGCTGCCCCTCCACGGAGAGCGTGGCCAGCGAACCGTCCGCCCGGTCGAGGACGATCGGCCCGCAGTCGGTCTGCAGCCGAACGGCCGTCAGCCCGGGCCCCTTCGAGTCGGAGCGCCGCACCGAAACGTTCAGGCGGTCCGCCAGCCACATGGCCAGCAGCTCCACGCTCGGATTGAACTCCTCGCCCTCGACCTCCGCCGAGACGACCTGGCACACGATCTGGTCGAGCGCGGCCGCCAGCATCGAACGCCACGGCGTGATCCGCGTCCACGACAGGTCCGTGTCACCGGGCGTGTACGCCTCGGCGCGCGCCGCCAGCTCGCGGACCGGGTCCTCCGCGTTGTACGTGTCGGTCACCCGGCGCTGCGCCAGTGCGCCCAGCGGGTCGGCGGCCGGGTCCGTCGGCGCGTTCACCGGCCACCAGACCACCACCGGGGCGTCCGGCAGCAGCAGCGGCAGCACGACCGACTGGGCGTGGTTGATGACCTCGCCGTGCAGCCGCAGGATCACCGTCTCACCGGTGCCCGCGTCCGCACCCACCCGCACCTCGGCGTCCAGCCGGGCCTTGGCCCGGTCCCGCGGCGAACGCGAGACCCGCTTGATCACGACGAGCGTGCGCGACGGGTGCTCGCGGGACGCCTCGTTGGCGGCCTTGAGCGCGTCGTACGCGTTCTCCTCGTCCGTGACGATGACCAGGGTCAGCACCATGCCGACGGCCGGGGTGCCGATGGCGCGCCGCCCCTGGACCAGCGCCTTGTTGATCTTGCTGGAGGTGGTGTCCGTAAGGTCGATCTTCATGGCCGGCGCCAGCTCCGTCCGTCTCGTGCGAGCATTTCGTCCGCCTCGACCGGACCCCACGTGCCCGCCTGGTACTGCGCGGGCCTGCCGTGCTTGTCCCAGTACTCCTCGATCGGGTCGAGGATCCGCCACGACAGCTCGACCTCCTCCACACGCGGGAAGAGGTTGGCGTCGCCGAGGAGGACGTCGAGGATCAGCCGCTCGTACGCCTCGGGGCTGGACTCGGTGAAGGACTCGCCGTACGCGAAGTCCATCGACACGTCCCGCACCTCCATGGAGGTGCCCGGGACCTTCGAGCCGAACCGCATGGTCACGCCCTCGTCCGGCTGGACGCGGATGACCAGCGCGTTGTGCCCCAGCTCCTCCGTCGCCGTGTGGTCGAACGGGGAGTGCGGGGCGCGCTGGAACACGACGGCGATCTCGGTGACCCGGCGGCCCAGCCGCTTGCCGGTCCGCAGGTAGAACGGGACGCCCGCCCAGCGGCGGTTGTCGATGCCCAGCTTGATCGCGGCGTAGGTGTCGGTCTTGGAGGCCGGGTCGATGCCCTCCTCCTCCAGATAGCCGACGGCCGGCGCGCCGCCCTGCCACCCGGCCGCGTACTGGCCGCGCACCGTCGAGGCGCCGAGGTCCTTCGGCAGCCGGACCGCGCCCAGCACCTTGGTCTTCTCGGCGGCGAGCGCGTCCGCGTCGAAGGAGGCGGGCTCCTCCATCGCGGTCAGCGCCAGCAGCTGGAGCAGGTGGTTCTGGATGACGTCCCGGGCGGCGCCGATGCCGTCGTAGTAGCCCGCCCGGCCGCCGATGCCGATGTCCTCGGCCATCGTGATCTGGACATGGTCGACGTACGACCGGTTCCAGATCGGCTCGAACAGGGTGTTGGCGAACCGCAGCGCCAGGATGTTCTGAACGGTCTCCTTGCCCAGGTAGTGGTCGATCCGGAACACCTGGTCCGGAGTGAACACCTCATGGACGATCGCGTTGAGCTCCTTGGCCGATGCCAGGTCGTGCCCGAACGGCTTCTCGATGACCGCCCGGCGCCAGGCGCCCTGCCGCTCCTCGGCCAGCCCGTGCTTCTTGAGCTGCTGGACGACCTTCGGGAAGAACTTCGGAGGCACCGACAGGTAGAAGGCGAAGTTGCCGCCCGTCCCCTGCGCCTTGTCCAGCTCCTCCATGGTGGCCTTGAGCTGCTCGAACGCCGCGTCGTCACCGAAGTCGCCCTGGACGAACCGCATGCCCTGGAGCAGCTGCTGCCACACCTCCTCACGGAACGGGGTGCGCGCGTGCTCCTTGACCGCGTCGTGCACGACCTGGGCGAAGTCCTCGTCCTGCCACTCACGGCGGGCGAACCCGATCAGCGAGAAGCCCGGCGGCAGCAGACCCCGGTTCGCGAGGTCGTACACCGCGGGCATCAGCTTTTTGCGTGACAAATCGCCCGTGACGCCGAAGATGACCAGGCCCGACGGCCCCGCGATACGCGGGAGCCGTCGGTCCGCGGCGTCACGCAGCGGATTGCTGCTCGACAAGTTCCTACGCCTCCGAAGGGGCGAGCCGCTTCAGCTCAGCCTCGGTCGACTTGAGCAGGTCGTTCCAGGACGCCTCGAACTTGTCGACGCCCTCGTCCTCCAGGACCTGGACGACGTCGTCGTAGCTGATGCCCAGCTTCTCGACGGCGTCCAGGTCGGCACGCGCCTGCTCGTACGTGCCGGCGATCGTGTTGCCGCTGATCTCACCGTGGTCGGCCGTGGCCTCCAGGGTCGCCTCCGGCATGGTGTTGACGGTCCCCGGCGCGACCAGGTCGTCGACGTACAGGGTGTCCTTGTACGCCGGGTCCTTCACACCGGTCGAAGCCCACAGCGGACGCTGCTTGTTGGCCTGCGCCCGGTCCAGGGCCGCCCAGCGCTCGGACGAGAAGACTTCCTCGTATGCCTGGTAGGCCAGCCGCGCGTTGGCCAGGGCGGCCTTGCCGCGCAGCGCCTTCGCCTCGGGGGTGCCGAGCCCGTCGAGCCGCTTGTCGATCTCGGTGTCCACGCGGGACACGAAGAACGACGCCACGGAGTGGATCTTCGACAGGTCCAGGCCGCGCTCCTTGGCCTTCTCCAGACCGGCCAGGTAGGCGTCCATGACCGCGCGGTAGCGCTCCAGCGAGAAGATCAGCGTGACGTTGACGCTGATGCCCAGGCCGATGGTCTCGGTGATCGCCGGGAGACCCGCCTTGGTGGCCGGGATCTTGATGAGCGTGTTCGGCCGGTCCACCAGCCACGCCAGCTGCTTCGCCTCCGCGACCGTCGCCCGCGTGTTGTGCGCGAGCCGCGGGTCGACCTCGATGGAGACCCGGCCGTCCTGGCCCTGCGTCGCCTCGAACACCGGCCGCAGGATGTCGGCGGCGTCACGGACGTCCGCCGTCGTGATCATGCGGAGGGCTTCCTCGACCGTCACCTTGCGGGCGGCGAGGTCGGCGAGCTGACGGTCGTAGCCGTGACCCTCGGAGATCGCCTTCTGGAAGATCGACGGGTTGGTGGTGACACCCACCACGTGCTGCTGGTCGATCAGCTCCTGCAGGTTCCCGGACGTGATCCGCTT
This sequence comes from Streptomyces sp. TRM64462, assembly GCF_013362995.1. Taxonomy (GTDB): domain Bacteria; phylum Actinomycetota; class Actinomycetes; order Streptomycetales; family Streptomycetaceae; genus Streptomyces. The sequence continues at coordinate 1,388 of NZ_JABWDV010000461.1, read as the reverse complement.
GCGGGACAGGTCGTCCAGCCAGATCGCGACGCCTTCGTCGGAGAGGCGCTTGAGTGCGTCTGTCATGAGAGATGCATCTCCTACTTGTACTTGTGTGGGCGTCAGCGCTTGGCGGCCGCGATCGATTCCCGCGCGGCGGCGGCGATGGCCTCCGGGGTGAAGCCGTACTCGCGGAACAGCAGCTTGCCGTCCGCGGAGGCGCCGAAGTGCTCCAGCGACACGATCCGGCCGGCGTCACCCACGTACCGGTGCCACGTCAGCCCGATACCGGCCTCGACCGCCACGCGCGCCTTCACCGACGGCGGCAGCACCGAGTCCCGGTACCCCTGCTCCTGCTCCTCGAACCACTCGACGCACGGCATCGACACGACCCGCGTCGGCACGCCCGCGGCCTGGAGCTGCTCACGCGCCTCCACGGCCAGGTGCACCTCGGAGCCGGTGGCGATCAGCACGGCCTGCGGCTCGCCGCCTTCGGCGTCCACCAGCACGTACCCGCCCTTGGCGGTGTCCTCGTTCGGCTCGTACGTCGGCACGCCCTGGCGCGTCAGCGCCAGACCGTGCGGGGCGCCCTTGCCGAACTCCTTCGTCCAGCGCTTGAGGATCTCGCGCCAGGCGATCGCCGTCTCGTTGGCGTCGGCCGGGCGGACCAGGTTCAGGCCCGGGATGGCGCGCAGCGAGGCCAGGTGCTCCACCGGCTGGTGGGTCGGGCCGTCCTCGCCGAGACCGATCGAGTCGTGTGTCCACACGTACGTCACCGGCAGGTGCATCAGCGCCGACAGCCGGACCGCGTTGCGCATGTAGTCGGAGAACACCAGGAAGGTGCCGCCGTAGATGCGCGTGTTGCCGTGCAGCGCGATGCCGTTCATCTCGGCGGCCATCGCGTGCTCACGGATACCGAAGTGGATCGTGCGGCCGTACGGGTCGGCCTCCGGCAGCGGATTGCCCTTCGGCAGGAACGACGACGTCTTGTCGATCGTCGTGTTGTTGGAGCCCGCCAGGTCGGCCGAACCGCCCCACAGCTCCGGGATGACCCCGCCCAGCGCCTGGAGGACCTTGCCGGACGCGGCACGCGTCGCGACGCCCTTGCCCGCCTCGAAGACCGGGAGCTTCTCCTCCCAGCCCTTCGGCAGCTCGCCCGCGGCGATCCGGTCGAACTCGGCGGCGCGCTCCGCGTTGGCGGCGCGCCACTCCTGGAGGTCCTTCTCCCAGGCGGCGCGGGCCTCACGGCCACGGTCCAGGGCGCGGCGCGTGTGCGCGATGACCTCGTCCGAGACCTCGAAGGTCTGCTCCGGGTCGAAGCCCAGGACGCGCTTGGTGGCCGCCACCTCCTCGTCGCCCAGCGCGGAGCCGTGCGACGCCTCGGTGTTCTGCGCGTTCGGCGCCGGCCA
>NZ_JABWDV010000460.1 GCF_013362995.1 Streptomyces sp. TRM64462 | reverse complement strand
AGTGCTTGGGGGTGGGGGTACCTCCCTGGACGAAGTCCTTGGGGGAGAACGCATGCCCACAGCGAAACCGGCGGTGCCAGCGAACGCACCGCCCCACAGCAGAACCGGCGGTACCGGCCGACCCACCTCCCCACAACGGAACCCACGAGCCCGGCGCACCGCGCCGCGCGAAACCGGCGGGAACCGGGCGAGCGTGCCGCCCCGCAGCACAACCGGCGCGCGCAGCCAGGGGTCGGAAGATGCCCCCGCTGGCAACGCAACCGGCGGAAGAGCGACGCCGGAACGAAGCGGCGGGTGGACGGGCCCGCGGCCGGCGGAAGGGAAACGCAGAGCGCCGAGGCAGACGGGCCCGGGGCGGGCCGAAGCCCCCGCCGTGGCGGGGTTCGGGGCCGGAGGCCCCGGTGGGCTGACGCCCCGTCAGGGGCGGGAGCGGGCCTTGAACGCGGCTTTGCGGGCCTCCTTCGCCACCTGCTTGTCGCGGTGCAGCCGCCCCATCGCCTCCAGCACCTCCGGCGTAGCCGGATGATCCACCCGCCACGCCTCCTCGAAGAACCCGCTGTGCTGCCCCGTCAACCCCTCCACCAGCTCCTGGAGTTCGGACAGATCCCCCTCCGCGTCGAGCTGCGCGGCGATCGTGTCCACGGCCAGCCAGAAGATCATCGGCTCCGGCGGCGGAGGCACATCCGCCGCGCCCCGCTCCGCGAGCCACACCCGGGCGAGCCCGCCCAGCTCCGGGTCGTCGAGCACCTCGCGCACCGCGGGCTCGGCCTCGGCGCCCACGAGGGCGAGGGCCTGCTGGCAGTGGAGCCGCCGCAGGGGTGACCCGGCGTCCACCCCCTTCGCCGCGGCGAGCAGTTCACGCGCCGCCCCCAGCGGCGCCCGCCGGGCGAGCCACTGCTCGGTCTCGGCGCGCGCGGCCTCCTGCGGGAAACGCCCCACCGCGCCGAGCAGCACGTCGGCCCCCTCCTCCGCGAGGTCACCGACGGCGGGCGCGTCCACACCCGCCTCCAGCAGCCGGCTGCGGATGCCGTACAGGCCGAGGGGCGTCAGCCGGACCATCCCGTAACGGGTGACGTCCTCGTCGTCGCCGACGGCCGCCGCCTCGGACTCGTCGGGCCCCTCGGCCAGCAGCGCCTCGTCGACGGGCTGGTACTCGACCAGGCCCATGGGCTCCAGCACCCGGAACTGGTCGTCGAGCCGCATCATCGCCTGCGACACGCGCTCCAGGACGTCGTCGGTGGGCTCGCCCATGTCGTCGGGCACGATCACGGACGCGGCGAGCGCGGGCAGCGGCACCGGGGCGTCGCCCGCGCCGCCTTCCGCGACGGTCAGGAGGTAGAGGTTGCCGAGGACGCCGTCGAGGAACTCGGCCTCCGCCTCGGGGTCCCAGTCGAGCGCCTCGAAGTCGATGTCGCCGTCGTCGCCGACGAGGTCGTCGATGTCGTCGAGTACGGGCGCGGTGGCGTCGGCGAACACGGTCTCCAGGCCGTCGAGCCAGATCCCGAGGACGTCCTGCGGGGTGCCGGACGTGACCAGGGGCAGCAGGTCACCGGCTTCCACGGTGCCTTCCTCACCGGCACCGTGGGACACAGCACCACCAGCACCACCACCCACAGCCGCACCCGCAACCACACCCACACCGGAAGCCGCACCCGCGCCCGCCGCCCCGCCCGCACCGTCCGACCCGTCGGGCCCGACCGCCGCGCCCTCCTCGACCTCCGGGTCGTGAACGACCACGAGGCCCGTGTCGACGGCGACCCGCCACGCCTCACTCGCGTACGCCTCGCCGTCCTCGTCCGGCGTGAGCCCCAGCGCCTCCGCCGCCGCCCCGAGCTGCTCGTCGACGAGTTCGCCGCCGGCCCCGACCCGCGTCTCCGGCCCGGCCCAGCGGGCGAGCCGTACGGCCCGCGCGAGCAGGGGCGCGGCCAGCGCGGCCCGGGCCAGCTCGGCGTCCGCGTGGAGCCGCACCGGCGGCAGGGTCGGGCGGTCTCCGGACATCAGGGTCTCTCCTCAGGACGTGCGGTGGTCCAAGCGGCCCCCAGCGTAGACGCATTCGGGGGCAACCCCGGTGGTTCATGCACCTGTCAGGCGCAGGCCACCGGGAAACCCTTGACAAAGCAACCGCTCAGCGAAGAGATTGACGCGCGTAGAGCGGCCACCCCTCGTTTTTGCGCCACTCGCACCTCTCACGACCCGTCACCTCCCGCCCTTCGGACACCCTTCGGAGCTGTTCCATGCCTTCCTCGCTGCCGAGAACCGCAGCCGTTTCGGCCGTCGTGGCCACCGCACTGGCCGCCGGTCTGCTCGCCGGAGCCACCACGTCCGCCGCCGAGACAACAGGCACCACCGGCACTACCGGCACCACAGGAACCACCGGCACCGCGTTCACCGACGCCGCGGTCCGCATCCACGACATCCAGGGCTCCACGCGCATATCCCCGCTGGTCGGCCAGAAGGTCACCGACGTCCCCGGCATCGTCACCGGTGTGCGGACGTACGGCTCGAAGGGCTTCTGGTTCCAGGACCCGGAGGGCGACGGCGACCCGGCGACCAGCGAGGGCCTCTTCGTCTACACGCGTTCCACCCCGACGGTCGCCGTCGGCGACACCGTCACGGTGTCGGGCCAGGTCACCGAGTACGTCCCCGGCGGCCTCAAGTCCGGCAACCAGTCCCTCACCCAGATCTCGAAGCCGGCCGTCACGGTCGTCTCATCGGGCAACGCCGTCCCGGCGCCGGTCGCCATCACCGCCGGCAGCGTCCCCGCCGCGTACACGCCCGAGGGCGACCCGGCCGCCGGCGGCTCCGTCAACGGCCTCACCCTCAAGCCCGCGGAGTACGCCCTGGACTACTACGAGTCCCTGGAGGGCACCAACGTCCGCATCGGCGACGCCCGCGTCGTCGGCGCCAGCGCGTACTCCGAGCTCTGGGTGACCGTGAAGCCGGACGAGAACCCGACCCCGCGCGGCGGCACCCGCTACGGCTCGTACGAGTCCCAGAACACCGGCCGTCTGAAGGTCCAGTCCCTGGTCCCGATCGCCCAACAGCCTTTCCCGGACGCGAACGTCGGCGACCGGCTCACCGGCGGCGCCGAGGGCCCGATGGACTTCAACCAGTACGGCGGCTACACCCTCGCCTCCCGCTCCGCCGTCACCGTCGAGGACCGCCGCCTGCGCCCCGAGCGGACGCGCGAGCAGCACTACAAGGAACTCGCGGTCGCCACGTACAACGTGGAGAACCTGGACCCGGGCGACCCGCAGGCCAAGTTCGACGCGCTCGCGAAGGGCATCGTCGAGAACCTCGCCTCGCCCGACATCGTCGCCCTGGAGGAGATCCAGGACAACAACGGCCCGACGAACGACGGCACCGTCGCCGCCGACCAGACGCTGAAGAAGTTCACGGACGCGATCGTCGCGGCCGGCGGCCCGGCGTACGAGTGGCGCGGCATCGACCCGGAGGACAGGAAGGACGGCGGCCAGCCGGGCGGCAACATCCGCCAGGTCTTCCTCTTCAACCCGAAGCGTGTGGCGTTCGTCGACCGCGCGGGCGGCGACGCGACGACCGCGACCGGCGTCGTGAAGCGGTACGGCAAGGCGTCCCTGACCCTCTCCCCCGGCCGGATCGACCCGGCGAACGCCGCCTGGGAGAACAGCCGCAAGCCGCTGGCCGGCGAGTTCTTCTTCCGCGGCAAGAGCGTCATCGTCGTCGCCAACCACTTCGGTTCGAAGGGCGGCGACCAGTCGATCGTCTCGCACCAGCAGCCGCCGAATCGTTCCTCCGAGGTGGAGCGCCACCTCCAGGCGCAGGCCGTCAACGGCTTCGTCAAGGACGTGCTCAAGGTCCAGAAGAACGCGAAGGTCGTCGTCCTCGGCGACATCAACGACTTCGAGTTCTCGGAGACCACCCGCCTCCTCACCGACGGCGGAGTGCTGTACCCGGCGATCACGTCGCTGCCGGCCGCCGAGCGCTACTCGTACGTCTACCAGGGCAACAGCCAGGTCCTCGACCAGATCCTGACCAGCCCGGCGATCCGCCGCTTCGAGTACGACAGCGTGCACATCAACGCCGAGTTCGCGGACCAGAACAGCGACCACGACCCGCAGGTCCTTCGCTTCCGCCCGTAACCCCGGCGGAAAACCTGCGGACAACCGACAGGCGCCCGGCCGTTACGCGCCCGCGCTCAGACTGAGCGCGGGCGCGTAACGCCGTACGGTGCTGCGCACCAGCCCCGGGTACGTCTGCACCCTCTTCCACTGCGGCGTCAGCGACCCGATGCCGTCCCCGGGCGCGGCCATGGCCCGCTCGTGGGCCTCCGCGCTCTCCCACTCGGCGTAGTTGAGGACGCGGGTGCCGTCCAGGCCGAGATGGAAGTGGCCGGAGATACCGCCCGGGTGGGGCGCCGGGTCGCTGTCCAGCGCCTCGAACACCGCGTCCACCCAGTGCCGTTGCCGTGCCGGGTCGGGCCCGTCGAACTCGACGTCCACGGTCACCACGCATCCGGGCACCCGGGCGTCGGCGTCCCCGCGCGTCCCGCTGCGGTACAGCTCGTACGCATGCAGACCGACGCGCTCGATGCCGGGGACGGCCGCGTCGATCTCCGCGTTCCGCCCGGCGCGCTCGGTGCGGACGAGTTCCTGGTAGTCCTCCTCGCCACGCCACTGCGAGTAGTGCAGCAGCGTGTCCCCGTCCGCCCCGATGTGGACGCTGTACGAGAGGAGGCCGTCGACCGGCCAGTCCCGCTTCTCCCAGGTGCGGGCGATGGCGTCGACGGCGGCGCGCTGCCGCTCCGGGGTGCCGACGCGCCACGTACTGGCCTTCACGAGGCCGACTCCGGGGCGGGTCAGGTCGGGGCGGGCGTGGGGCTGGACGTACACGGACATGGCGATGCCTCCTCGGGTGTCCGGCCGCACCCCCGTGGTCCGGCCGGACACCCTCATCCTGGAACCTCAAGCAGACTTGAGGTCAAGGCTCCACCGGCCACGTCCCCGTGAGCCGCCGCACACCGGCCGCACCGCCCCGGTCGACGGCCGCCCGCACGGCCGCGAAGATGGCACCCTGCAGGGCGGCGGCCAGCAGGACCTCGCGCCAGGTGCGGTCCTCGTCGAGCGCGTCGGGCGCGTCGCTGCCGTGCCCGACGGCCTTCCAGACCCGCCCGAACAGGGCGCCCGCGAGGGCGCCGCCCGCGAGCCCGAGCAGCAGGCCGACGGGCCGGTAGAGCGGCGCCTGCTTCCGCTTCCTCTTCTGCTTCCACTTCGCCTTCGGAGGCTTCGCAGACCGAGCCGTCCGAGCCGTCTGAGGTGTCTGAGGCGTCTGAGGCGCCCCGGTGGTCCCCGCCGGCTTCGAGAGCCCCGCAGGGGCGACAGCCGTCGACCGACTCACCGCCACCACCCCTCGCATCGCGCCCGCAGGCTGTTCACTCCCCTGTTCACTCCCCTGCTCCCTCCCCCGTTCCGCCCTCCGTTCCGCCCTCCGTGCCGCGCCAGGGTCAGCAGTACCCCGGCCGCCACCGCCGCCGCCCCCACGGCGGCGGCCACCAGGATCACCGGCCGGTAGTCCATCTGGGCGGCGCGCGCCCGCAGATCGGTCCTCGCCATGAGCTGGTCGAGCGTGTCCGCCAGCTCCTGCCGCTTCTGCGCCGCTTCCAGGCGCAGCAGGTCGGGGTGTGTCTGCCGTGTCATCGGTGGACCTTCTCCCTGATCTCGTCGAAGTCCGAGCGCATCCCGTCGATGGCCCGCTCGGGCAGCGGAGGCACCGCGCGCCGCACCTGGGCACGGCCCACGAGAGCCAGGATGCCGGCGATCAAGAAGAGCGCCCCGGTCACGATCAGGGCCGCCGCCCACACCTCCAGGACCAGGGCGATCAGCGCCACGCCGGTGCCGGCCAGCGCCATGAGTCCGACGTAGGCGACGGCGGTGGCGCCGCCGAGCAGGCCGCCGCCGACACCGGCGCGCCTGCCCTTCTGGGCGAGTTCGGCCTGCGCGGTGCGCAGTTCGGCCCTGACCAGGTCGGAGAACTGCTCCGACGCGCGTTTCACCAGCTCGCCGACCGAGGGTTCTGCGGCCACGGCGGATCGCCTCCCTTCCTCGTACACATAGGGGCACGCCGGGTACCCCCGCGGTGGCGGCCCATGCCACGCTTAAGCATCGCTTCACCACGCTCCGAAGCAGAACTAAGTAGACCTACGACAAGAGGGGCGCCGAGACTGCGGGAATGGCCTTCGACAGCAGCACACCTCCGCCCTTCGGCCGCGCCCTGTGCGCCATGGCCACGCCCTTCACGGCCGACGGCGCGGCCCTGGACGCGGAGCGGGCCGCGCGGCTCGCGGTGGACCTCGTCGCCGGCGGCTGCGACGGACTCGTCCTGAACGGCACGACCGGGGAGTCCCCGACGACGTCGGACGCCGAGAAGAGCGCCCTGATCAGAGCCGTACGGGAGGCGGTCGGCGCGGCGGTGACGATCGTCGCGGGCGTCGGCACGGCGGACACCGCGCACACGGTGGAGCTGGCCCGCCAGGCGGAGGCGGCCGGTGCGGACGGCCTGCTGGCCGTCCCGCCGTACTACAGCCGCCCGCCGCAGGCCGCCGTCGAGGCGCACTTCCGCCGGGTCGCGGACGCGACGGGACTGCCGCTGGCCCTGTACGACATCCCGGGCCGCACGGGCACGCGCATCGAGCCGGAGACGGTGCTGCGGCTCGCGGAGCATCCGAGGATCGTGGCGGTGAAGGACTGCGCGTACGACCTGCTGGGGTCGACGAAGGTCATCGCCCGTACGCCGCTCGCCTACTACTCGGGCTGCGAGGAGCTGAACCTGCCGCTGTACGCGGTGGGCGGCGCGGGCTTCATCAGTACGGTGGCGAACGTGGCGCCGGGCCCGGTGCGGGCGGTGCTCGACGCGTTCGACGCGGGCGACACGGCGGAGGCGGCCCGGCTGAACCAGCGGCTGCTGCCGCTCGCCGAGCTGATGATGGCGTCCGGCCTGCCGGGCACGGTCACGGTCAAGGCTCTGCTGGACGCGGGCCCGGTGCGGGAACCGCTGCAGCCCGCCGGCCGGGAGGCGGCCGACGGGCTGCGGAAGGCGTACGAGGAACTGATCAGCCGGTGATGATGTTCCGTCCGAGCACGGCGACGTGCTCCAGCACGTCCTCCATCGGGTCGTCGATCTGACCGGCGTTGATCAGCGCCACGCGGTGGCCGTTGTGCGAGCCGTCGTTCGCCTCGTCCGCGTACGCGACGCCGGACGGGAGAACGAGCGCCGAGAGGGCGCCCGCCAGTGCGAGCACCCCGGTGAGCACGACCGTCCTGCTGATCTTCATATACGTTCCTCGCCTTGCCGTTCGTGTGACCCTGCGTCGACCTGTTAATCAGCCCGGAGGCACCGGAGGTCACGCAGCGTCACACGAACGGTGACGGAACGGGGCCGTGCGGCGGGTCAGTCGTTGCTGTGCAGGATGTCGTTCAGGCCGCCCCACACCGCGTTGTTCGGGCGGGCCTCGACGGTGCCGGTGACCGAGTTGCGGCGGAACAGGATGTTGGACGCGCCGGACAGCTCACGGGCCTTGACGACCTGCCCGTCGGGCATCGTGACGCGCGTACCTGCGGTGACGTACAGGCCGGCCTCGACGACGCACTCGTCGCCCAGCGCGATGCCGACGCCCGCCTCGGCGCCGATGAGGCAGCGCTCGCCGATCGAGATGATGACGTTGCCGCCGCCCGACAGGGTGCCCATGGTGGAGGCGCCGCCGCCGATGTCGGAGCCGTCACCGACGACGACACCCGCGGAGATCCGGCCCTCGACCATCGAGTTGCCGAGCGTGCCGGCGTTGAAGTTGACGAAGCCCTCGTGCATGACGGTCGTGCCGGACGCGAGGTGCGCGCCGAGCCGGACGCGGTCGGCGTCCGCGATGCGCACGCCCTTGGGGGCGACGTAGTCCGTCATCCGCGGGAACTTGTCCACACTCGTCACCTGGAGGTGCAGGCCGTCGGCGCGGGCGTTGAGGCGGACCCTCTCGACGTCGTCGACGGCGACGGGGCCGAGGCTGGTCCACGCCACGTTGGCGAGCAGCCCGAAGATGCCGTCCAGGTTCTGGCCGTGCGGCTTGACCAGCCGGTGGCTGAGCAGGTGCAGACGCAGGTACGTGTCGTGCGTGTCGAGCGGCTTGTCGTCCAGCGAGGAGATCACGGTGCGGACGGCGACGACCTCGACGCCGCGGCGGGCGTCCACGCCGAGGGCCTTCGCGGCGCCGTCGCCCAGGAGGTTCACGGCCTCGTCGGGCGTGAGCCGCTCGGTCCCGGCCGGCCCGGGCGCCTCGACGAGCTCGGGGGCGGGGAACCAGGTGTCGAGAACGGTGCCGTCACCGGCGATGGTGGCGAGTCCGGCGGCGACGGCTCCGGTGGTACGAGGTGCAGAAGTCATGCCCCGAACCTAACCGGCGGACCGCCACCGGGGCGAACCGGTCTCATGCACCGGTCCGCCTGCCTTCGGCAGCCGCTCGGGGTCGCAGGCCCCCCACCGGTTCACGCAGCCCGGGGTGGCGACTACGGTGTCCCGGTCACCGGGGGATTCGAACACCAGGAGCAGTACGTATGACGCACGACATGGGGTGGGGACCGCCGCAGGGCCAGGGACCGCCCGGGCCGCCGAGCGGCCCGCCGAACGGGCCTCCGCCGGGGCCGCCGCCCGGGCCGTACGGACCCTACGGCTACGGGCCGGGGGGCTGGGCGGCCGCCTACGCCCCGCCGAAGCCGGGTGTCATCCCGCTCGGGCCGCTCGGCGTGGGCGACATCATCGGCGGGGCGTTCCACACCCTCGGGCGGGCGTGGAAGCAGCTGCTGGGGCTCTCGCTCATCGCGTTCGGCGTGGTCGCGTTGCTGGTCGTCGGGGCGCTCACGGTGGGCTACCTGTCTTTCGAGGAAGTGCTCACGGACCTCTTCGAGGGCCGGCGGGAGCCCGACCCGGACGTCGTCGTGCCGCTGATCGTGACGTTCGTCGTGATCTTCGTGGGTGCGTGGCTGGCGATGTTCGTCGCCACGTCCCTGCTCCAGGCGGCCGGAGCGGTCGTGCTGCGCGGTGAGGCCATCGGCCGGTCCGTGCCGTTCGGCACCGTGTGGCGCCACGCCTGGTCGCGGGTGTGGGCGGTGCTCGGGGTGATCCTGATCACCGGGCTGATCGCGCTGCTGCCGGTGCTGCTGCTGATGGTGGGCTTCCTCGCCACGGTCATGTCGGTGTTCGTCGGGATGTCCGGTACGGAGGCCTTCCAGCCGCCCACCTGGGTGATCCCGATCGCCCTGCTCGGCGGCCTCGGCGGGATGGTCGCGGCCGTCTGGCTGTGGGTGAAGTTCTCCCTCGCCTCCGCTGCCGTGGTGTTCGAGAACCTGGGCACCATCGCCGCCCTGCGCCGCTCGTCGCGACTGGTGCACGGCGACTGGTGGCGTGTCTTCGGCATCTCGCTCCTGGCCTGGCTGATCACGGCGGCCATCTCCTTCGTGCTGGAGCTGCCGATCCATATGCTCAACCTGCTGCCGGCCGCCGCGCCGCCGACGCTCGGGCCTCCGTCCCCGGAGATGATCCTCGCGTACCTGACCGCGTCGTTCGGCTTCGGGCTGATCTCGCAGGTGCTCAGCCAGACGGTGACAGCCCTGTACCCGCCGCTGGTCAGCGCCCTGCTGTACGTCGACCGGCGGATCCGTACGGAGAACCTCGCGCCCGCGCTGGCCGAGGCCGCCGGTGTCGAGATCCCGCAGCCCCCGCTGCCGTACGTCCCGCCCCAGTACGGCCCGCACGGGCCGCCGGGCCCGCACGGTCCGCACGGCCCGTACGCGTAGGCGCACACATGCGGAGACGGCCATGCCCGCCGGGTTCGCCCCGGCGGGCATGGCCGTCACACGTGCGGATCACGCGCGGATCAGGATTCGACGTACCTCAGACGTTGAAGCCCAGCGCGCGCAGCTGCTCGCGCCCGTCGTCCGTGATCTTGTCCGGGCCCCACGGCGGCATCCAGACCCAGTTGATCTTCAGGTCGTTGACGATGCCGTCCGTCGCCGACTTCGCCTGGTCCTCGATGACGTCCGTGAGCGGGCAGGCCGCCGACGTGAGCGTCATGTCCAGGGTGGCGACGTTGGAGTCGTCGATGTGGATGCCGTAGATGAGGCCGAGGTTGACGACGTCGATACCCAGCTCGGGGTCGACCACGTCGTACAGCGCCTCGCGGACCTCGTCCTCGGTGGCGGGCTTCAGCGCCGCCGTCTCGTTCTCGCTCATGCCGTCTTCTCCTCGCCCAGTGCCTGGGCCGTCGCGTCCTTCCACGCCATCCAGCTCAGCAGCGCGCACTTCACCCGGGCCGGGTACTTGGAGACCCCGGCGAACGCGACCGCGTCCTCCAGGAGGTCCTCCATCGCGTCGTCCGGCTCTATCCGGCCCTTGGACTGCATCAGCTCCAGGAACGTCGCCTGGATCTTCCGCGCCTCCTCCAGCTCCTTGCCGACGAGGAGCTCGTTCAGCACGGAGGCGGAGGCCTGGCTGATGGAGCAGCCCTGGCCCTCGTACGACACGTCGGCGATGCGCGAGCCGTCGTACTTCACGCGGAGCGTGATCTCGTCGCCGCACGTCGGGTTGACGTGGTGCACCTCGGCGTCACCGTCCCGCAAGCCCCGCCCGTGCGGGTGCTTGTAGTGGTCCAGGATGACGTCCTGGTACATCGAATCCAGCTTCACGAAAGCGTCAGCCCCTCATCCGAAGAAGTTACGGACGTGCTCCAGGCCGTCCACCAGGGCGTCGACCTCGGCCGGCGTGGAGTACAGATAGAACGACGCTCGCGTGGTCGCAGGAATTCCGTACCGCAGGCAGACGGGCCGTGCGCAGTGGTGGCCGACACGGACCGCGATGCCCTGCTCGTCGAGCACCTGGCCCACGTCGTGGGGGTGGATGTCGCCGAGCGTGAAGGAGATCGCGGCGCCCCGGTCCTCGGCCGTGGTGGGGCCGATGATCCGCAGGTCGGGGACCTGCTGGAGGCGCTGGATGGCGTACTCCGTGATCGCGTGCTCATGAGCGGCGATCTTGTCCATGCCGATCGAGGTGAGGTAGTCCACGGCCGCGCCGAGGCCGACGGCCTGGGCGATCGGCGGCGTGCCCGCCTCGAACTTGTGCGGCGCCGGGGCGTAGGTCGACGAGTTCATCGAGACGGTCTCGATCATCTCGCCGCCGCCCAGGAACGGCGGGAGGTCCTCCAGGAGCTCCTGGCGGCCCCAGAGCACGCCGATGCCGGTCGGGCCGCACATCTTGTGGCCGGTGAAGGCCACGAAGTCGGCCTGGAGGGCCTGGACGTCCAGCGGCATGTGCGGGGCGGCCTGCGACGCGTCGATGAGGACGAGCGCGCCGACCTCCTGGGCGCGGCGCACGATGGCCTCGACCGGGTTGAACGTACCGAGGATGTTGGAGACCAGCACAAAGGAGACGATCTTCGTCTTCTCGGTGATGATCTCGTCGATACGGGAGAGGTCGAGGCGGCCGTCGTCGGTCAGCCCGAACCACTTCAGCTTCGCGCCGGTGCGCTGCGACAGCAGCTGCCACGGAACGATGTTGGAGTGGTGCTCCATCTCCGTGATGACGATCTCGGTCTCGGCGTCCACGCGGTAGGGCTCGTCGGCCCAGCCCAGCATGTTCGCGACGAGGTTCAGCGACTCCGAGGCGTTCTTGGTGAAGATCACCTCGTCGCGGCTTGGCGCGTTGATGAAGGCCGCCACCTTGTCACGGGCGCCTTCGTACAGCTCCGTGGCCTCCTCGGCGAGGACGTGCACACCACGGTGGACGTTGGCGTTGTGCTGCTCGTAGTACTCGTTGAGCACGTCGAGCACCTGGCGCGGCGTCTGGGAGGTCGCCGCGTTGTCCAGGTAGACGAGCTTCTTGCCGTCGTGGAGGACGCGGTCCAGGATCGGGAAATCCTTGCGGATCGCCTCGGTGTCGAGGAGGCCCGGAAGCTGTGTCACGCGGATACGCCACCCTTCGTGTACGCCTCGTATCCCTCGGCCTCCAGCTTGTCGGCGAGCTCGGGGCCGCCCGACTCCACGATGCGGCCGGCGGAGAAGACGTGGACGTGGTCCGGCTTGATGTAGCGGAGGATACGCGTGTAGTGCGTGATCAGCAGGGTGCCGACCTCGCCGGTCTCGCGGACCCGGTTGACGCCCTCGGAGACGATGCGCAGCGCGTCGACGTCGAGGCCGGAGTCGGTCTCGTCGAGGATCGCGATCTTCGGCTTGAGGAGCTCCAGCTGGAGGATCTCGTGGCGCTTCTTCTCACCGCCGGAGAAGCCCTCGTTCACGTTGCGCTCGGCGAAGGAGGGGTCCATGTTGAGGCGCTCCATGGCCTCCTTGACCTCCTTGACCCAGGTGCGCAGCTTGGGGGCCTCGCCGCGGATGGCGGTGGCGGAGGTGCGGAGGAAGTTGGAGACCGAGACGCCGGGGACCTCGACCGGGTACTGCATGGCGAGGAAGACGCCGGCGCGGGCGCGCTCGTCGACGGACATCTCCAGGACGTCCTCGCCGTCGAGGGTGACGGTGCCGCCGGTGATCGTGTACTTGGGGTGACCGGCGAGGGAGTAGGCGAGCGTCGACTTGCCGGAGCCGTTGGGGCCCATGATGGCGTGGGTCTCGCCCTGCTTCACGGTCAGGTCGACGCCCTTGAGGATCTCCTTCGTGGCGTTGTCGGCCTCGACGGAGACGTGCAGGTCGCGGATTTCAAGCGTTGCCATGGGTGACTCAGGACTCCTGGGTGACGGAGACGAGCACATCGTCCCCTTCGATCTTTACGGGGTATACGGGGACGGGGCGCGTCGCGGGAAGGCCGGACGGCTTGCCGGTACGGAGGTCGAAGCTGGAGCCGTGCAGCCAGCACTCGATGGCGCAGTCCTCGACCTCGCCCTCGGAGAGGGAGACGTTCGCGTGCGAGCAGATGTCGTTGATCGCGAACACCTCGCCCTCGGTGAGGACGACCGAGACCGGCGTGCCGTCGATCTCCACCCGCTTCGGGGTGTCGTTCTCCAGCTCGCTCAGGCCGCAGACGCGGACGAAGGCCATCAGACGGACGCCTCCAGTTCGGCCTCGATCTTCTCGATGAGCCGCTGCTCGACGTCCTCCAGGCCGATCTGCTGGACCAGCTCGGCGAAGAAGCCGCGGACGACGAGGCGGCGGGCCTCGGCCTCCGGGATACCGCGGGCCATCAGGTAGAACAGCTGCTCGTCGTCGAAGCGGCCGGTCGCGGATGCGTGGCCGGCGCCGGCGATCTCACCGGTCTCGATCTCCAGGTTCGGCACCGAGTCGACCCGGGCGCCGTCGGTGAGGACGAGGTTCCGGTTGAGCTCGTAGGTGTCGGTGCCCTCGGCGGACGCCTGGATGAGGACGTCGCCGATCCACACGGCGTGCGCGTCGTCGCCCTGGAGGGCGCCCTTGTAGGCGACGTTCGACTTGCAGTGCGGCACGTTGTGGGTGACGAGGAGGCGGTGCTCCTGGTGCTGCCCGGCGTCGGTGAAGTACAGGCCGAACAGCTCGGCCTCGCCGCCCGTACCGGCGTACTCGACGCGCGGGTGGATGCGGACGACGTCACCGCCGAAGGTGACGACGACGGACTTGAAGGAGGCGTCGCGGCCGACCAGCGCGTTGTGCTGGGCGACGTGGACGGCCTTGTCGTCCCAGTCCTGGACGGAGACGACGGTCAGCTTGGCGCCGTCGCCGAGCACGTAGTCGACGTTGGCGGCGAGGACGGCGTCACCGGTGTGGTCGATGACCACGACGGCCTCGGCGAACGCGCCGAGCTCGACGACCAGGTGGCCGAAGGAGGTGCCGCCCTGGCCGTGCACGGCGATGCGGACGGGCTCGGCGAGCACGGCCTCCTTGGCGACGGTGACGACCGTGGCCTTCTCGAAGGACGAGTACGCCTGGGCGGCGACGCGGTCGACCGGCGTACCGGCCCTGCCGAGCCGGGCGTCGTCGCGGCCGACGGTCTCGACGGTGACGGCGTCGGGGGCCGTCACGTCCACCCGTACGCCTTCGCCGTCGGCGGCGGCGGCGGTGCCGTCGTGCAGGCCGCGCAGGCGGTCCAGCGGGGTGAACCGCCACTCCTCCTCACGGCCGTGCGGGACGGGGAAGTCCGCGACGTCGAAGGACGGCGGGGCGCTCATACGGGTGGCGACGGTGGACTCCGCGGCCACCGCGATGGAGCCGGCGGTGGTCGAGCCCACCGGGATGTTGTCAGCCATGGCTGTCGTGGTTTCTCTTCCTACGTGCGTGCGTCGTCGTCAGTCGTTCGGGCGGGCGGCCGGTCTAGCCGACCGCGCCCTCCATCTGCAGCTCGATCAGCCGGTTGAGCTCCAGGGCGTACTCCATCGGCAGCTCCTTGGCGATCGGCTCGACGAAGCCGCGCACGATCATGGCCATGGCCTCGTCCTCGGACATGCCGCGGCTCATCAGGTAGAAGAGCTGGTCCTCGGAGACCTTGGAGACGGTCGCCTCGTGGCCCATGGACACGTCGTCCTCGCGCACGTCGACGTACGGGTACGTGTCGGAGCGGGAGATCGTGTCGACGAGCAGGGCGTCGCAGAGCACGTTGGACTTGGAGCCCGGGGCGCCCTCGCCGATCTCGATGAGGCCGCGGTAGGAGGTGCGGCCGCCGCCTCGCGCCACCGACTTGGAGACGATGTTGGAGGAGGTGTTCGGGGCCATGTGGACCATCTTGGCGCCGGCGTCCTGGTGCTGGCCCTCGCCCGCGAAGGCGATGGACAGGGTCTCGCCCTTGGCGTGCTCGCCCATCAGGTAGACGGCCGGGTACTTCATGGTGACCTTGGAGCCGATGTTGCCGTCGACCCACTCCATGGTCGCGCCCTCGTAGGCCACGGCACGCTTGGTGACCAGGTTGTAGACGTTGTTCGACCAGTTCTGGATGGTCGTGTAGCGGCAGCGCGCGCCCTTCTTGACGATGATCTCGACGACGGCGCTGTGCAGCGAGTCGGACGAGTAGATCGGCGCGGTGCAGCCCTCGACGTAGTGGACGTAGGCGTCCTCGTCGACGATGATCAGCGTCCGCTCGAACTGGCCCATGTTCTCGGTGTTGATCCGGAAGTAGGCCTGGAGCGGGATGTCGACGTGCACGCCCTTCGGCACGTAGATGAAGGAGCCGCCGGACCACACGGCCGTGTTCAGCGAGGCGAACTTGTTGTCGCCGACCGGGATGACCGTGCCGAAGTACTCCTGGAAGAGCTCCGGGTGCTCCTTCAGCGCGGTGTCCGTGTCGAGGAAGATGACGCCCTGGCTCTCCAGGTCCTCACGGATCTGGTGGTACACGACCTCGGACTCGTACTGGGCCGCGACACCGGCGACGAGGCGCTGCTTCTCCGCCTCGGGGATGCCGAGCTTGTCGTACGTGTTCTTGATGTCCTCGGGCAGGTCCTCCCAGGACTCGGCCTGCTTCTCGGTGGACCGGACGAAGTACTTGATGTTGTCGAAGTCGATGCCGGAGAGGTCGGAGCCCCAGGTCGGCATGGGCTTCTTGTCGAACAGGCGCAGACCCTTCAGCCGCAGCTTCAGCATCCACTCCGGCTCGTTCTTCTTCGCGGAGATGTCGCGGACGACGTCCTCGTTGAGACCGCGCCGGGCGCTGGCACCGGCCGTGTCGGAGTCGGCCCAGCCGTACTCGTACCGACCCAGGCCCTCGAGCTCGGGGTGGCTGATCTCGGTGGTCATGCGGGGTTCCTCCCGGCCGTGCTTGCGGATGCTGATGAAGGGGTGGTCTTCGGGGTCTTCGGGGTCTTCGAGTGTTTTCGGCGTTCGGCGTCGCCGTGCGGAATGAACGTCGTGCAGACCCCGTCGCCGTGCGCGATGGTGGCCAGGCGCTGGACGTGGGTGCCGAGGAGACGGGAGAAGATCTCCGTCTCCGCCTCGCAGAGCTGCGGGTAGCGCTCCGCGACGTGGGCGACCGGGCAGTGGTGCTGGCAGAGCTGCTGCCCCACCTGCCCGGCGGGTGCCTTGCGTGCCGTCGCAGCGTACCCGTCGGCGCTCAGGGCCTTGGCGAGCGCCTCGGCGCGTTGCTCCGGCGGTGCCGCCTCGACAGCCTCACGGTACGCCTCCGCCTGGGCCTCGACCCGGTCGCGGGCGAAGGCCGCGACGGCGGCCTCGCCTCCGGCGTTCTGCTCGATCCAGCGCAGGGCGTCCACGGCGAGTGAGTCGTACGACTGGTCGAAGGCGTCCCGGCCGCAGTCGGTGAGCGCGAAGACCTTGGCGGGGCGGCCTCGTGTGCGCGCCCCGTAGACGCGCTGTTCACGCGGGGCGACCACGTCGTCGGCGACGAGTGCGTCGAGGTGCCGGCGCACGGCCGCCTGGGTGAGGCCGAGCCGCTGGGCGAGCTCCGCGACGGTGGACGGACCGTGGTCCAGGATGGACCGCGCGACCCGGTTGCGTGTGGAACGCTCCCCGGTCGCGAGCTCCTCCCCGGAGGCTGCGGAGGTCACACCGACGTTTTTCACAACGCCATTGTTGCGTAATTCACGAGAGAGTGACAAGCCGCGTCGGGATCACCCGACGGTGCCGTGCATCACTTAGGGAAACCTAACCTGACCTGCGGAAACGATCATTGGACGCCCCGTACCGCGGCCCTCCGAGACCCGCGGCGCGGAGGGGTCCGGCGGCTCTCTAGACTTCGTTGCCATGCGAAACGAGTCCGCCGTCCGGGTACGCGGCCTGGTCAAGCGGTACGGGACGAAGACCGCCGTGGACGGGCTCGACCTCGACGTCCGCGCCGGCACCGTCACCGCCGTGCTCGGCCCCAACGGGGCCGGCAAAACCACCACCGTCGAGACCTGCGAGGGCTATCGGAAGCCGGACGCCGGCACGGTCAGCGTCCTGGGTCTCGACCCGCGGCGGCAGGCCCCCGAGCTGCGCCCGCGCATCGGCGTGATGCTCCAGTCGGGCGGCGTCTATTCCGGGGCCCGCGCCGACGAGATGCTCCGCCACATGGCGAAGCTGCACGCGCACCCGCTGGACGTGGACGCCCTCATCGACCGCCTCGGCCTCGGCTCCTGCGGCCGGACCGCCTACCGGCGCCTGTCCGGCGGCCAGCAGCAGCGCCTGGCCCTGGCGATGGCGGTGGTCGGCCGGCCCGAGCTGGTGTTCCTGGACGAGCCGACCGCGGGCCTCGACCCGCAGGCCCGCCGCGCCACCTGGGACCTGGTGCGCGAGCTGCGCGCCGACGGTGTGACCGTCGTCCTCACCACCCACTTCATGGACGAGGCCGAGCAGCTCGCCGACGACGTGGCGATCATCGACGCGGGCCGGGTCGCCGCCCAGGGCAGCCCCGACGAGCTGTGCCGCGGCGGCGCCGAGAACTCCCTGCGCTTCGGCGGCCGCCCCGGGCTCGACCTGGGGTCCCTGCTGAAGGCCCTCCCGGACGGCACGGCGGCCGCCGAGGTCGCCCCCGGCGCGTACCGCATCCGCGGCGCGGTCGACCCGCAGCTGCTCGCCACGGTCACCACGTGGTGCGCCCAGCACGGCGTGATGCCGGACCGGATCGCGGTGGAGCGCCACACGCTGGAAGACGTCTTCTTGGAGCTCACAGGCAGGGAGCTGCGCGGATGAGTGCACGGACGAGTACGGGCACGGGCACAGGCACGGACACGGGCACGGGTCGGTACGCGCCGAAGCCGGGCGCCGCGCCGGTCGGGCGGATGATCGCCGCGCAGGCAGCGCTGGAGACCCGGATGCTGCTGCGCAACGGCGAGCAGTTGCTGCTGACCGTCGTCATCCCCTCGCTGCTGCTGGTGCTGTTCTCGACGGTCGACATCGTCGACACGGGCAGCGGTGCGGCCGTGGACTTCCTGGCGCCGGGTGTGCTGGCGCTCGCCGTGATGTCGACCGCCTTCACCGGGCAGGCCATCGCGACGGGGTTCGAGCGCCGGTACGGGGTGCTCAAGCGGCTGGGCGCCTCGCCGCTGCCGCGCTGGGGGCTGATGACCGCCAAGACGCTGTCGGTGCTGGTCACCGAGGTGCTCCAGATCGCGCTGCTCACCGGAATCGCCCTGGCGCTCGGCTGGTCGCCGGACGGCGGGGCCGGCTCCGTGCTGCTGCTGCTCGTCGCCGGTACGGCGGCGTTCTCCGGGCTCGGGCTGCTGATGGCCGGGACGCTGAAGGCCGAGGCCACGCTGGCCGCCGCGAACCTGGTGTTCCTGCTGCTGCTCGTGGGCGGCGGGGTCGTCGTACCGCTCGACAAGTTTCCGGACGCGGCGCGTGCCGTGCTGGAGCTGCTGCCGATCTCGGCGCTGTCGGGCGGGCTGCGCGACGTGCTCCAGGACGGTGCCGGGATGCCGTGGGGCGACCTCGGGATCCTCACCGTGTGGGCGGCCGCGGGGCTGGGCGCGGCGGCGCGGTTCTTCCGCTGGGAGTAGCCGCCCGCGGGGTCCGGGGAGAGGGGGACCCTCGTGAACGGATGCACAAGCGGCCGCCTACGATAAGGGCCGTGTTGACCCCCCTCGCCTTTATTGCCCGGCGCTGGACGCCCTCCCCCAGGACGCTCCGGCGCGCCACGCTGGCCGCCGTCCTGATGACCGTCGTCATCATCGTCACCGGCGGCGCCGTCCGGCTGACCGGCTCCGGTCTCGGCTGCGACACCTGGCCGAAGTGCACCGACGACAGCCTGTTCGCCACGCCCGAGCAGGGTCTGCACGGCGCGATCGAGTTCGGCAACCGGCTGCTGACGTACGTCCTGTCGGCGGCCGTCGGGTGGGCGATCGTCGCGGCACGTTCCACCAAGCCGTGGCGGCGGGGGCTGAGCCGGCTGGGGTGGCTGCAGTTCTGGATCGTGATGAGCAACGCCGTGATCGGCGGCATCACCGTGTGGACCGGGCTGAACCCGTGGACGGTGGCCGGGCACTTCGTCGCGGCCAACGCGCTGCTGACGGTGACGACCATCACGTGGGTGCGGGCCGGCGAGGGGGACGCCGCCGCCCGCCCGCGTGTCCCGGGGCCGGTGCGGAAGCTGGGCTGGGCGCTGGTCGTGGTGTCGGGGCTGCTCATCGTGGCCGGTACGGGGGTGACCGGCTCGGGCAAGCACGCGGGCGACAGCAGTGACGTGCCGCGTATGCCGTTCGACTACGCGTCGGCCGCGCAGGTCCACGCGCTGTTCGCGTGGGTGGTGTGCGTGCTGGCGGTCGCCCTGTTCTTCGTGCTGCGCGTGGTGGACGCCCCGGACGACATCCGGGCGCGTACGCGGGACCTGCTGCTCGTGCTGCTGGCGCAGGGCGGCCTCGGCTACCTGCAGTACTTCACGGGTGTGCCGGAGATCCTGGTCGGTGCCCACATGCTCGGGTCGTCGCTGCTGTGGATCGCGGTGCTGCGTCTCGCGCTCAGCATGCGCGAGCGGCCGCACACACCGGCGCCCGCCCCGGTGCCGACGCAGGCGGGCGACCCGGCGGTGGCGGCGAGCGCCTAACGGCCCGCCCGGGCGCGGGACGCCTGGGGTGCGGCGCGCCCAGGCGGCTACGGCAGGCCGTACACGCGGCGTGCGTTGCCCGCGGCGATCATCGTGGCGACGCGTTGCGCGTCCGTACGGGACCAGGCGCCCGTCGCGGTCCAGTCGGCCAGCACGCGGGTCGCCGCCTCGCGGAACGCGTGCGCGGCCACCACGTGCAGCTCGGGCAGCCCGCGGGCCCCGCTGGAGAACAACAGCTTGCCGAAGGGCGCCGGCTCAAGCGTCTCGGCCAGCACGGCCGTGGCGCGGGCGCCGGTACGGGCCAGGGCGGTGCCCACGTCGGCGTACACATGCGGGAACACGCTCGTGAGGTGCGCGGCCTGCCGGTGGTACGGGTAGCCGCCGAGGATCACCAGGTCGGTGCCGAGCCCGGCGGTGGCGGCCGCGAAGGCGCCGAGCGGCATCGGGTCGTCGCCGCCCGCGTGCAGCTGGAGCGGCCGGCCGCAGGCGACCGCGATCCACAGCAGGTGCCGCAGCAGGACCGGGTCCCTGAGCCCGTCGCCCGCCCGGCGGCGGGCCAGCCAGCGACCCGCCGCGCCCCGCACCTCGCCGGGGCCCGGCGGGTCGGCGCCGTACGCGAGGCCGTGCCGTACGGCCTGCGCGGAGGCGAACGCGACGGCGGACGAGGCGGCGCCGTGCACGGCTTCGGCGAGGTTGGCGAGGAGCCCGTCGACGGTGCCCGATGTGTCGGCGACCTGTACCGCGAGGGGTTCGAGGCGGACGATCTCGCGGGCGTCGGCGCCGCCCGCCGCGGCGATCTCGCCGGGGCCGGTCAGGTCGCCGGGCGGTGCGGTGTCCACGAGGTACGTGGAGACACCGGTGGCCCGCAGCAGCCGCCGGGCCGCCTCGGGGGCGCCGAGTTCGCGGCGCCGGGCCAGGTAGCGGGCGGGCGGGCAGTGCGGCTCCAGGCCGAGCAGGGGCGGGCACCAGCGGCGTACCGCGAAACCGGTCTGGGTGTCGAAGAAGGTCGTGCCCGAGGCGGGCGGTCCCATGGTGCCGGCCGGCGCGAGCTGCGCCTCGAAGGTGCCGAGGCCCAGCTCCGTGCGGAGCACCCCGTGGCAGTACTGGTCCACCAACGTCGGGGTGTCGATCATTGCGAGGGCTCCCTCGGAGGACGCGACGGCTTCCACACGTCCTAACGGGTGACCCCCGGATGAGGTGCTGCCTCAGTTGATCGATTTCTCGGTGCTGTCCTACTTGTCGGACGGGCCGCCGAGCTGGATGCCGGCCATACGGCTCCACTCGTACGGTCCCGTGCGGACCTTCGCGGCGAACTCGCCGTCGAAGGACTCGTGCAGCGTGAGGCCTGCCTTCTCGGCGGCGCCCTGCGCGATCTCCTGGTTCGGCGCGACGAGGTCGCCCCAGCCGCCGTCCGCGCCGACCAGCACGATGCGGGTGCCGGCCTGCCCGATGTAGGCGAGCTGGCCCTCGGCGCCGCCGTGCTTCCGGGCGAACGCCTGGATCTGCTTGGCGAGCTTGGCCGCCGTGCGCTCTGCGTGCTTGGTGGTGTCTGCCATGAACAGGATGCTACTTCCGAGTAGATCAACGTGCGACGGGCGGGCCGCGTGGCCTTGGCCACGTGACCCGCCCGTGAGGCGGTCCCGGAGTCGGCTAGCGGAGGAAGGGGTCCACCGCCACCGCCACGAAGAGCAGCGACACATACGTGATGGACCAGTGGAAGAGCCGCATCTCCTTCAGCTTGGCGCCGGTCTCGCCGCTGCGGGCGCGGTGCTGCAGGGCGTGCGCCTCCCACAGCCACCAGCCGCCGGTGACGAGCGCCACGGCCGTGTAGAACCAGCCGGTGTAGCCGAGCGGCTGGAGCAGCAGCGAGACGCCGACCATGACCCAGCTGTAGAGGACGATCTGGCGCGCCACGACCTTGTTGGAGGCGACGACCGGCAGCATCGGCACGCCCACGCGCGCGTAGTCCTCCTTCACGCGCATGGACAGGGGCCAGTAGTGCGGCGGCGTCCAGAAGAAGATGACGAGGAAGAGGATGACCGCGGCCCACGACATGGAGTTCGTGACGGACGACCAGCCGATCAGGACCGGCATACAGCCGGCGATGCCGCCCCACACGATGTTCTGCGCGGTCCGCCGCTTGAGGATCATCGTGTAGACGACGACGTAGAAGAGCAGCGCGCCGAGCGCGAGCCAGGCCGACAGCCAGTTGACGAACAGGCCGAACCAGAGCGTGGAGAGCACGCCGAGGCCGAGGCCGAAGACCAGGCCCTCGCGGGGCGAGACCATGCCGGTGACCAGCGGGCGCTGGGAGGTGCGGTCCATCAGCGCGTCGATGTCCCGGTCGATGTACATGTTGAGCGCGTTGGCGCCGCCCGCCGAGAGGTAGCCGGCGAAGCACGTGTGGAGCACCAGCCACAGATCCGGGACGCCCTGTTCCGCGAGGAACATCACCGGCACCGTCGTGATCAGCAGCAGTTCGATGATCCGCGGCTTGGTCAGCGCCACGAACGCCTTCGCGCGGGCCCCGAATGGCCTATGGACCGGGTTCGGTCCGAGCACACCCGCTGGACGGGATTCGACGGCCGTCACGCACACCCCTGACAGAGACATCCCTGCGAGCCCGCCCATGACGTGAAGGAGTCGACGTGAAGGGCCGGTAAAGGCTCGCGCGTACCACGCCACTTTAGACGTTGCCCATACGTCGTCCTTCGCGGGGGTCCGTCGTGTTGACCGGGCCCCCGAGTGCGGTGGTCGGAGGCCCGGGCGGAGGCCGTGGGCCGAGGGGGCGCAGACGGGCGGTACCCCCTCTCGGACGAGCGCTCGGATGAGCGGGAACCGGGGCGATGACCGTCGGATGAGCGATCGAATGAGCGTCCTCGTATACACCTGGTGCACGGCGGCCGTCACAGGTGGCGGGACCCGCTGACGAGCCGGAAAATCGGGCCTCATGACGGGATAGGCTCGACAGCGGCCGGTGCGACCGACGTCATCGGCATGCGACATGTGGAGAGGAGCCCTGACCGAGGGTGAGCACCAAGCCGACCACCACAGACCTCGAGTGGACCGCATTGGACCAGCGTGCCGTAGACACCGCCCGTGTCCTGGCAGCGGACGCCGTACAGAAGGTCGGCAACGGCCATCCTGGTACGGCCATGAGCCTGGCCCCCGCGGCGTACACGCTCTTCCAGAAGGTGATGCGCCACGACCCGGCGGACCCGGACTGGACCGGCCGCGACCGGTTCGTGCTGTCCGCGGGCCACTCGTCGCTGACGCTGTACACGCAGCTGTACCTGGCCGGGTTCGGCCTGGAGCTGGACGATCTGAAGGCGTTCCGCACCTGGGGTTCGAAGACGCCGGGCCACCCGGAGTACGGGCACACGAAGGGCGTCGAGACGACGACCGGTCCGCTGGGCCAGGGTGTGGCCAACGCCGTGGGCATGGCCATGGCCGCGCGCTACGAGCGCGGTCTGTTCGACCCCGAGGCCGCGCCGGGCACCTCGCCGTTCGACCACTTCGTGTACGTCGTCGCCGGTGACGGCTGCCTCCAGGAGGGCATCGCCGCCGAGGCGTCCTCGATGGCCGGGCACCAGAAGCTCGGCAACCTGATCATGCTGTGGGACGACAACCACATCTCGATCGAGGGCGACACCGAGACGGCCGTCTCCGAGGACACGCTGAAGCGGTACGAGTCGTACGGCTGGCACGTGCAGCGTGTCGAGCAGCAGGAGAACGGCGACCTCGACCCGGCCGCCCTGTACGCGGCGATCCAGGCCGCCAAGGCGGAGACGGAGCGCCCGTCGTTCATCGCGATGCGCTCGATCATCGCCTGGCCGGCGCCGAACGCGCAGAACACCGAGGCGTCGCACGGCTCCGCGCTGGGCGACGAGGAGGTGGCGGCCACCAAGCGCGTCCTGGGCTTCGACCCGGAGCAGACCTTCGAGGTCTCGGACGAGGTCATCGCGCACACGCGCCGCGCCCTGGACCGTGGCCGTGAGGCCCGCGCCGCCTGGGAGAAGGACCTCCAGGAGTGGCGCGCCGCCAACGCGGAGCGCGCCGCCGAGTTCGACCGGATCGCCGCGGGCGAGCTGCCGAAGGGCTGGGAGGAGAAGCTCCCGGTCTTCGAGGCGGGCAAGGGCGTCGCGACGCGTGCCGCGTCCGGCAAGGTCCTCCAGGCGCTGGGCGGGGTCATCCCGGAGCTGTGGGGCGGTTCGGCCGACCTGGCGGGCTCCAACAACACGACGATCGACAAGACGTCGTCGTTCCTGCCGAAGGGCAATCCGCTGCCGGAGGCCGACCCGTACGGCCGCACGATCCACTTCGGTATCCGTGAGCACGCGATGGCCGCCGAGATGAACGGCATCGCGCTGCACGGCAACACGCGCATCTACGGCGGCACCTTCCTGGTGTTCTCCGACTACATGCGCAACGCGGTCCGGCTGTCGGCGCTGATGCACCTGCCGGTGACGTACGTGTGGACACACGACTCGATCGGTCTCGGCGAGGACGGCCCGACCCACCAGCCGGTGGAGCACCTGGCCTCGCTGCG
>NZ_JABWDV010000459.1 GCF_013362995.1 Streptomyces sp. TRM64462 | reverse complement strand
GCCCCCGCCCCCCGGCACATCCCCGCCTACCCCGCCGCCGAACGGGCCGTGCGGGCGCTGGGAGAGGCGGTGAAGTACGCGGAGTGGCGGCGGAAGGCCGCCGAACCGGGACGGGTGCCCGAGCTGGACGCGGTCGACGAGGCGGGTGCCGCCGCGCTGATCGACCGGCTGCTCCACGCGCCCGCGACGCCCCGGCAGGGCACCGGCGGTGTCGGGCAGCACGGCATCACGCTCGCCCCCGGCGACGCCCACGAGCTCCTCGCCCGCTACGGCATCCCGGTACGCCCCGCGCTCCCGGCCCCCGACGCCGACACCGCCGTACGCGCCGCCGCCCGCCTCGGCTACCCGGTCGCGCTCAAGACCACCGCCCCGCACCTGCGCCACCGCCCCGACCTCGGCGGCGTACGCCTCGACCTCGCGACCGAGGAGCAGCTCCGCACCGCGTACGCCGAGCTCACCGACACGCTGGGCAAGCCCGCGGAGCTCCAGCCGGTCGTCCAGGCGATGGTCCCGCGCGGTGTCGACACCGTCGTACGGGCTGCCATCGACCCGGCCGTCGGCGCCGTCCTGTCCTTCGGCCTCGCCGGTGCGCCATCCGAGCTGCTCGGGGACACCGCGCACCGCCTGGTTCCCGCCACCGACCAGGAGGTGGCCGAACAGATCCGGTCCATCAGGACCGCCCCGCTCCTCTTCGGCTGGCGCGGCTCCGCCCCGGTCGACACGGCCGCCCTCGAAGAGCTGCTCCTGCGCGTGTCCCTGCTGGTCGACGACCACCCCGAGATCGTCGCCGTCGGCCTGGAGCCCGTCGTCGTCGCCCCGCACGGCCTCGCCGTGCTCGGCGCGACCGTACGGCTCGCCCCGCCCCCCGCCCGCACCGACCTCGGCCCCCGCCGCCTGCCCAGCTACTGAACAGCTGCTGAAGGCCCGCACCCCGCTCCAGGGCCGTCACCGGGGCCCTGTGCGCCCCGTAGGATGGAGCGCATGGCGAAGACCGGTACGACGACCCAGGGGCTGCGCGCGGCGATCGAGCGCAGTGGCTATTACCCGGCCCTCGTGGCCGAGGCGGTGGAGGCCGCCGTCGGCGGCGAGCCGATCGTGTCGTACCTCGTCCACCAGGAGACGACGTTCGACGCGAACGAGGTCCGCCGCCACGTCACCGTCCTCGTCCTCACGTCGACCCGCTTCATCGTCAGCCACACCGACGAGCAGAACGCGGACACGACGTCCCCGACCCCGTACGCGACGACGTCCACCGAGTCCGTGAAGCTCGGCCGGATCTCGTCCGTGGTCCTCAGCCGCGTGGTCGCCAACCCCGAGGCCTACACGCCCGGCACCCTGCCCCGCGAGGTCGTCCTCACCATCGGCTGGGGCGCCGTCTCCCGCATCGACCTGGAGCCGGCCGCCTGCGGCGACCCGAACTGCGAGGCCGACCACGGCTACACCGGCAACTCCACCGCCGACGACCTCAGCCTCCGCGTCAGCGAGGCGGGCGACGGCCCGGAGACGGTCCGCCAGGCCCTGCTCTTCGCCCAGGCCCTGTCCGAAGCCACCGCGGCCACCCGCTGATGGCGCAGCCCACCGCCACGGCCTCCGCCTGGCCGGAAGACCCGGTCCCGCTGGCCCTCGACACCGCGCCCCTCCCCGCGTACGGCTCCGGCTCACTCGCCGACCTGCTGCCGACCCTCGCGGCCGGCCTCGGCGTGCCCGGCTGCGAGCACCGCATCCCGGAGCTGACCCCCGCCGACCGGGTGTGCGTCTTCCTCATCGACGGGCTCGGCTGGGAGCAGATCGGGAACCACCCCGCCGAAGCCCCCTTCCTGACCTCCCTCCTCGGCTCGTCACTCGGCGGCACCGGCCGCCCCCTCACCGCCGGCTTCCCCGCCACCACCGCCACGTCCCTCGCCTCCGTCGGCACCGGCCTGCACCCGGGCGCGCACGGCCTGGCCGGGTACACGGTCCGCGACCCCGCCACCGGCGAGCTGATGAACCAGCTCCGCTGGCGGCCCTGGACACCGCCGCACGTCTGGCAGCCGTACCCCACGCTCTTCCAGCTCGCCGACGCCGCCGGCGTCCACACCGCCCAGGTGTCGTCCCCGGCCTTCCAGGACACGCCGCTCACCAAGATCGCGCTGAGTGGCGGAACGTTCCACGGCCGGCTCTCCGGCGAGGAGCGCATGGACCTGGCCGCGCGGCAGCTCGGCGCCGCCGACCGGACGCTCGTCTACACGTACTACAGCGAGGTCGACGGCGCGGGCCACCGCTTCGGCGTCGACTCCGACGCCTGGCGCGGCCAGCTCATGCACGCCGACCAGCTCGTCCGCCGCCTCGCCGAGCAACTGCCGCCCGGCGCGGCCCTGTACGTCACCGCGGACCACGGCATGGTGGACATCCCGTTCGACGAGGACTCCCGTATCGACTTCGACGAGGACTGGGAGCTGCGCGCCGGCGTCGCCCTGCTGGGCGGCGAGGGCCGCGCCCGCCACGTCTACGCCGTACCGGGCGCCGAGGCCGACGTGCTGGCCTGCTGGCGCGAGGTGCTCGGCGACCGGTTCTGGGTCGCGAGCCGCGACGAGGCCGTCGCCGCGGGCTGGTTCGGCCCGCACATCGACGAGCGCGTGCACGGCCGGATCGGCGACGTCGTCGCGGCCGCCCACGACGACGTGGCGATCATCGCGTCCCTCAACGAGCCCCACGAGTCGGCGATGACCGGCATGCACGGCTCGATGACCGCCGCCGAGCAGCTCGTACCGCTGCTCGAAGTACGTTCATAACGCGCAACCGCCTGCCGCCCGCCCGCCGCCCCGCCCGGCCCTCAACAGACCCGAAAGGTCGTCACCTTCCCATGCCCGAGCTGGTGTTCTTCTCCGGAACGATGGACTGCGGAAAGAGCACCCTCGCTCTTCAGATCGAGCACAACCGGTCCGCGCGCGGCCTCCAGGGCATGATCTTCACCCGTAACGACCGGGCCGGCGAGGGCAAGCTCTCGTCCCGCCTCGGCCTCGTCACCAACGCCGTCGAGGCGGCGGGGGACTTCGACTTCTACGCGTACCTCGTCGATCACCTGTCGCGCGGCGGCCGCTGCGACTACGTCATCGCGGACGAGGCCCAGTTCCTCGCACCGGAGCAGATCGACCAGCTCGCCCGCGTCGTCGACGACCTCGAACTCGACGTGTACGCCTTCGGTATCACGACCGACTTCCGCTCCAAGCTCTTCCCCGGCTCGCAGCGGCTCGTGGAGCTGGCCGACCGTGTCGAGGTGCTCCAGGTGGAGGCGCTGTGCTGGTGCGGTGCGCGCGCCACCCACAACGCGCGCACCGTCGGCGGGGTGATGGTCGTCGAGGGCGCCCAGGTCGTCGTCGGCGATGTCAACGCCGGTGACGAGGTCGGGTACGAGGTGCTGTGCCGACGCCACCACCGGCGCCGTATGACCGCGGCCTCGGCCCGCGCGGGCGCCCTCTCTCCGGACGTCCTGCCGGTCACCCCCGCCTGAGAGGCCTACCGCCTCCGCAGGAACCGCATCAGCCGTGCCCGCCACGAGACGCCGGGTTCGGCACGGGCCGTCACCTGTGGCTCGGGCAGCGGCAGCGGTACCGCCGGCGCCGTACCGGTGTGCGGCGCGGGCGGGGCGGGCAGCGGTGCCACGACATCACGGGACTCCGGCGTACGGGCCGTGAACTTCACGGGCAGCGCCGTCAGATGCCGGCTCCAGGTGGAGGAGCGCCAGCTCAGCTCTTCCTCGGGGACGGCCAGGACGACGTCGGGAAGACGGGTGAGCAGGATGTCGATGCCCGTGTCGGCGATGAGACGGGCGATGTCCTGACCAGGGCATTCGTGGGTGCCGGTGCTGAAGGCCAGGTGCGCCCGGTTGTGGTGGATGCGGGTCGCGGAGTTCGGGCGGATGGCCTTGTCGACGTTTCCGGCGGCCAGGCCCAGCATGAGCATGTCGCCCGCCTTGATCTCCTGACCCCCGAGCGTGGTGTCACCCGTGGCCCAGCGGGCCGGGGTCACCATCAGCGGCGGCTCCTCCCAGAGGACCTGCTCCACCGCTTCCGGCAGGGTCATCTGGCCGCCGGCCAGCGATCCGCGGAACCGCGGGTCGACGACCGCCATACGGAGCACGTTGGCCATCAGATTGGCGGTCGTCTCGTAGCCCGCGAGCAGCATGAGGCGCAGGTGGTGCATCACCTCCTCGTCGCTGAGGCGGGCCGGGTGGGTCATCAGCACGGACGCGATGTCGTTCCCGGGCAGGGCGCGCTTGGCGGTGACGAGCTGTTCGAGGGTCGCCACCAGGCTGGCGTTGAGCGCCACCGCGTCCGCGGAGCCCTTGATCAGGTCACGGCAGTTGCGCACCAGCTTGGGACCGTACGCGTCCGGCATTCCGAGGAGGTAGGTGAGAACGAGCATGGGCAGATGCTCGGTGAACTGATCGATCAGCTCCGCCTTGCCGTCCTCGCAGAACTCGTCGATGAGCTGGTGGGCGAAGCGGGTGACGTGGCGGCGGACCCCGCGTTGGTCGAACTGGTTGAGGCTGGCCGTGACCGCGCCGCGCAGGCGCTGGTGCTCCTCGCCGTCGGCGCACGCGCAGTCGGGACGCCATGCGATCAAGGGGAGCAGCGGCGAGTTCGTGGTGTCGATCTCACCGCTGCTCCAGCCGTGCCAGAGGCGGGAGTCACGCGAGAACTGGGTGGCGCGGCTCGCCACATCGCGGTTCTCCATGTACCCGAGCACGAGCCAGGACCGGACGTCCCCTTCGAGGAGGACGGGCGCCACCGGTCCGTGGGCGGCACGCAGTTTCTCGTACAGGCCCATGGGGTCGGTCGCGGCGGCCGGTCCGTAGAGCCGGGCGATTCCGCCGGGGCCTGTGGCGGCGTGGGCCGGGCAGCCCGGGGGCGGGGAGAGCCCCGGGTCGGTCGCGGTGCGGTCAGGGGGCGGGACGGTCATGCGGACTCCTGAGCGGCGGCGAGGGTGCGCAGATAGCCCATCAGTGACAGCAGGGCGTCGCGGCTGGCTGACCGGTCGCGTGCGTCACAGGTCATGATGGGCACCGATTCGTTGAGGGCCAGAGCGGTGCGCAGGGCGGGAATCGGGTGCTGCGGAGCATCGGGGAAGGTGTTGACGGCCACGACGAAGGGGACGCGGCGGTCTTCCAGACGGGTGATGATCTCGAAGCAGACCTCGATCTGCCGGGTGTCGACGAGGACAACGGCGCCGAGAGCGCCTTCGAAGATGCCGTTCCACAGGAACCAGAAGCGCTCCTGGCCCGGTGTGCCGAAGAGATAGAGGATCAGTTGCTCGTTGATGCTGATGCGGCCGAAGTCCATGGCGACGGTGGTGGTGTTCTTGCCCGCCGCCCCGGGATTGTGGTCGATCCCGACGCCGGCCTGCGTCAT
This sequence comes from Streptomyces sp. TRM64462, assembly GCF_013362995.1. Lineage (GTDB taxonomy): Bacteria > Actinomycetota > Actinomycetes > Streptomycetales > Streptomycetaceae > Streptomyces. Next base: position 82,218 of record NZ_JABWDV010000459.1, on the reverse strand, counting down.
GGTTTCCTCGGTGGTCAGGGGCGGGATCTCGCTCACCGCCCCGACCATGGTCGTCTTGCCGACGCCGAAGCCGCCGACGATCACGACCTTCACGCCCCTGGCGCCGTACGGCAGCGGCATGTCCGAGCCGCGGGGCCCGGCGGCGGGGGAGTCAGAGCTTACGTAGTCCATGGATCACCGCCTCCAGTAGGCCGAGTTCGGGAACCGCCGTGACAGGGACGGGAGCGGTGGCCTCCACCCGCTCGTCCTCGACGAGCTGGGAGAGCAGCACCGTGACGACACTGAACGGCAGGCTGAGATGTGCGGAGACCTCGGCCACCGACAGCGGGTAGTGGCACAGGTCGAGGATGGCCGCCTGCTCGGGCTGCATGCCGGCTTCGGGTGTGGCCCTCGACACGACGAGGGTGACGAGGTCGAAGCCTTTGGCGGCCGGAACGGGGCCACCGGTGATGACATACAGCGGGACAGGGGCGGACTCGTCCCAGTTGTCCTGGCGCTCTAATGTCACATCGCCTGCCCGATGTCGTCGCGTGGCGGGCTGGCGATGTGCTGGCCGATCCGGTGCACCAGCACACGCATGCGGTCGCCCAGCAGCAGGGCGTCCACCCCGTCGTCGGCCAGCACCGCGAGGTAGGCGCCCGGTCCGGCGGCCATGAGGCAGAAGTACCCGCCGTCGACCTCGATCCCGACCATGTTCATCGAGCCGTCCCCGTGCGGGAACTTCTGCGCGATGGCCTTCGACAGGCTCTGCACGCCCGAGCAGGCGGCGGCGATCGCGTCGGCGGTGTCGGCCTCCGTGTTCGCTTGGCCGATGCACAGGCCGTCCGCGGACAGCGCGATCACGTGTCGCACATACGGGACGCTGGACGCGAGGTCCGTGAGCATCCAGTCCATGTTGGGCAGTGGCGGCACGGTTACTCACCCTTATCTGATGGCTCGCTGGTTTGGCTGGCAGGGGTTGTGCGCGGTCTCACGCCGTTGAACGCCTCCCACAACAGGCCCGGCTCCCGGGCCGGCTTGTCCCTGCGTGAGGAGGCGGCCGGAGCCGCGGGGGGATCGGCCGTCGTGCGGACGACCGGTGTCGGGACGGGCGACTGGCGTCGCCGCTGCGGCAGTCCGTTGGCGGTCTGTTGGACCTCGACGGAATCCGCGGCGGCGTCGCGCGTCATCGTCGGCCTCGGCACGTTCGGTGCGCCCCGGTGGTGCGGGGCGGGCTGCGGGATTCTGTAGGCGGGCTGCGGAGCGGTGGTGATGAGACTCCGCGGTACGAGCACGACGGCCCGGACGCCTCCGTACACGGAGGTGCGCAGGTCGACGACGAGGCCGTTCTTCTTGGCCAGCCTGCTGACCACGGACAGGCCGAGCTGCGTCGTCTCGCCGAGGTCTCCCAGGTCGAGGGTGTCGGACGTCGCGTGCGCCATGACGCGGTCGATGCGCTGCCTGACCTCTTCGGTGAGCCCGACCCCGCGGTCCTCGATCTCGATCGCGACGCCGGACGGCACCTCGCTCGCGCTCACCTGGACGGGGCTGTTCGGCGGGGAGAACGTCGTGGCGTTGTCGAGCAGTTCGGCGAGCAGGTGCATCAGCGGCTCGGCGCCCTTGCCGATCACCGCGACCTCGGCGATCGACTGCAGCTTGACCCGGGGGAACTCCACGATGCGCGACATGCCACCGCGCACGATGTCGTAGAGGGAGATGGGCTTCGACCACTGGCGCCCGGGCCGGGAGTCACCGAGCACCGCGACGCTGGCCGCGAGGCGGCCGATCAGGGCGTTGCGGTGATCGATGGTCTGCAGGCCCTGGGAGACCACGAGGTCCGTGCCGTGCAGGAGCTGCATCTCGTGCAGTTCCTTGCCGAGTTGGTGCACGATCGCCTGGACTCGGCGGGCGATCGACACCAGGGCCCGCTGGGACGAGTCCCGTGTCCGCTCCTCAGCCTCCACGGCTTCCAGGAGCTTCCTCAGGGCGGACTTGAGCGCATCGGCGAACTCGCTGTCGAGGTGGTCCCCGAGCTTCACCGTGAGCATGATCTCCGACGCGGGCTCACCCCTCTGCAGACGGGCGACCGCCGCCGGCAGCAGCTCGTCGGCGAGCCAGACGGTGGTGGTCCGCTGATCTTCGAGCCGCGTGAGCAACGCGGCTTCCCGCTGGGTGTAGTACTGCTGCACACCGGCGGTCGCCCTGGCGTGGCGGGCCGCCTCCGCCGAGCGCCCCCTCCGGGCCGTCTCGGCCGAGGTGATGGCCGTCAGCACGACCGCGACGAGGCCGCACCAGGCGACCGCCGGGCGTATCTGCGACGGGACGGTGATCAGCGCTATTGCGCAGGCCCCGGCCAGGACACCAGGTGGGAGGAGCCATGCCGACGCCACGGCACGCGGCCGGGCTCCGGGCGGTGAACCTGCACGAACCATCGACGGGTCCCCAAACAGTCTGCGATCAGTGGGCTGGGAGTGCTGCGGTGCGCCGACAGGCGCGCGGAACAGCGCGCAGAGCAGAGTCCGGTTACTCGCTGTGTGAGCAGCGCAACACGGAGGGGAGCATAGTCAGTTCGGGTTCGCCCCGTGCCTGTGCCGGAACGAGGGCCACCCCTTGAGCGACCTAGGTCAAGATCCGATCGATTCCGGTCGAGGTGACCACTGTTGATGTACGGAATCGACCGCGTCGAGCGGCAGGACCGGTCAGCGCCGGGGACAGCACCCCGCTCAGTGACCGGTCAGCTCCCACTAGTGACCGGCCGACCGTACGATCGTGAACACCGCGCCCTCCGGGTCCGCGACCACCGCGCGCCGTCCGCTCGTGTCGTCGTGCGCCGGCTGGAGCACCTGACCGCCCAGCTCCTTCACCTGCGCCGCCGAGGCGTCCGGGTCGGCCACCTCGAACCACGTCATCCAGTGCGCGCCCCGGTCGCGCGGCAGCGCGTTGCCGGCCCCGTGCAGCGACGCGACGGGCCGCCCGTCCACCAGCAGCGTCACGAGGTCCATGTCGGCGGAGACCAGCGGATCGAGCTCGTAGCCGAAGACCGTCCGGTAGAACTTCGTCACCGACTCGGTCTCGTACGTGAGCAGTTCGTTCCACACCGGGGTGCCGTGTGTGCCCGCGACCGCCGTGCCCAGGTGCGCCGCCGCCTGCCACACCCCGAACACCGCGCCCGACGGGTCGGAGCAGATGACCATACGGCCCGCGTCACCGGCGTCGAGCGGGCCGACGGCGACCGTGCCGCCACTGCAGTGGATCGATTCGGCAGTCTCGTCGGCGTCGTCCGACGCCAGGTACGGGGTCCAGGCGATCGGCAGATCGCGGTCGGCCGGGAGCTGACCGATCCCGGCCACCTCGCGCCCGTCGAGCAGCCCGCGCACGTACGGGCCGAGCTGCTGCGGGCCGGGCTGGAAGTCCCAGCCGAACAGCTCCCCGTAGAACTCCTTCGTCACGTCAAGGCCGTGCACCATCAAGCTCACCCAACAGGGTGCGCCGGGCTTGCGCCGAGCCGCCTCGGTCATCGTCACTCTCTCCTCGGACCATCGTCGTGGCCGTGCGGGGGGACCTGGGCGTACACCGCACCAGCCAGCGGCTTCACGCCCCGTCAGATGCTTGCACCGCCGGCCGAGCGGTGCGCCCCGGCCGCGCCGTGGTTTGGCGCGATCCCGCAGGAGGATGCCCGAAATTTCGTGGACCATCCGTCCACGGCGGGTCCCGGTCCGGGGCGTGTCTGCGCAAGGATGCAGGTATGAACACTGACGGGACCACCACCGCACCGCATCCCCTCGTGAGCCCCGAGGAGCTCGCCGCCGAACTGGCGGGCCAGGCGGGCCAGGCGGGCCGGCCCGGGGAGTCCGCCCCCGGGAGGCTCGTCCTCCTGGACGTCCGCTGGGAGCTCGGCGGCCCGCCCGGACGGCCGGCGTACGAGGCGGGGCACATCCCCGGCGCCGTGTACGTGGACCTCGACACCGAACTGGCCGGTGCGCCCGGCGCCGGCGGCCGGCACCCGCTGCCGGAGCTCGCGGTGTTCGGCGCCGCGATGCGCGCTGCGGGCGTCTCGGCGGGCTCGCGGGTCGTCGCGTACGACGGCGGCCAGGGCTGGGCGGCGGCGCGGGCCTGGTGGCTGCTCCGCTGGGCGGGCCACCGCGACGTACGGGTCCTGGACGGCGGGCTCGCCGCCTGGCGCGGGGAGCTGACCACGGCGGTGCCCGAGCCGGAGCAGGGCGACTTCGTACCGCGGCCGGGCGCGCTGCCGCTGCTGGACGCGGACGGCGCGGCGGCCGTGGCACGTACGGGTCTGCTGCTGGACGCGCGGGCGGGGGAGCGGTACCGGGGCGAGGTGGAGCCGATCGACCCGAAGGCCGGGCACATCCCGGGCGCGGTGTCGGCGCCGACCACCGAGAACGTCGCAGAGGACGGGCGCTTCCTGCCGGCGGCGCGGCTGGCGGCCCGCTTCAAGGAGCTGGGCGCCGCGGACGCCCCGCACGTGGGCGTCTACTGCGGCTCGGGCGTGTCCGGGGCGCACGAGGTGCTGGCCCTGGAGGCCGCGGGTGTACGGGCGGCGCTGTACGCGGGCTCGTGGTCCGAGTGGTCCCGCGACCCGTCCCGCCCGATCGCCACCGGCCCCGAACGCGGCTGACCACCGGGGGAGTTCCCCCCCGACACGCCCCCGCTCCGACCCCGGCACGGCCGAGCCGAACCCGGGGACCGGCGCCGAGGCCGTGCCCGGCGCGGGGGCGGGAGCCGGGTCCGGGGACCGGCGCTGAGGCCGTGCCCGGCACGGGGCCGGGGGGGGGCTGGCGCCGAAGCTGTGCCCGGCGCGCGGCCGGGAGCCAGGGCCCGGAGCCGCCGCCGAAGCCCGGAGCCGGTGGCGACGCCGAAGCCGGTACCCGTGCTGGGAGCCGAGCCGAGCCGCTCCGTGCCGGTCCATCCGAGCGGAGCCGCCCGAGCTGTTCCGTGCCGAGCTGCCCGAGCCGTTCCGTGCCGTTCCGTGCCGAGCAGGCCCGCGCCGAGCCGTCCCATGCCGAGCGGAGTGCCGTTCCGTGCCGAGCCGTCCCGTGCCGAGCCGAGCGCCGTGCCGAGTCGAAGCCTGTGCCTGTGCTGGGAGCCGGGCCGATGCCGGTACCGGGAGCCGGTGCCGAAGCCGTGCCCGGCGCGGAGCCGGGCCGGGGGTCCGGTGCCGGGAGCCGGTGCTGTGCACGGCGTGGGGCCGGGGGTCCGGTGCTGGGAGCCGGTGCTGTGCTCGGCGTGGGGCCGGGGGTGCGGGGGGTTACTCCTGTTTCTTGCGGCGGGTGCCGAAGACGATCTCGTCCCAGCTCGGGACCGCCGCGCGGCGGCCCGGGCGGACGCCGTCGGCCTCCGCCTGGCGGTCCGTCGTACCGACGAGGCGGTCGCGGTGGCCGCTCACCGAGCGGGGCATCAGCACGTCCGCGTACGCCGATCCGGCGCCGGCCGAAGCGGCGGGTGCCGCCCGCTCCTCCTCCGCCGCCGGTTCCTGCTCGGGTTCCTCCGCCGGGGCGTCCTGCGTGGGCGGGCGTTCGGGTACGACCATGTCGCCGCGGAAGCTCGGCACGGCCTCCAGCAGGCTGGTCAGGGAGTCCCGCTCCTGCTCCTCGTCCGGCTCGGCGCCCGCCGGCGCAGGACGCTCGGCCTGGGCGCGGTCGAGGGAACGGTCCAGCGGCCGGTCGCGCGGCAGCCGCGCGATCCGCGGGACGAACGGGAAGCTCGGCTCCTGGACGGCGACCGTGTCGTCGGTCTCGCCGATCAGCGCCCGCGCCTCCGCGTCGACGGCCTGCACCAGCCGGCGCGGCGGATCGTACGTCCAGCTCGCCGTGTGGACCTCGCCGGCCACCCGGTAGACCAGCAGCACCTCCCAGGTGCCGTCGTCCCGGCGCCACGAGTCCCACGCCACGGTGTCCTTCTCGGCGCCGCGCAGCAACAGCCGCTCCTGCACCGCCTCGCCGAGCTGCGGCCCCGCGTTCTCGCCGGGCCTGCGGACCGGGGTCTTACGGGCCCGCTCCGCCATGAAGGCGCGCTCCGCCAGGACCGGGCCCTCGAAGCGGCGGACGCGCTCGACCGGGATGCCCGCGAGCTGGGCGACCTCCTCGGCGGAGGCACCGGCCCGTATACGCGCCTGGATGTCGCGGGGGCGGAGATGGCTCTCGACCTCGATCTCGATCTGGCCGAGCCGGGGGCGGTCGTTGCGGACGGCCGCGCGCAGCCGCTCGTCAATCGGAAGCGTGTACTCCGTGTTGTCCGCAGCCTTCAGCACCAGTCGTGTGCCGTCGTTGGAGACGGCCACGACACGCAGTTCGGGCATGGGGACCTCCCGGGTGGTGCCTGCCGACGTCACGTGCGTCGCTGCTTCCGCTAGTCGAGTGTGGCCTGCCCGGGTGCAGCCTGCCACAACCTTGCCGAGTTGCCCGGCGTGTCGGGCATGGGCCCTGGAACGCCGTTATGGCACGGTTACCTATTCCGCAACAGAGCGTAACTGGTTGGTCACGCTGCGCAGTAGGCCCCCGTACGGTGCCGCGGCGCCGCCGGATCGAGTGCCATTTTCGGCCCCTCCCGTTGATCCCGGACACCCGTAAGGGACCGATGCCCAGGGTTCGCCACAGTACTCCATTCGGGCCATCCGGGTGGACCGGCGCGCCGCCGAAGTTGTCGCGGCGCGCGGCGGCCGGGACCGCCGCGCCGTACCCCGGCGGTGCGTCCTTCACAGAACTGGCTGAAACGACACTGCTCGGCCATGACCGGAATCACAGCCTCCTGAATTGATCCCGGGTCAGTGGACGCACCGTCACCGTCCCGGCATCCGCGATCAGTCGCCCAGCACCCGCCGCAGATAGGGGTTGCCGAACGTCCGGTCCGGGTCCAGCCGGTCGCGCAGCGCCGTGAACTCACCGAACCTCGGGTACACCTCCGCCAGATAGGCCGCGTCCCTGGTATGCACCTTCCCCCAGTGCGGCCGCCCGCCATGGGCCGTCAGGATCCGCTCCGCCGCCGTGAAGTACGCCCGGTACGGCGTCCCCCGGTACATGTGCACCGCGATGTACGCGGTGTCCCGGCCCGATGCCGTCGACAGCGTGATGTCGTCCGCGGGCGCCGTCCGCACCTCCACCGGGAAGCTGACGCGCAGCGGCGACCTGTCGACCATCGCCTTCAGCTCCCGCAGCGCCGTCACCGCCGCCTCGCGCGGGACGGCGTACTCCATCTCGACGAAGCGCACCCGCCGCGGACTCGTGAAGACCTTGTACGGGATGTCGGTGTACGTACGCGCCGACAGCGCCCGGCTGGACACCTTCGCGATCACCGGCACCGCCGCGGGCAGCGCCCGGCCGAAGGAATTGGCCACCTGGAACACCCCGTTGGACAGGAACTCGTCCTCGAACCAGCCGCTGAGCCGCCCGGGAGGCGCGGCGGGACCCGCGCTGCGGTTGTTGCGCTTGGTGTTGCAGTTGCCGGTGTGCGGGAACCAGTAGAACTCGTAGTGCTCATTCTCCGCGTACAGGGCGTCGAACTCCGCCGTGACCCGGTCGAACGTCATCGGCTCCTCGCGCGCGGTGAGCAGGAAGAGCGGCTCGACCGCGAACGTCACCGCCGACACGACGCCCAGCGCGCCGAGCCCTACCCGCGCCGCGGCGAAGACCTCCGGATTCTCCTTCACCGAGCAGCTCATCACCCGGCCGTCCGCCGTGACGAGCTCCAACTCCCGTATCTGCGCGGCGATCGACGCCGACTCGCGGCCCGTACCGTGCGTCCCCGTGCTGATGGCGCCGGCGACCGTCTGCTCCATGATGTCGCCCATGTTCGTGAGCGACAGGCCCTCCCTGGCCAGCGCCTCGTTCAGCCGCTTCAGCGGCGTGCCCGACTCCACCGTCACGGTCATCGCGGAGCGGTCGATCCGCCGGATGCCGGTCAGCAGGTCGGGCCGTACGAGGAGCCCGTCCGTCGCGGCGATCGCCGTGAACGAATGGCCCGTACCGACCGTCTTGACCCGCAGCCCCTCCATGGCCGCCGACCTGACCGTGTCGGCCAGCTCCTCGACCGACGCCGGGCGGGCCTCCCGCGCGGGCCGGACGGCGACGTTCCCCGCCCAGTTACGCCAGGTGCCGCTCGGGCCGCTCGGGCTGCCCGGACCGCTCCGGCCGAACCGGCCGCTCCCCCTGCTCAGGCTGTTCCGCGTCCTGCTGCTCACGCTGCCCCTCCCGCGTCGGCACCGGCCTGCGCAGCCGGCGGTACCCCAGGAACGCCACCACCGCCGCGAGCACACCCGCCGCGCCGGGCACCGCGTACCCCGCCGCCGCACCGTGCGCGTCGACCACCCAGCCGGAGGCCGACGAGCCCAGCGCCACACCGACCGCGAGCCCCGTACTCGTCCAGGACATGCCCTCGGTCAGCTTGCTGCGCGGTACGTGCGCCTCGACGAGGGCCATGGTGGTCACCATCGTCGGCGCGATGGCGAGGCCCGCGACAAAGAGCGCCACGGCCAGCAACGGCAGGTTCCCGGCCAGTTGGAGGGGGATCATACTCACGGCCATCGCGCAGACACCCACGACCCATCTGCGGGACGGCTCGCCCTTGACGTGCAGCAGCCCGAAAACGGCCCCCGCCAGACAGGAACCCAGCGCGTACACCGCCAGCACCAGGCTCGCCGCCGCCTTGTGGCCGCGTTCCTCCGCGAACGCCACCGTCACCACATCGACCGCGCCGAAGATGGCGCCCGTCGCCACGAACGCGGCCACCAGCACCTGAAGACCGGGCGAGCGCAGCGCGCTGCCACCGCGCGCGTGCCCCTCCACCGGATGCGGCGCCGGCTCCGTACCGCGCTGGGACGTCAGCCAGTACACACCGATCAGCAGGAAGACACCGGCCAGCAGCGGGCCGGCCTCCGGGAACCAGATCGTGGACAGGCCGATCGACGCGATCGGGCCGAAGATGAAGCACACCTCGTCGACGATCGACTCCAGCGAGTACGCCGTGTGCAGCCGCCGCGGCTCACCCCGGTAGATCGCCGCCCACCGGGCCCTGGTCATCGCGCCGACGCTGGGCACGCACCCGGCCACCGCGACGCACACGAACAGCGTCCAGTCCGGCAGCCCCCGCCGGGCGCACACCAGCAGCGCCGCCACCGCGGCCACCGACACCAGCGTCGCCGGGCGCAGTACCCTGCGCTGCCCGTACCGGTCGACCAGCCGCGACACCTGCGGGCCCAGCACGGCGGCCGAGGCGGCGAGCGTCGCGGTGACCGCGCCCGCCAGGCCGTAGCGGCCGGTGAGCTGCGACACCATGGTCACGATGCCGATGCCGAGCATGGACAGCGGCATGCGTCCGAGGAGGCCGGCGGCGGAGAACCCCAGGGTGCCGGGGACGGCGAAGATCGCGCGATAGGGACTGGGCAAAGAGGTCTCTCAGGGCGAGCGGCGGCCGGTGACACGAGAACGGTGGACCGGGTCTGCCGGGTAAGGCATAGGGGCAGCCTTCACAGATTACGGCCGGACGGGTGACGGCGCACGGCGGTTTTCCGGCTGTCAGCGGCGGGTGGCAGGATCGGTGCCATGTCCGATCAGCGTGTGCCCGACCAGCGTGATCTCGCCCCGTACGCCCCGTACGACGCTCTGCTGCTGCTCTCCTTCGGCGGTCCCGAGGGCCCCGACGACGTGGTGCCGTTCCTGGAGAACGTGACGCGCGGCCGGGGCATCCCCAAGGAGCGCCTGAAGGAGGTCGGCCGGCACTACTTCATGTTCGGCGGCGTCAGCCCCATCAACGACCAGTGCCGGGCCCTGCTCGCCGCCCTGCGCGAGGACTTCGCGGGCGCGGGCCTCGACATCCCGGTCCACTGGGGCAACCGAAACTGGGCGCCGTACCTGACGGACACGCTGCGCGAGATGGTCCTCGACGGGCGGCGCCGTATCGCCGTCCTCGCCACCAGCGCGTACGCCTCGTACTCCGGCTGCCGGCAGTACCGCGAGAACCTCGCGGACGCGCTGGCCACCCTCGAAGCGGAAGGCCTGCCCTTGCCGCGGGTCGACAAGCTGCGGCACTACTTCAACCACCCCGGCTTCATCGAGCCCATGGTCGAGGGCGTCCTGAAGTCGCTGGACGAGCTGGGCGATGCCGACGAGCCGCTCCGCACCGGCGCCCACCTCGCCTTCACCACGCACTCGATCCCCGAGTCCGCCGCCGACACCTCCGGACCCGTCCACGACCATGGCGAGGGCGGCGCCTACGTCAAGCAGCACCTGGACGTCGCCCGGCTCGTCGCGGAGGCCGTACGGGAGCGCACCGGCGTCGACCACCCGTGGCAGCTCGTCTACCAGTCGCGCAGCGGCGCCCCGCACATCCCGTGGCTGGAGCCGGACATCTGCGACCACCTGGAGGACCTCCACAAGGAGGGCGCACCGGCGGTCGTGATGGTCCCGATCGGCTTCGTCTCGGACCACATGGAGGTCCTGTACGACCTCGACACCGAGGCCACCGCGAAGGCCGCCGAGCTGGGCCTGCCGGTGCGCCGCTCCGCCACCGTGGGCGCCGACCCCCGGTTCGCGGCCGCCGTCCGCGACCTGCTCCTGGAGCGCGCCGCCGTCGAGCGGGGCACGCGCGTGGAGCGCTGCGCCCTGGGCGCGCTGGGCCCGTCGCACGACCTGTGCCCGATCGGCTGCTGCCCCGCCCGCGCGGAGCGCCCGGCGGCGGCGGGCGCGGACAGCCCGTACGCGTAGGCGGTGCGCTTTCCCCATCCCGCCCCTCCCCGAAAACTCAGCCCGTCCGGCGTTTGAGGACGAGCGGCGAAGCCGCGATACCGGGGGTCTGGGGGCGGAGCCTCCAGTTTCGGGAAGGGGCGGGGTGGGGGAGAGGCCCGCCGCAGGCGCCCCATCCGCACCACCCACGAGGAGACCACCGTGACGGACCCGCTTCTGGACGAACTGCTGGGCGTCGCCCTGGCGGCAGCCACCCGCGCAGGCGCCCTGCTCCGCGACGGCCGCCCGGCGGACCTGGGCGTCGCCGCGACCAAGTCGAGCCCCATCGACGTGGTCACCGAGATGGACATCGCGGCCGAGAAGCTGATCACCGACTTCCTCGCTGAGCGCCGCCCGCACGACGGGCTGCTCGGCGAGGAGGGCGGCGCCACCGAGGGCACCAGCGGCATCCGCTGGGTCGTCGACCCGCTCGACGGCACGGTCAACTACCTGTACGGCCTGCCCACCTGGGCGGTGTCCATCGCCGCCGAACGGGACGGCGAGGCCCTGGTCGGGGTCGTCGAGGTGCCGATGCGCGGCGAGACGTTCCACGCCGTCCGCGGCCGTGGCGCCTACCTGGGGGAGCGGCGGCTGCGCTGCCGCCCCGCCCCGCCGCTGGACCAGGCCCTGGTGTCGACCGGCTTCAACTACGTGGCGGAGGTCCGCGCCCACCAGGCCGAGGTCGCCCACCGGCTGATCCCGCTGCTGCGGGACATACGCCGCGGAGGCTCGGCCGCCGTCGATCTGGCCGACGTCGCCGCCGGCCGCCTGGACGGCTACTTCGAGCGCGGGCTGCGGCCCTGGGACCGCGCCGCGGGCGCCCTCCTCGCGCGCGAGGCCGGGGCCCTGACCGGCGGCCGGCCCGGTGGGCCCCCGACCGACGACCTGACCGTCGCGGCGAGCCCCGGCGTGTTCGAACCGCTCCAGCGGCTCCTCGACGACCTCGGCGCCTGGCACGACTGAGCCGCCCCAGGGCGGAACAGGCCGGGCCGAGCCCAGGACGGCACGCACGAGGGCCCCGGCGCCACCATGGACGCCGGGGCCCTCGGGCCCGCGCTCGCGGGTCAGACGCTCGTCGACGAGACCTCGACGCCGTGCTCGGCGGCAAGGCGGCGGAGATCGTCGAGCTCGGCCTGCTCCACATCGGCCAGGAAGTCGTCTCCCGACTCGCGAGCGCGCGTCAGGTCACTCTCCGTGGCCCTTATGCGCTGCAGGAGTCCTGCGGTGAAAGCGTCCATGATGCGCCCCCTCGTCATGGGTCGGTGGCACGGGGGTGTGCCGAGGGTGTGGTCGGATCACGCACATCGCCTGCAGGTCTCTGGGGGACAGAGCGGCCCGTGGCGTGCCCCATACAGGGCGTGATCTCGGGTGTGCAGTCGTCCTCCCCCGGGGCAACCTCAGGGAAACCTCAAAAATCCGCGAGTGTCGCGAAAGCAGCGGCCCGCACCCCGCTCACCGGAGCCGGCCACCGGCCGCCTTACTGCCGGTTTACGCGCGTAAGGGGCAGGATGGGCAGCGCACCGGCTCACCCGAGTGCGTCGAAGATCTGCCCGTTTCCGGGCTCGGAGGAAGGAACAGCGCCGTGCGCGTACTCGTCGTCGAGGACGAGCAGCTGCTCGCCGATGCGGTGGCCACCGGTCTGCGCCGGGAGGCCATGGCCGTCGACGTCGTGTATGACGGGGCCGCCGCCCTGGAGCGGATCGGCGTCAACGACTACGACGTGGTCGTCCTGGACCGGGACCTCCCCCTCATCCACGGCGACGACGTCTGCCGCAAGATCGTCGAGCTGGGCATGCCGACCCGCGTGCTGATGCTCACCGCGTCCGGCGACGTCAGCGACCGCGTGGAGGGCCTGGAGCTGGGCGCCGACGACTACCTGCCCAAGCCGTTCGCCTTCAGCGAGCTCACCGCCCGCGTCCGGGCACTCGGCCGGCGCACCACCGTGCCCCTGCCGCCCGTCCTGGAGCGGGCCGGCATCAAGCTCGACCCCAACCGGCGCGAGGTGTTCCGCGACGGCCGCGAGGTGCAGCTCGCGCCCAAGGAGTTCGCCGTGCTCGAAGTGCTCATGCGCAGCGAGGGCGCCGTGGTCTCCGCCGAGCAGCTCCTCGAGAAGGCGTGGGACGAGAACACCGACCCCTTCACCAACGTCGTCCGCGTCACGGTGATGACGCTGCGCCGCAAGCTCGGCGAGCCCCCGGTCATCATCACCGTGCCGGGCTCCGGCTACCGGATCTGACCCGTGGCAAGCACCCCCTCGCCACGAGCGGCGCCCCCGAAACCGACCTGGGACCCCCGGATCCCGGCCCGGCCCCTCCTGCGGCCGACGATCCGGATACGCCTCACCCTGCTGTACGGCGGCATGTTCCTGATCGCCGGTGTGATGCTGCTGTCGATCATCTACCTGCTCACCCGGCAGGCGCTGTACATCAGCACCGACGACCTGCCGTTCGACATCCTGCGCGGTGAGGTGCGGCCCACCAAGAGCTGGTGCCAGCTGCCCGGGCCGGTGACCACGGAAGAGTTCAACGAGGCCGTGGCCGCCTGCCTCCAGTACCAGCGCGACCTGGCCCTGGACGACCTGCTGCGCCGCTCGCTCTTCGCCCTGCTCGGGCTGAGCATCATCGCCTTCGCCTTCGGCTACGCCATGGCCGGCCGTGTGCTGTCCCCGCTTGGCCGGATCACCCGCACCGCCCGCCAGGTGGCCGGCTCGGACCTGACCCGCCGGATCAAGCTGGCCGGGCCCGACGACGAGCTGAAGGAGCTGGCGGACACCTTCGACGACATGCTGGAACGGCTGGACCGGGCCTTCACCGCCCAGCAGCGGTTCGTCGCCAACGCCTCGCACGAGCTGCGCACCCCGCTGGCGATCAACCGCACCCTCCTGGAGGTCCACCTCTCCGACCCCGCGGCTCCCGTGGAGCTCCGGGAGCTGGGCAAGGCGCTGCTCGCCACCAACGAGCGCAGCGAGCAGCTCGTGGAGGGCCTGCTGCTGCTCGCCCGCAGCGAGAACCAGATCGTGGAGCGCAAGCCCGTCGACATCGCGGAGGTGGCGTCCCGCGCCGTCGACCAGGTGCGGGGCGAGGCCGAGGAGAAGGGCGTGGCGTTCCGCGTCAGCACCGCGCCCGCCGTGGTGCAGGGCAACGGCGTGCTGCTGGAGCGGATCGCCCTGAACCTGGTCCAGAACGCCGTCCGGTACAACGTGCCCGAGGACGGCTGGGTGGAGGTGACGACGTCCGTGGAGCACGGTCAGGCGGTGCTCGTCGTGTCCAACACGGGCCCGGTCGTCCCCGCGTACGAGATCGACAACCTCTTCGAGCCGTTCCGGCGGCTGCGCGAGGAGCGCACCGGCAGCGACCGGGGTGTCGGCCTCGGGCTGTCCATCGTGCGGTCGGTCACGCGGGCCCACGGCGGCCGGATCACGGCCGAGCCGCGTGAGGGCGGCGGGCTCGTGATGCGCGTCACTCTGCCGCGCTGACATCCGCTCGGAGGACACGGCTGTTCGCTGTACGCGGAATTTTCCGCGGCCGTGGACGGCGGCCTCCTGTGTGATCGATCACAGCGGCATACTTCCGGCCATTCACACTGCGTGACCAGTTTTAGTGTCGGAAAAGTAGGAAAAGTCCAAGTTTTTAGGGGCTAGGATTACGGGAAGTGCACGGGGTGGTGCCTGTGAAGCGCACGATCACGACCGTGTACGGTCCCGTTCGCCACCCAAAGCCGATCACTCGTGAGGGGTCCGGTTGGGTGTCGATTGAGTAACAGACCTTGATGTGAGGCAAAATCTCCGCCTCAGGTCGGGCACAAGTCCGGCCTCTCACGCGTTACGTGCGCTGGAGACACCGCAAACACCCAGAGGGGGAGAGTGACATGGCTACGGACTACGACACCCCACGCAAGACCGATGACGACGTCGACCAGGACAGTCTCGAAGAGCTGAAGGCCCGGCGGAACGACAAGTCGACCTCCGCGGTCGACGTCGACGAGTTCGAGGCCGCCGAAGGCCTTGAGCTGCCGGGCGCCGACCTCTCCAACGAGGAGCTGGCCGTCCGGGTCCTGCCGAAGCAGGCGGACGAGTTCACCTGCATGAGTTGCTTCCTGGTGCACCACCGCAGCCAGCTGGCTCGTGAGAAGAACGGTCAGCCGATCTGCCGAGACTGCGACTGAGGTCCGGTCGGCCGTGGCAGGCGACACCCCGTCTCGGAAGCGGCGCTTCCGGCTCCCTGGGAAGCCGGAGGCCCATCAGGGCGGCACAGGCCCGGATCCGGGCGCTCACGAGGCGCCCACCGAGCACTCCGCCCCCCTGCCCTCGCCCGGCGCGCGTGACGACGAGCGAGGCCACCCGGCCTCGCTCGAAGCAACCGGGAACACAGGGCCGGGCAGCATACGAGCCGGACGAGCCGGCCGGGCGGCGCATCCCCTCCGGGTACGCCGTTCCTCGGCCCGCGCCCACGGCGGCACGGCCCGCACCCGCGGCATCGAGGCCGTCAGGCGGGGCGTGCGGAAGAGCGGCGAGGGCGCCAGGGCGGGCCTCGCCCATGTGGCCGACCGGATCATCGAGAACGCCCCCCGCGTTCCCGTACGGGACCTGGCCACCCTGCGCAGGCAGTTCCCGGGCCTCGGCCCCGAGGAGCTCGCGGACAAACTGGTCGCGGGCGCGGCAGGCGCCACCGCCACGGTGGGCGCCGGCGTCGGCGCGGCCGCGATGCTTCCCGTACCGCCCGCGATGCCGGCCGAGCTGGCCGCGGAGATCACGGGCGTCGCGGCGATCGAGCTCAAGCTCATCGCCGAACTCCACGAGGTCTACGGCCTCCGCCCGCCGGGCAACCTCAAACAGCGCGCGATGGCGTATCTGACCTCCTGGACGGAGGAGCGCGGCATCGACGTCACCAAGCCGGCCACGGTCAACGCCGCACTCGGCGGACGGGTGAGGCGCGAGCTGCGCCAGCAGATCATGAAGCGCACGATCCGCAGCCTGCCGAACCTGATCCCGTTCATGGTGGGCGCCGCCGTCGGCGCCGTCATGAACCGCCGCGACACCAGGAAGGTCGCCGAGCACATCCGCGCCGACCTGCGCCGCCGCCAGGTGCCCTGGGACGCCCTCGCCGGGCTCCCGCCCCTGGAACAGCCGGAGAACCCCAAGGAACTGGGCTTCTAGCACCGCCCCTCGGACCCGTCGCCCCTCGGACCCGTCGCCCCTCGGGCCCCTTGGCCCCTTGGCCTCCTCGGGCCCCTTGGCCCCTCGGGTCCGTCGCCCCCCTGGCCCCCTCGGGCCACGTCGCCTCGGGTCCGTCGCCCTTCGGGCCACGTCGCCTCCGACCCTGTCAGGCCCGGGCCCCGTCAGGCCGCGGTCCCCGGGCCTCCCGACCCCCTTGGGCCACGTCGCCTCGGGCCCGTCGCCCCTCGGGCCCGTCGCCCCTCGGGCCCGTCGCCCCTCGGGCCCGTCGCCCCTCGGGCCGCGTCGCCTCCGGACCCCGTCAGGCCCGGACCCCGTCACGCCTCGGCGGCCGTGCCTGAGCCTGTGGCCGTGCCGTTGACCGTGTCCCTGCCGTCGTCGGCGTCGCGGAGCTGCCGTAGGGCCCTCGCCAGGGCCTCCGGGGCGCGGGTCGACACGTAGACGTACGGCGTCGGGTCCGCCGGGTCCGTGACCTCCACCCGTACCGCCGTCGCGACATAACCGCGCAGCAGCATGAACGCCCGCGGGTCCGCCTTGTGCGTACGCCAGGCCCGCGCCTCCTCCGCGTCCAGCACCTGCGGCTCGCCCAGGGCCTCCACCGGGATGCGGGCGTCACCCGCCACCAGAGAGCCCGCCACCACGCGGACGCGGGCGGAGCCGTACGAACTCACGCCGACCGCCGCGAGCGCACCGGCGCCGATCACCCCGGCGAGCGCCGGGACCGTGCCCAGCGGCATCAGCACCAGACCGCCCGAGAGCCCCAGCAGGGCGGCGATCAGCCACCAGGAACCCGGGGCGGTCAGACGTTCGTCGTACTGTGGAGCCGACGGCTGGGCCGAGGGCTTGGCCGAAGGCTGGACGGAAGGCTGCATGCGTCCAAGCTTGGCACGGCGCGACCCCCGGCCCGCCGCGCGGGTAAGGTCTGCGCCTGTGAGCACTGCACTGACGCCTCCCGCCGAGGCCGGACCGCCCGTACGGCACCCTGAGGCACCCCCGCCAGGAGAGCTCCTCGGGGCCCACTACGCGCACTGCTTCGGCTGCGGCGGCGGCCAGCCGCACGGGCTGCACCTGGCGGCCAGGGCCGGCGAGGGCGTGACCGTCACCGCCGAGTTCACCGTGACCCCCGACCACCAGGGCGCCCCCGGCCTCGCCCACGGCGGCGTCCTGGCCACCGCCCTGGACGAGACGCTCGGCTCCCTGAACTGGCTGCTGCGGGTCATCGCCGTCACCGGCCGCCTGGAGACCGACTTCGCGCGGCCCGTCCCCGTCGGCACCGTGCTCCACCTGGAGGCCGAGGTCACCGCCGTCCACGGCCGCAAGATCTACTCCACGGCCACCGGCCGGATCGGCGGGCCCGACGGCCCCGTCGCCGTACGCGCCGAAGCCCTCTTCATCGAGGTCAAGGTCGATCACTTCATCGACAACGGCCGCCCTGAGGAGATCCAGGCGGCCATGGCCGACCCCGACCAGGTCCGGCGCACCCGCGCCTTCGAGGTGAACCCCTGATGCGTAACCCTGTCGACGTGCTGATCCGCCGCCTGGACCCGGAGGTGCCGCTCCCCGCGTACGCGCACCCCGGCGACGCGGGCGCGGACCTCCACACCACCGAGGCCGCGGAACTCGGCCCCGGAGAACGCGCCATTCTTCCCACCGGGGTGTCGATCGCCCTCCCGGACGGGTACGCGGCCTTCGTACACCCGCGTTCCGGGCTCGCCGCCCGGCTGGGCGTGGGTCTCGTGAATGCCCCGGGGACGGTCGATGCCGGGTACCGTGGAGAGATCAAGGTGGTCGTGGTCAACCTGGACCCGCGCGAGAGCGTCCGGTTCGAGAGGTTCGACCGGATCGCCCAGCTGGTCGTTCAGCAAGTCGAGAAGGTCCGCTTCCACGAGGTGGCGGAGCTTCCCGGCTCGGCACGGGCCGAGGGGGGCTTCGGGTCCACCGGCGGTCATGCCGCCGTGGAGGGCTGGACGGGTGGGAACCCATACGCAGCGGTCGTATCCGACCGGGAAGGACAGTGACGTGTTCGGACGTCGCAAGAAGAGCCGTGCCGCCGACAACGCGGCGAGCGAGGCCGAGCAGGTCGTCGACGCGGTCGACGAGGTCGACACCGACGAGGAGACGGACGAGGAGGCCGGCCCCCGCCGGGTGAACCTCCCGCCGGCGCCCCGCCCCGACGGACCGTGGGACATCTCCGAGGTCTCCAAGCCCGACGACGGCCGGGTCGACCTGGGCGGTCTGTTCGTGCCCGCGGTCGAGGGCATGGAGCTGCGCGTCGAGGTCGCGGGCGACGCCATCGTCGCCGCCACGGTGGTGCTGCGCGACAGCGCGGTCCAGCTGCAGGCGTTCGCCGCGCCCAAGAAGGAGGGCATCTGGGGCGAGGTCCGCGAGGAGATCGCCTCGGGCATCACCCAGCAGGGCGGCGTCATCGACGAGATCGAGGGCAGCCTCGGCTGGGAGCTGCGCGCCCAGGTCCCGGTCCAGCTCCCGGACGGCACCGGCGGTGTACAGCTGGTGCGCTTCGTGGGCGTGGACGGCCCCCGCTGGTTCCTGCGCGGTGTCATCTCCGGGCAGGGCGCCGTCCAGCCGCAGGCCGCCGGGCTCCTGGAGCAGATCTTCCGCGACACCGTGGTCGTCCGCGGCGAGGGCCCGATGGCCCCGCGCGACCCGATCGTCCTGAAGCTGCCGAACGACGCGCAGATGGTCCCCGAGGGCGTCCAGACGGACAACCAGGGCGCTTCGCGCTTCTCCGGCGACATGGGGAACCTGCAGCGCGGCCCGGAGATCACCGAGGTCCGCTGACCCACGAGCCCGGGCTCCGCGGCCCGGGCGTACGGGGTTGCCCGGGTCCGTGGTGTCAGAATCCTGTCAAGACGCCCGCGAAAGGCCCGCCCCCGTCCGATTTGGCACCATCTCTGGCCGTAAGGTCGACGCTGCGCAGTCAGCAGTGCTCGAAAGACAATGAGGCCATGGGACGCGGCAAGCTACGGATCTACCTCGGTGCGGCACCGGGCGTCGGCAAGACGTACGCGATGCTGTCCGAGGCGCACCGCCGGGTCGAGCGGGGCACGGACTGCGTCGTCGCCCTCGTCGAGCACCACGCCCGCCCGCGCACCGAGGCCCTGCTCGCCGGCCTGGAGCAGGTGCCCCGCCGGATCGTCGAGCACCGCGGCGCGGCGTTCACCGAGATGGACGTGGACGCCGTCCTGGCGCGGCGCCCCGCCGTCGCCCTGGTCGACGAGCTGGCCCACACCAACGTGCCCGGCTCCCGCAACGCCAAGCGCTGGCAGGACGTCGAGGAGCTGCTGGCCGCCGGCGTCGACGTCGTCTCCACCGTCAACATCCAGCACCTGGAGTCCCTCGGCGACGTCGTCGAGTCCATCACCGGCGTACGGCAGCAGGAGACGGTCCCCGACGAGGTCGTCCGGCACGCCGACCAGATCGAGCTGGTCGACATGTCGCCGCAGGCCCTGCGCCGCCGCATGGCCCACGGCAACGTCTACCAGCCCGACAAGGTCGACGCCGCCCTCTCCAACTACTTCCGCCCCGGCAACCTCACGGCCCTCCGCGAACTCGCCCTGCTCTGGACCGCCGACCGCGTCGACGAGTACCTCCAGCAGTACCGCAAGGACCACCGCGTCTCGACGATCTGGGGCTCCCGCGAGCGCATCGTCGTCGGCCTCACGGGCGGCCCCGAAGGCCGTACGCTCATACGCCGCGCCGCCCGGCTCGCCGAGAAGGGCGCGGGCGGCGAGGTCCTCGCGGTCTACATAGCCCGCAGCGACGGCCTGTCCTCCGCGTCCCCCAAGGAGCTCGCCGTCCAGCGGACCCTCGTGGAGGACCTCGGCGGCACCTTCCACCACGTCGTCGGCGACGACATACCGTCCGCGCTGCTGGAGTTCGCGCGCGGCCACAACGCCACGCAGATCGTCCTCGGCGCCAGCCGCCGCAAGGCCTGGCAGTACGTCTTCGGGCCAGGCGTCAGCGCCACCGTCGCCCGCGACTCGGGCCCCGACCTCGACGTCCACATCGTCACCCACGGCGCCGCCGGGCGCGGCCGGAGCGCCGGATACGGCCAGGGGCACGGCCCCGCACACGTCCCCGGCCCCGGACACGACCCCGGCAACGGCAACGGCCCCGCCCCCGGATACCGGCACGGGCTGCCCGCCGCCAGCCGGGCACGCCTCAGCCGCCCCCGCAGCATCTGGGCCTGGGCCGTCGGCGTCCTCGGTCCCTTCCTGCTCACCTGGGCGATGGCCGGTGTCGACGACGGCCCAGGCCTGGCCAACGACATGCTGCTGTTCCTCACCCTCACCGTGGGCGCCGCGCTGCTCGGCGGACTGCTCCCCGCCCTCGCCTCCGCCACCGTCGGGTCGCTGCTCCTCAACTGGTACTTCACACCCCCCACCCGCACCTGGACCATCGCGGACCCGGAGAACATCGTCGCGATCACGGTCTTCTTCGCGGTCGCCGTCTCCGTGGCCTCCGTCGTGGACGTGGCGGCCCGCCGCACCCACCAGGCGGCCCGGCTGCGCGCCGAGTCGGAGATCCTCTCCTTCCTCGCGGGCAGCGTCCTGCGCGGCGAGACCACGCTCGACGCCCTGCTCCAGCGGGTCCGCGAGACCTTCGCCGTGGAGTCCGTCGCCCTCCTCGAACGCCCCGACGACCACACCCCCTGGACCTGCGCCGCCCACGCGGGACCCGGCCGCCCGCCGGACCGTCCCGAGGACGCCGACGTGGACATGCCCGTCGGCGACCGCCTGGCCCTCGCCCTCACCGGCCGCGTCCTGCCCGCCGAGAACCGCCGCGTCCTCGGCGCCTTCGCCGCGCAGGCGGCCGTCGTCCTGGACCGCCAGCGGCTCGTCGGCCAGGCCGAGGAGGCCCGCAGGCTCGCGGAGGGCAACAAGATCCGTACGGCTCTGCTGGCCGCCGTCTCGCACGACCTGCGTACGCCACTCGCCGCCATCAAGGCCGCCGTATCCTCCCTCCGCTCCGACGACGTCGAATGGTCCGACGAGGACCGGGCCGACCTCCTCGAAGGCATCGAGGACGGCGCCGACCGCCTCGACCACCTCGTCGGCAACCTCCTCGACATGTCCCGCCTGCAGACCGGCACCGTCACGCCCCTGCTCCGCGAGACCGACCTCGACGAGGTCGTGCCCATGGCGCTCGGCGGCGTCCCCGAGGGCAGCGTCGCCCTCGACATCCCCGAGACCCTCCCGATGGTCACCGTCGACCGCGGCCTCCTCGAACGCGCCGTCGCCAACCTCGTCGAGAACGCCGTCAAGTACGCGCCCGACGACAGCCGCGTCCTCGTCTCGGCCAGCGCCCACGCCGACCGCGTCGAACTGCGTGTCATCGACCGCGGCCCCGGCGTCCCGGACGACGCGAAGGAACGGATCTTCGCACCGTTCCAGCGGTACGGCGACGCCCCGCGGGGCGCCGGAGTGGGCCTCGGCCTGGCCGTCGCCCGCGGCTTCGCCGAGGCCATGGACGGCACGCTCACCGCCGAGGACACCCCGGGCGGCGGCCTCACGATGGTCCTCACGCTCAGCGCCGCCGCCACCGGCACACCGGACCGTACAGCGGACCGTACGACCGATCCGATCCACCGACAGAAAGCAGGCCACTCATGACGCGGGTGCTCGTGGTCGACGACGAGCCGCAGATCGTACGCGCCCTCGTGATCAACCTGAAGGCACGCAAGTACGAGGTCGACGCCGCGCCCGACGGCGCCACCGCCCTCGAACTGGCCGCCAACCGCCACCCCGACGTGGTCGTCCTCGACCTCGGCCTGCCCGACATGGACGGCGTCGACGTCATCAAGGGCCTGCGCGGCTGGACCCGCGTCCCGATCCTCGTGCTGTCCGCCCGCCACACCTCCGACGAGAAGGTCGAGGCACTCGACGCCGGCGCCGACGACTACGTCACCAAGCCGTTCGGCATGGACGAGCTGCTGGCCCGGCTCCGCGCCGCCGTCCGCCGCGCCGAGCCGGTGGGGGGCGGCGACGGCGACGTCGTGGTCGTCGAGACGGAGGCGTTCACGGTCGACCTCGCCGCGAAGAAGGTCCACCGGGACGGCAGGGACGTACGGCTGACCCCGACCGAGTGGCACCTGCTGGAGGTCCTCGTCCGCAACGGCGGCCGCCTCGTCAGCCAGAAGCAGCTCCTCCAGGAGGTGTGGGGCCCTTCGTACGGCACCGAGACCAACTACCTGCGGGTGTACATGGCCCAGCTGCGCCGCAAGCTGGAGACGGACCCGTCGCACCCGAAGCACTTCATCACGGAGCCGGGGATGGGGTACCGGTTCGAGCGCTGAGCCGCGTGCTGCCGGGCGATCAGGGCTGTCGGAAGCGGCCGGTAGGCTTTCTGTATGAGTGCTGCACCGCGTACAGGCAAGCCCGGAGGCCGCTTGCGCCGCATGCTGGACCGGCTGTCCAGTTCGCAGGGCGAGCTGGAGTCCGAGGAGCTCCAGGAGGACGCGGAAGCGGCCGGCTGCACCCGTATATCGGACTGCGGAGACCGCCAGATCGTGAAGGTGACTGGTACCTTGCGGACGGTCACCCTGCGTCCGCGGGCCGGAGTGCCGGCGCTGGAGGCCGAGCTCTTCGACGGCACCGCCCCGCTGGACGTGGTGTGGCTCGGCCGGCGCTCCATCGTCGGCATAGAACCGGGCCGCAGGCTCATCGCCTCCGGCCGGATCTGCATGAGCCAGGGCCGCAGGGTCCTCTTCAATCCGAAATACGAACTCCGACCGCTCGGACAGGAGTAGCCGGTGACGTCACTCGACAAGCCGACCACCGAACACCACGGCCAGCACGGCGGGGACGGCCGCGACGGCCAGGACGCCCAGGACGTGAAGGCGGTGACCGAGGCCGCGCTCTTCGAGGCGTTCGGCGGCCTGCGCGGCATGGTGGAGACCGTCCTCCCCGGCCTCCTCTTCGTCACGATCTACACGATCAACAAGGACGTCCACGTCTCGGCCCTCTCGGCCCTCGCCGTCTCGCTGCTGCTCGTCGCCGTACGCCTGATCCGCCGCGACACCGTCAAGCACGCGTTCAGCGGCGTCTTCGGGGTCGCCTTCGGTGTGGTCTTCGCGCTGATGACGGGCAACGCGAAGGACTTCTACCTGCCCGGCATGCTGTACACGCTGGGCATGGGCCTCGCGTACATCATCACCACGCTCGCCGGAGCGCCGCTGATCGGTCTGATCCTCGGCCCGATCTTCAAGGAGAACCTGTCCTGGCGCACCCGCAACCCGGGCCGGAAGAAGGCGTACGCGAAGGCGAGCTGGGCCTGGGGCCTCATCCTGCTCGGCAAGTGCGCGATCCTCTTCCCGCTGTACTGGTGGGCCGACACGGAGAAGCTGGGCTGGGTCCTGGTCGCCCTGAAGATCCCGCCGTTCCTGCTCGCGGTCTACCTGACCTGGGTCTTCCTGGCGAAGGCGCCGCCGCCGATCGACGTCTTCGCGGAGATGGAGGAGGCCGAGCGCGCCGAGAAGGAACGCGAGGCCCAGGCGGCCGCCGCGCGCGAGCGCGACGCCTGACGTCCACGGATACGCCGACGCGGGCGGGGCCCGGGNCGGGCCCCGCCCGCGTCAGCCGGCGTCCGCGCGCCGTACCGACAGCAGGTCCTCCAACTGCTCCTCACGCGCCTGGGCCGCGACGAACAGCAGCTCGTCCCCCGCCTCCAGCGTCTCCTCCGGGCTCGGCGTGAGCACCCGCGACCCACGGATGATCGTCACCAGCGACGTGTCCTCCGGCCACGCCACATCCCCCACCGGCGTACCGGCGAGCGCCGACTCCGGCGGCAGGGTCAGCTCGACCAGGTTCGCGTCGCCGTGGCTGAAGCGCAGCAGCCGGACCAGGTCACCGACGCTCACCGCCTCCTCCACCAGCGCCGACATCAGCCGCGGCGTCGACACCGCGACGTCCACGCCCCACGCCTCGTTGAACAGCCACTCGTTCTTCGGGTTGTTGACCCGGGCGACGACCCTGGGCACCCCGTACTCGGTCTTCGCGAGCAGCGACACGACCAGGTTCACCTTGTCATCGCCCGTCGCCGCGATGACCACGTTGCAGCGCTGCAGCGCCGCCTCGTCCAGGGACGTGATCTCGCAGGCGTCGGCCAGCAGCCACTCCGCCTGCGGCACCCGCTCCACCGAGATGGCGGTCGGCGCCTTGTCGATCAGGAGCACCTCGTGCCCGTTCTCCAGCAGCTCACCCGCGATGGAACGACCCACCGCACCCGCACCCGCGATCGCGACCCGCATCAGTGACCGCCTTCCTCGGGCCCGTGGGCGAACGCCGCCTCGACCTTCTCGACCTCGTCCGTCCGCATCATCACGTGCACCAGATCGCCCTCCTGCAGCACCGTCTGCGACGTCGGCAGCACGGCCTCACCGAGCCGGGTGAGGAAGGCGACCCGTACGCCCGTCTCCTCCTGGATCCTGCTCACCTTGTGGCCGATCCAGGCCGGCGACGCGTACACCTCCGCGAGCTGCACACCGCCGCTCGGATCCCGCCACAGCGGCTCCGCGCCGGACGGCAGCAGCCGCCGCAGCATCTGGTCGGCGGTCCAGCGGACCGTGGCGACCGTCGGGATGCCCAGCCGCTGGTACACCTCGGCGCGCCGGGGGTCGTAGATACGGGCCGCGACGTTCTCGATGCCGAACATCTCGCGCGCCACACGCGCCGCGATGATGTTGGAATTGTCACCGCTGCTGACCGCGGCGAACGCCCCTGCCTCCTCGATGCCCGCCTCGCGCAGGGTGTCCTGGTCGAAGCCCACACCGGTCACCCGGCGACCGCCGAACCCGGAGCCCAGGCGGCGGAAGGCCGTCGGGTCCTGGTCGACGACGGCGACTGTGTGTCCCTGCTGCTCCAGGGTCTGGGCCAGCGCCGCGCCGACACGCCCGCAGCCCATGATCACAATATGCACGTTCGCCTACCCCGCACTCCTGGTCACCCTGCTGACGTGCGAAAACACCCTGCTCACTCTTCTCTCTCACCCTGCGGGCGGTCACTGCCCGCATGCCGCACGGTCTCGTGTCGAGCTTATGCCCCGATCTTCCGGTTGCCCTCACCGGCGTCAGGACGGCCCGCGAGTGGGCGTGGCGCGATTCGAACGCTTACGATCCCCTGCGTGTCCAAACTGACCGACGTGCCCAAACGCATCCTGATCGGCCGGGCCCTCCGGAGCGACAGGCTGGGCGAGACGCTGCTGCCGAAACGCATCGCGCTCCCCGTCTTCGCCTCCGACCCGCTGTCGTCGGTCGCGTACGCCCCGGGCGAAGTCCTGCTGGTCCTCTCCATCGCGGGCGCGTCGGCCTACGCGTTCAGCCCCTGGATCGCGGCGGCCGTCGTGATCCTCATGTTCACGGTCGTCGCCTCGTACCGGCAGAACGTGCACGCCTACCCCAGCGGCGGCGGCGACTACGAGGTGGCCAACACCAACCTCGGACCGAAGGCCGGCCTCGGCGTCGCGAGCGCGCTCCTCGTCGACTACGTCCTGACCGTCGCCGTGTCCATCTCGTCCGGCGTCGAGAACCTGGGCTCCGCCATCCCGTTCGTCGTCGAGCACAAGACGGCGTCCGCCGTCGTCATCATCGTGCTGCTGACCCTGATGAACCTGCGCGGGGTGAAGGAGTCCGGCCGGCTCTTCGCCATCCCGACGTACGTCTTCGTCTCCGGCGTCTTCGCCCTCATCGCCTGGGGCGCCTTCCGCGGCCTCGTGCTGGGCGACACCATGCAGGCCCCGACGGCCGACCTGGAGATCAAGGCGGAACACCAGGGCCTGGCGGGCTTCGCGTTGTTCTTCCTCCTGCTGCGGGCCTTCTCGTCCGGCTGCGCCGCGCTCACCGGCGTCGAGGCCATCAGCAACGGCGTCCCCGCCTTCCGCAAGCCGAAGAGCCGCAACGCCGCGACGACCCTCGCACTCATGGGCGGCTTCGCCGTCACCATGTTCTGCGGCATCATCGGCCTCGCCCTGGCGACGGACGTCAAGATGGCCGAGCACCCGGCCACCGACCTGCTCCGCGACGGCACCCCGGTCGGCCCGGAGTACACGCAGGAGCCGGTCATCTCGCAGGTCGCGGCCGCCGTCTTCGGCCACGGCAGCATCCCGTTCATCCTGCTCGCCGCCGCGACCGCGCTCGTCCTGTTCCTCGCCGCCAACACGGCGTACAACGGCTTCCCGCTGCTCGGCTCGATCCTCGCCCAGGACCGCTACCTGCCCCGCCAGCTGCACACGCGCGGCGACCGGCTCGCCTTCTCCAACGGCATCGTGCTCCTCGCCGGCGCCGCCGCGGTGCTCGTCTACGTGTACGGCGCCGACTCGTCCCGCCTCATCCAGCTCTACATCGTCGGCGTCTTCGTCTCGTTCACGCTCAGCCAGACCGGCATGGTCCGGCACTGGAACCGCCATCTGCGCACCGAGACCAACCCGGCGGCGCGCCGCCGCATGATCCGCTCCCGCGCGATCAACACCTTCGGCGCCTTCTTCACCGGCCTCGTGCTGATCGTGGTCCTCGTGACCAAGTTCGAGCACGGCGCGTGGGTGTCGCTGGTCGGCATGGCGATCTTCTACGTGACGATGACCGCGATCCGTAAGCACTACGACCGGGTCTCGGACGAGCTGGCCGCGCCCGAGGGCCCGAGCGACGACAGCCTCCGCCCGTCCCGCGTCCACTCCATCGTCCTGGTGTCGAAGATCCACCGCCCGACGCTGCGCGCGGTCGCGTACGCCAAGCTGATGCGCTCCGACCGGCTGGAGGCCCTCAGCATCAACGTCGACCCCGACGAGACCAAGGCCCTGCAGGCCGAGTGGGACCGCCGCGGCATCAACGTCCCGCTGAAGATCCTCGACTCGCCGTACCGGGAGATCACCCGCCCCGTCGTCGAGTACGTCAAGAACCTGCGCCGCGAGAGCCCGCGCGACGTGGTGAGCGTGATCATCCCCGAGTACGTGGTGGGCCACTGGTACGAGCACCTGCTGCACAACCAGAGCGCCCTGCGCCTCAAGGGCCGCCTGCTGTTCACCCCCGGCGTCATGGTCACCTCCGTCCCGTACCAGCTCCGCTCCTCCGAACTGGCCAGGCAGCGCGCGAAGAAGCACCAGGACTGGAACGCCCCCGGCGCGGTGCGCCGCGGCCTGGTGGAGCAGGGCCCGAAGGCGCCGGGGCCGAGCGGCGAGGAGTGACGCGGCCGCGACGTACACTGGTGGGCTGGTCGCCCAACCGGCGCGAGAACCCCTTCCCCCTCTGGAGCTGTCCCGCCATGCCGAAGAACGCCCCCGAGTCCTCGCTGGCCGGGCAGGAGTACGAGGTCGAGGTCGGCCCCGTCGCACACGGCGGCCACTGCATCGCACGCACGGAGGCGGGCCGCGTGCTGTTCGTCCGCCACGCACTGCCGGGCGAGCGGGTGATCGCCCGGGTCACGGAGGGCGAGGAGACGTCCCGCTACCTCCGCGCGGACGCGGTGAAGATCCTGGACGCGTCCAAGGACCGGATCGAGGCACCCTGCCCGTACGCGGGCCCGGGCCGCTGCGGCGGCTGCGACTGGCAGCACGCGAAGCCGGGCGCCCAGCGCCGCCTGAAGGGCGAGGTCATCGCGGAGCAGCTGCACCGCCTGGCGGGCCTGACGCCCGAGGAGGCCGGCTGGGACGGCACGGTCGTCCCGGCGGAGGGCGACAAGCTCCCGGCGGGCGAGGTCCCGCAGTGGCGCACCCGGGTCCAGTACGCGGTCGACGCGTCGGGCCGCGCCGGCCTGCGCCGCCACCGCTCGCACGAGGTGGAGCCCATCGACCACTGCATGATCGCGGCGGAGGGCGTGACGGAACTGGGCGTGGAGAAGCGCACCTGGCCCGGCATGGCATCGATCGAGGCCATCGCGGCGACAGGCTCCCAGGACCGCCAGGTCATCCTGACGCCCCGCCCGGGCGCGCGCCTGCCCCTCGTCGAACTGGACAAGCCGGTCTCGGTGCTCCGCGTCGAGGAGAAGGACGGCGGCGTCCACCGCGTCCACGGCCGTCCGTTCGTCCGCGAGCGCGCCGACGACCGCACGTACCGCGTGGGCAACGGCGGCTTCTGGCAGGTCCACCCGAAGGCCGCCGACACCCTGGTCCGCGCGGTCATGCAGGGCCTCCTCCCGCGCAAGGGCGACACGGCCCTGGACCTCTACTGCGGCGCGGGCCTGTTCGCGGGCGCCCTGGCCGACCGGGTCGGCGAGAAGGGCGCGGTCCTGGGCATCGAGTCGGGCAAGCGCGCGGTGGAGGACGCCCGCCACAACCTGGCCGGCTTCGACCGCGTGCGCATCGAACAGGGCAAGGTCGAACAGGTCCTGCCCCGCACGGGCATCACGGAGGCCGACCTCGTCGTCCTGGACCCGCCCCGCGCCGGCGCCGGCAAGCAGACGGTCCACCACCTGGCCGCCTTGACCCCCCGCCGCATCGCCTACGTGGCCTGCGACCCGGCAGCCCTCGCCCGCGACCTCGCCTACTTCCGCGAGGCGGGCTACAAGCCCCGGACGCTGCGGGCGTTCGACCTGTTCCCGATGACGCATCATGTGGAGTGCGTGGCGATCCTTGAACCCGCCGGAAAGGGCGCCTGACCTGCAGGTTTAGCTGGTGTGCGTTATGTGCGGTGTGGGCGTTAAGGGCGATATCTTGACGCTGAAATGACGCTCTCCGACGTATCTTGACGCTCGTTTGACGCTCGTTCTGATGGGATGTCACCGGGATCTTCGTGGCTCGCCGGGCGCACTCCGAGCGTGGCCTTGGCGGTGCAGGGCGTCGGTGTGCCGGGCGATCGGGTTCGTGCAGTATCTGCTGATTGCTGCGCCTGTGATGACTTTCGACGCCCCGTGCGCCCGAAGGTGTGCCGACGTGCAGCAGGTGGTCGCACCGGCGGGGCGCACGGCCCCCCTAATCGGCGCGCTAGTTGAACGCTCCGCACGTGCACTCGTTTCTGAACTTCCCCTGGTTCATGAGCGTGGCGTGGTCAGCGATGTCCTTGAGCGTGACTGTTTCCCAGTCGTCCTGTTCTGCGAATCGAGCGATGGCATCGGTTAGGGCCTCAGCGTTGCCCCGATCCGCAGCAGGGTCGGGATTCTCGTGCGTCAGCATCCCGGCGGCGGCTACGGCGTGACGAAGCCAGTGCACCGAGTACAGAGGGCACCCGCGCTCGTGAACGATCATGGCTCCTCCTGCAATTCGGCTGGGGTTACCGCTTCAAAGGATAGAAGCGCCTGGCGAGCCGTACCGACAGCTGGGGAGTACAGACCGTGGTGACCACCTGGAGCCCGGTCCCCATCAGCGAGGCCACACTGCCGCGCATGGAATCGCACGATGCTTTCCGCTCACAGGCCCTCGGCGCTCCGGGATCCCCGACGCCCTCGCCGCTCGGCTGGACGCGGCACGAACCGAGCCCGCGATACGCCCCTGAAGGGCTGGGCCGAGAACTTGCGCGGTCGATTCGGGAACAGCGACGCAATGACGGCACGGCCTCTGTGCTGGACATAGGTGCTTGGTCTAGATGTCGCACCTCGGGCGAGTTGTGAGATCCGGACCTAACGGACTGAACCGGCTTTTTCGGGATGGCTCTCAGCGTTCCGTACGCTTTCGCCCCGGTAGTAGCGGACGGCATTGGGGTACTGCGTGTGCTCCTGGTACAGGAGTACGTGCCCCTTGAGCGCGCTGATTTGCCATGTATCGCCGAGGCTCCGAGCGAGGAGCCGGAATGCCGTGTCTGCGGACAACGGACCCTGCGGGACCACCAGCGGAGCGGCTTCCAGGTATTCGGGTCCCAGCTTGTGCCTGAAGCGATAGGGGAGCTCCGCCTTGATGAAATCGGCGAAGTCCTTTGGAGGCCACGTTCGACGCGTTCCGTCGTCGCGGAGGGCCCAGTCCAGGTCGATCGGGTGGACCATGTTGAAATGCTGGGGGCTGAGTTCCGATTGGTCCCGTTCCCGGCCCGCGTCCTTGTTGCCGAACCCGTTGAGGTTCCAAGGGAGCCGGGCGCCGTGCTCCTCCTTGAGATACCTGATGACGAGCCGCTCGGGGGCGACTGCCGACATGTCGTCCTCGATGTACATGGAAGTGAAGTACATCTCCTCCGGGAGGATCCCTCTTCGGCCCAGGATCTTCCGGCGGAGGGTGTCGAGGTGGTCCGGCAGGGGCCGCTCGGACTTGCCCGCGTAGACAAGCTCTGGTGACAGGTACGGCACCTTGCGGATCAGCTGGAAGATTCCGGGGCGCGGAACCATCTTGCGCAGCTCCTCCTCGGCCAGCGGTACAGGTGCCTGCTCGTCAAAAGCCCGCCAGAGCCGGGCGCCCAGCGCCGCATCGAAGCCGAGATGAAAGCTGACACTGTCACCGGCCGCGGACTGTCTGGTCGGAGTAGCTGCGCGGAGGGTCCTGAGCGACAGGGCGCTTGCAGCCTCACCCCGAGCCGCGTCCTCCTCGGCTTCGGTCTCGGCGGTCTCCAGTTGCCGTTCCAGCACGGCGCACCGCAGCTCGGCTTCGCGGGCGCGGCGCTGGGCTTCCTCCAGCTCCGCCTTATGCCGAGCGAGTGACTCCCGCAGGGAATCCCGCTCGGTGCGCATGGCCTCGAAGTCCTCTGACCGTTGCTCAAGTGCGATGCGGTGCGCCAGGCGCTCGGCGGCCCCTGCGTTCTCCAACCGCCGTAGCTGGAACTGTTGCTCGTCGAGCTGCTCTTGCGCGCGGCGGATCACCTCCCGTAGGAGTCGGGCCTCCTGCTGGAAATGGCGGCTCTCCCGGTCGGCCTCTGCCAGTTGGTCCCGCAGGTCCTGCAGGGCACCACTTGCCGGACTCGTAGCGCGCAGGGCGGTCCGGTGCAGTTTGCGCACCAAGTCTTTGGCAGCCGGCGTCAACTCGGTCCCGGTCTCCCGGTCGCCGTTCTCGAGGAGTTGTTCGACGAATTCGGCGGGAGGCACCAAGGCTCCGCTGAAGAATCGGGAGAGGGTGGAGCGGTCCCACGAGACGCGCACCGCGTAGCGACTCAGGGACACGCCAAGTCGCTGAGCCAAATCACGCAAAGCGACAGCTAGTTCATAACGCTCTTGGCCGACCTTGGCTCTGTCGACGTCCTTCTGGAAGACCATCGTACGCGGT
The DNA here is from genome assembly GCF_013362995.1 of Streptomyces sp. TRM64462. Taxonomy (GTDB): domain Bacteria; phylum Actinomycetota; class Actinomycetes; order Streptomycetales; family Streptomycetaceae; genus Streptomyces. The sequence continues at coordinate 51,207 of NZ_JABWDV010000459.1, read as the reverse complement.
CCCTTCGGAGCCAGCTCCCCCTGCGACATCCGCTCTCCTCCGTCGACCCCACTCTGCCGTTGCGTAAACTCGCAACAGTGTGCGCGTGCCGAAACACGCGTCTGTCTTCCATGATCGGTCACCTGCACTGGACCGACCGAGGGACCCCATGACCACCACTGTCGCGCTGATCGTTTTCCTGCTCTTGCTGCTCACCCTGCTGCTGGGCGGGGCGTTGTTCTACGTCGTCCACGCGCGCCCACATCTCGCGGTACCCCTCACGGTTGCTATGGCCGGCATGACCTTGTTGGCCACCTGCGTCGCCGGCATCACCGCTCGGTGAGTTCGGCGAACCTGTCGCCGCGGCGCGTTCGGCCGTTTCGCCTTCAGCCCCGTCAAGGACGAGTTGGTAGGGTTGCGGGCCCTGCGCGACCATGCTAGGGGCAGGTCGGCGGCCGTGACGCCAAGCGGATCCTGTCGAGTTTCGCGCCCTCACACGTTCTTCACGAGGTTGAAGCCTCTCGTGGAAACAAACCTGCATATGCCCGACGTTGTCGATCTCCTAGCCGAGGAGGGGAAGGTGTCGGGCCTGAAGCTGTTCCACACGACGAAGAGCGGCGTGATCGAGGTCACGCCGCGTCTTGCTCAGGTCGAGGTCGATGTGCAGAGCCTCATCGAGGCGCATATGGAGACGTTACTGGGCGTCACGTTCCCCGCGAGCGAGTACGTCATCGACTGCGGCGACGGAGGGCGGATCGATTTCCTAGGGCTCGACGAGAACGGGGCGCCCGTGGTCGTGGAGTACAAGCGCGGCACCGCGGCCGGCGTGATCAATCAGGGCCTCTACTACATGGCGTGGCCGACGGCGCACAAGGACGCCTTCCGGAACCTGGTCAGCGACCGGCTCGGGGCTTCGGCCGCGGCCCAGGTCCTGTGGAGCGCACCCCGGCTGATTTGCGTCGCCGGTGACTTCACCCGCTACGACGCGTACGCCGTACGCGAGCACCGGTGCAGCATTGACCTGGTCCGCTACCGGTACTTCGGCAACGATCACATCGGCCTTGAGACCGTGGCATCGGTCGCCGGGCACTCGCCCGCTACCAGGCGGGCCCGCTGGCACGCGGCGGGGCTGCCCACGGCTCGAAGGCAGGGCGGAGCGATGGCGGAACTGGCCGTGGCGGTCGACGAGGCGCTGCTCGGTCTCGGGGACGGCGTCACCCGAGTCCGGCGCAAGCAGTACGTTGCGTACCAGCGTCTGCGGAACTTCGCCTGCGTCTGCCCGCCGCAGCAGACCAAGCTGCTCGTCTACCTCAAGGCCGACCCTAAGAAGGTCGACCTGGTTCCCGGGTTCACCCGGGACGTGACGGGGCTCGGCCACCACGGCACGGGCGACCTGGAGGTGCAGCTCCGCACGGAGCGGGACCTGGAGCGCGCCCAGGAGCTGTTCCGCGCGAGCCACGCGGCGGCGTGAGACTACAGCGGCTGTCTCGGCAGTCGCACTCCACGCGTTGATTCGATGATCGTCTCGGTGATGCCTCTCGACGTACGGGCAGGTAGTGGCGGTGGAGCATCAATGATGTGGGGGATCGCCGGTTGGCTGACCGGCGATCCCCCGCTATGTTGTGCCGCTGCCTCGGCATCCTCGGTCGAGCCGCTCTGAGCGATCGTCGCCCCCGCATGGCGGGACGCCCGTGGTTGCGCGGTTCACTACGTTGGCATCCCAGCGGTTCTACGTCGCGGTCTCTGCCGGGATGGCTGGGCTATTCCTGGTCAGCGGTCTGCTGCGTGTCGCCGGTCGCTTCCGCCTCGTTGTCCTCCTGCGGAGCGGTGCGGCGGTACTGCGGGTGGTCCAGGTCCATCTGCTGGGCCGCGTGGAGATGGACGGGATAGCGCGTTCGGTTACTCCATGCCAGGGGGCGGTTGCACAGGCGCGCGGTGATGGTCGCGAGCACCTCCTGGTCCACCCCCGGCGTCAGCGGCACGGGGTAGATCTCGGTGCCGTTCATCGTGTACCAGTTGGCGGCGACCTCGTTCTTCGAGATGTTGCCCTTTTCATTGGAGCCGTGGCCGGCGGTCCACCGGGTCTTGTCTCCGCCGAGGCGGCCCGCCCCGTTCCCGTCGTACTGGTGAGGGACGTTCGACAGGATCCAGGTGGCGGGGCCGAGGTCGGTGTCGAGCCGGTACAGCGACGTCGTGGTGCTGTTTGCGCCGATCAAGTTCCCGTCCGCGTCGAACCGGCTGACGCTGATCGGCTGCGGCACCTCGCCCGCGCTCTTATTGATCCGGATCACGGCGATGGGCCGGTCCTGGTGGCGCAGCGTGCTGCCGGGGAGCCAGGTGTCTCCGGCTTCTCCGGCCAGGCCCTGCTTGTTGTTGTGGAGGCCGCCCCACAGCCTGCGGGTTCCGACTCCGTCCACGGTGACGGTGTAGGGGAGGCGGCCGATGTGGACGGTCAGGTCGGAGAGGGCCTGGTCGATCTGCTCGGCGACCTTCTTGTAGCCCCGGTTGTCGTCGACCAGCTCGGTCATCTTGCCGGTCGGGTAGTCGAGGGCGTGGAAGGCGGCGATGGCATCGTTGTAGTGCTGCCACTTCGGGCTGGTGTAGCTCCAGCCGTGGAGGGTCCAGGAGTCTCCCTCTACGGAAGGAGGTACCAGGGCGACTGCGGTGATGCAGATCTTCGCCTTCTCCTTGGGGTGCTGCTTGCTCTGCCGGCGTACGTGGATCCCGACGTGTGCGACGCCATGAGGGGCGTGGGCGCCGATGGGGTCGATCAGGGCCGTGTCGATGCGCTCGTCGAGGATTCCGATGTTGCGGTGCAGGTCGACGAGGGAATAGAGCGCCTGGTGGTCCTTGCCCTGGTCTCGCTTGCGCTTGGTCTGCTTCATGTCGGCGATGTACTGCGACACGATGCCCCTCTGGGCGATGATCCGGCGTCCCTGGTACTTGGCGTCGGTCTCGTCGTTCTTCGCCCGCTGGCGCCGGTCTCGCCGGTTCTCGGCAGCCTCCTCCTCGGTGGTGTCCTCGATGGACTGGGCCGTGTACTCGGTCTCCGCCCAGACCGCTACGAGCGTTCCCGGTTCTCGGCGAAGGAAGGGGAGTTCGTCGACCAGCCCGGCGCGGCCCTTGGCGGGGCCGTGTGCGAGGAAGGCGGGGGCGTGGTGGAACACGACGCTGACGGTGTCGTCGTGCAGCGGGACGGGGACGCCGTCGATGGGGTCGATGCTGGTGGCGGGCAGGTTGTAGGCGTCACAGAGCCCGTTGATCATGCGGGTGCGGTTCTCGTCCTTGCTCCACAGGCACACGATCCGCAGGTGCTTGTATCCCATGGACGTGAGGGAGCGGGTCACCTCGGTCGGGGCGGGGAGAGGGTTCTTCGGGTCGTTCCGGGGGAACCCGCGGGTGTTCAGGTGAATGTCGGGGCTGGTCGCGGCGTCGCCGAAGACGTCGCGGATGTGCCGGTCCAGTTCGCGCATGTGGTGCATGCCGACGCCGCGTCCGATGGGGAACTTGTAGCTCTTGGCCTGAATGGGGCGGATCTTGCTGTCCGGGCCGATCGGGGGGAGTGCTTCCCGGATCTCGCCCTCGCCGCTTTCGGTGTCTTGCGTGGCGGCGTCGTGGTCGGCCTCGGCCTGGGCCCGGTTCTGGATGAGGCTCAGGGTGGTGTAGTCCATGCCGAGCTTGGCGAGGATCTGGAGCGCCATCCGGTTGATCCGCCGGATCTTGCCGCGGCCGTCCAGCTCGACCTCGATCAGCGGGAGTTCGGGGTCGGCCTGCTCGACCAGCACCTTCCGTGCGTAGGCCATGTTGGACTTGAGGCGTGTCACCTGGGAGGAGGCCAGGATCACGGGGTGGGAGAGGTTGGGGAGGGTCTTCATGGACAGCCGGACGCGCGCCACGGCGTGCGCGGTGCCGTTCTTGTTCGACCAGGGGTGGCCCCAGGCGACCAGGCCGCCCTCGCTGTCCGGGCGGAGCGTGATCTCCTGCCCGTCAACCTTCCATGGACGTGCCGCTAGGCGGATCGACAGGTCCCACGTCACCGTCCGGTACACCCAGCCCGGGGCGTCCGGCTGGCCGTTCTCGTTGGTGATGAGGTAGTCGGCGAGGAGGCGGTGTTCCTGCGGGGTGTTGGCGACCTTCAGGGCCAGCGGGTCGGGATTGTTGAGGCTGATCTGGTCGATGGGCGTGCCCATGGCCATGCCGACCATGAGGGTGAAGGCGTCGCGGAGGGTGTCGTCGTCGATCTCGACGCGGGTGACTAGGACGCCGGCCCAGGGGTCGAAGTGGACGTAGCCGCCGGTCAGGCAGCGCAGCGCGGTCGTGACGATGGAGTGGGGGGCCTGGACCTCTTCTCGGCCGGCGAGGTCCTTGTACGCGCGGTCGAAGCCTCTCCAGAGGTTCTTGAACCCGTTGTCGAACTCGCGGACCACGACGGTGGCGCCATCGAGGAGTCGCGGGGTGCACAGGTACGCGGCGACGTTCAGCCGCTGCTTCTTGTTGACCCTGGGAGGTTGGCCCGTGAGGGGCTGAGCGGTCATCGGGGTGCGTGCTCCGTTTCTGGCCGTACGGCGGTACGCCGGGATGGGGGAGTGCGAGGCAGAGGAGAGGCTCTCGTCATCGGGCGCCGCGTCGCCCGCCGGCCGTGATTTACGGCCGATCAGGCAGTCGTCTTTGGTGAGGTAGCTGCCGAGACGATGGATGCCCATGAAGTAGTGGAAGCGCAGCTTGCCGACCATCGCGGGGGGAAGAGCGCCGTAGACAGGGCAGAGGTGTACCTGATCCTGGCCGGCGAGGAGAGCTTCGGCTACCGAGGTGAGTTCCTGGGGCGATCGTGCCGCGGGCTTCTGGAGCAGGCGGATGATGTCCAGGGCCTGCGTGTAGGTGTAGTCCGTGCGCCGCTGGAGCTTCCGGGCATCCTTCTGCAACGGGTTTTGCCGCTTGGGCATGTCTGTTCCCTCGCGCGGTATCCCATGCTTCCCGCCGAGACGATGACGATGCCTGGCAGTGATGTGCGTGCCCGAAAACGGGACTTCATCGCGCGGGTCCAACGGGGCCTTTGGCTAACGGTCGCTGCATGGGAGCTACCGTCATTCGCCTGGGCAGTGCGCGTCCAGCCGTGCGTCACCATAGCACGGCTGGACGGGCGATCAATGACCTTCTGATTCCTCGGAGTTGATCCCGGCGTACGCGAGGAACGCGGCGAGCGCTTCGCGGTAGATCGCGTCCATTCTCCGCCGGACGTCTGGAGTCCACTTCTCGTGCATCCGGCGCAGGATGTTCTTCAGGTCGGACTTCCACGAGTCGTTGTGGAAGGCGTAGTCCACCAGGTGCAGCGTCATGTCCGTGCCGCCGCGGCGGGCCCGGCCGGCGAGTTGGATCATGTCGACGATCATCCCGGCGACGATCTCCTCCTGGAGAGTCTTGTGGGCACTGACGAACCCGGGCGCGGAGCGCATGATCAGCCGAAGCCGGGACCAGGCCGCCTCTCGCGCCTTCTGGAGGACTTCCAGGGGGTCGCTCGCGGGAGTGACGGCGTTGATCCCGGCAGCGTTGATGGAGGCGTACATCTCCGGCGGGTCGGTGAGCAGCGCGAGAGGCCGCGTGCACAGGTAGACGCTGGTGATCGCCGACCGGCGGCCGATGACGATATTCAGGCCGCGCGCGATCCTCGCCATGGGAACGACAAGGATCTTCCCGCGCTTGGGGAACGTAGTGAATTCCTCTGGTGTCAGCTCGATGACGCCAGGAGGGAGCTTGATGGCCTCCCGGAGCCGGTCACGCCGGTACTTGTCCGGGGGGACCGCGACGCACAGGCCGTCGCGGTAGTCGCCGGACGCATAGATGCCGGCGGCGATGTGGCGGCAGTGCTCGTAGGAGTTGACGACGACCGCCACGTGCGCCCGGTCGGGGTCGGTTTCGAGAAGTCCGGCGAGCTCGGGGTGGATCCTGTCGGTGTAGAGCTTCTCCCCGAGCGCATTGAGGGCCTTGCTCTTCAGGTGCTGAGGGAGTCCGGAGATCTGGATGTCGTGGTTGAGTGCGTCCTTGAGCGGCGCCTGCATTGCACTGATGCTCTCCGGGTCGGCGTCGGTCATCCACCACTTCACATGTCCGTGGACGTGCTCACGCACGGCCTGGGGGAAGTACGCGGTCGCCGACAGGCCCATGACCGGACGCTCGACGCCGGCCAGCACGAGAGACACGATGCCGCCGAGCTGCGCGGTGTAGGTGTGGGGATCGCCGGAGATGCTCTGCGAGGTGAGTTCGGCGGACTTCTCCGGGTCGTCCAGACCGGTGACCCGGTAGCCGAAGACGCCCTTGCCGAGCATGCCGTAGGGCAGGATGCCGGACGCCACGCCGGTCTCCAGCTTCTCTCCGAGCTTCTGCGCGGAGGGGAGTCCCGCGGCCTTGAACTGAGCGGTCTTCCCTCGGAGGCGTTCAAGGGTCATGTCCAGTTCGGCCAACCACACGCGGACGATCAGAAGCTCGATGGCCTCGCCCCGGTCGTAGCCGTTGGGGACGGCGTCCTTGAGGGTCCTGTCCATCTCCGATCGGGCCTGGGTGAGCAGGTCTTCTCCCCGTGACGCGAGCAGGTTCCCCAGTGCCTCCCGCACCTCCTTCAGGTGCGGTTCCAAGGAGATGTCGTGGATGCGGCCCGGGGGAAGCGCGTCCTCGGACGATTCCGGGTGCACGGGATGCAGGGCGTTCAGTTTGTCGAACAGCTCGGCCGGGATCTCCTGGGCGTCGGTGACGTCCTCCTCGGGGAACAAGAGCGTGATCAGTCGCCGGTCCCGCGACCCGGACAGGTGCCACATGCTGCTGTTCGAGCCGTGAGTGTCCTTCGCCTCGTCCCGCCCCTCGTAGTACCGCAGGTGAAGTTCGTCGGTACACAGTGCGGCGAGGAGGAATTCCGCCAGGTAGCGGGCGTGGCTGATGGTGGGGCACAACTCCTTGACCGCCTCGGACGACATGATCCGCTGGTCGTCGTCCAGGTCGCGAAGAGGAACGCTCTTGCGCTGCCGGGAGTCAAGGATCAGCTCGCTGGAGCACATGTCGACCGCCACCGACTGGAACTGGTCGACCTCGTCGATCAGGACCGCGTGTGAGCGGCGGAACACGAACTCGGCCACGGACAGGTCGCCGGCCTTCTTGCCGTCGAGCATGACGCCGATGTGGAACCGCCCGGCCATGAAGTTGTGGTGGTTGGTCACCACGACCGCGGCCTCGCACGCCTGGCGCTGCTGCTCGTACTTTCCGCACGTCTGCATCCACGAGCAGGACCGACTCCCCGTCATCGGGGGGATGGGGCCCAGGTACCGGCACGACTCGCTGCCCGGAGGGTACGGGTGCGTGCTGGTCGTGGCGTGCTTGAGAGCGCACCCGTAGGAGAGGGTGTCGAGACGCCACAGGGTCTCCTCGTCCTGGCCGATGAGAGGGCCTTCGATGCGGGAGACCAGCTTCATGGCCCGGTCGTGGAGCCGGGAGGGCGACATCAGAGGAGCACAGGTCTTCGTACTGCCGAGGGCCCTGAGGTCTTCCTTGATCTCCCACGCGGCGGACAGGGTCGCCTCGACGGTCGGGAGGACCAGGGTGATCGCGTACCCGTTGACCGCGAGCCAGGACGCCGCGACCCTCACCAGGACACTCTTCCCGGTTCCGGTAGGGGCATTGAAGATCTCGATGGGCCCGGCGAGGAGCATCAGGGCGTCACCGACGCTGATGTCGTCGGTCGTCTGCAGCTCGTCGAAGAGCTTGGACAGGACGTCGAAGAGGTACCCCTCCTTGCCGGTCTCCGCGTAGCGGACCCGGTCGACCTCCCTCGCGTGCTCCAGAAGATCAGGAGTGTGGATCTTCAGATCCGGCTCGTAGGGGAGCGTGTTCACCTCGGGGAGGTCATCGAGGTCCTTCCCGCTGGTGAAGGTGCCGGTTGCCGGGATGACCGCCCTGCCGACGATCTCCCCCTTCCCCGACGCGTACCGCTTGGCCGTCAGCCACGTCCCCGGGTCGGCCGGGGGATGCGCTCTCCTGCGCCCGTACGACTTCGACAGCCTCTCCAGCATGCGGTCGACGTGGGCGAGGAGATCGCCGCCGACCCGCGGCCTCGCGGCCACCGCGCTGCCGGGATCCCCCACCGCCTCGAACGGGATTCCGCCGTCCGGAGACTGCTCCGCAAGGCAGCCACGTACGAACCGGGTGAACACCCCCGATGAGGCGAAGTCCTGCCGCCCGTATCGGATGACACCGGCGATCCGCTGTTTGTCCGCGAGCGGCATCTCCCGCCACTGGTCCCACAGGTCCAGGTGGCCGGTGAAGAAGAACGACGCGTGACGGAATGACGCCACCAAGTGGCCTTCATCGTCCTTCTCCGGGAAGTAGTGCGCGGCCAGGGCCAGCGCGGCGGATGCCGAACCGACACCCTTCGACAGCTTCTTCGTCACGCCCACGTCGCGCCCGCTTCCTGGCACACCCGTGCGCCGAAGTCCCCAGCCGTCGCCACCCGCATCCACTTCCGGCTGACGTCCTCCAGCATCGGAACGGTGTCGTACCGGAAGTCCGGAACGACCAACCAGTCAGCACCGCCCCCGTCACCCCGGTCGGCGGTGATCTTGTCCGCCAGGAGCGTCGCGTGGGTGTAGTCCTTCACATCGACCTTGAACTCAGTCCTCGCCCCGTGCTTCTGTGACACCGTGACCAGCAGGTCGTAGGTGTCCATATCCGGCCACAGTGCCACGGCCACCCCGTTCTTCTTCAGGGTCGGCCTCGACAACGCGTCATACAGGCCCAGCTCGGGAATCCCCGGGATCGTCGTGCACCGCCACACCCCCCGCACTAGGGCCCTGTGCCCCTTCTCCGGGGTCGGCTCGGGGATCCGGTCCGTGATGTCCTTGAACAGGACGCTCGCATTCCCTTCGGGCTTCAACGGCCTGCCGACGGGCCGAAGCTCCGGTGCCTTGCCGCTTTCCGGAACCGTGAACTCGTACCGCGCCCCCTGCCGGGCGTGCGGCCGGTGGAAGCAACGGACCTTCCCCACAGCGCCACGCTTCTCGCCATGCAGCGTGATCTTCATGGGCCACGAGCAGAACGGGCACGCGAACCACCACCGCTGGTCGTAGAGCGCGTCGAACCGGATAGGTTCGTAGAACTCGTCGAGCTTCGCGGGGAGATCAAGACGGCGGAGTTCCCCGGCGGCCCCCGCCGGAGTCCTGATCAGGGCCGACCGCCATGCGCAGTAGGACTCCTGCGAGCGACCCTTCAGCAGCTCCCGGTGCACCAGTGTCTGGTGCAGCTCGTCGCTGACCCGATCACCCATCGCTGACCGGCCGTTCCACGACGCCTTGTCGAGCGCCTCCAGGACGGTCCGCTGCTCCATCTCCAGATCGTAGGAGTCCTCCTCGAACTCCCCGTCCTCGGTGATGGCGAAGAAGCCCGACATCTCGCCGGCGTCCACGCCGTCGGGCAGGAGCGCCGACAGGTCCTCCGTCAACATCTCCCGGAACTTGGTGAAGGTCAGGGGCTTTCCGGGACCCCACGCCCAGAGGATCCTCGCGTGGGCGTCCATCATCTCCTTGAGGCGGACTTCCGGGTCTGTGCTGCAGTCGGACCCGGTCAGTGCCCTCGCGGCCATGGCGGCAGCGGTCATGACGACATGCCGGACCTCGGCGTCATGCAATGAACTGGCGGAAGTAGAGCGTGTGTTCACCTGGTCGACCTTAGGTGTGCACCGATGCCCCGCAGCGATCTGAGTGGTAAATCATCAGTTCGGGTGATGGAGTGCGCGGGAGCCTCCTACGCAAGCTCCACGATGGGGACGTTTGGGTACAGGTCTCGATAGGTGTCCTGGTATTGGGTGATGTGCTGGCGTCCGGCGTCAGTCAGGCGCCACCGGTACTCCCTCACGAACGCCTCCTCGCCTTCCCCTTCGGTCACCGGAAACTCGTCGATCAGGCCGCGGCTGCTGCCTCCGCGAGGCCCGTTCGGTCGGTATCCCGTTCCCAGGTAGAACTTCGACCTCCCCCAAATATCATCTTCTGATAGGCCATCCGGTTCGGCAGAAGCCACTTTCATCAGGCTGGACCACAACCACTCTGAAAGCAGGTGCGCTGGCCGCCGTGGCGGAAGTGCTTCACCGAGGCCAGCTCGCGCGCAGGCTCGGCCCAAGCGGGTGAGTTCCACCAGGACCCGTGGAACGAAGCCCAGGGGGAACACTTCGACCTGGTCCTCCGAGACCACGACAAGTCCGCGCGTGGCGAGAGCCTTGAACGTCTGGCCGGCGCCGGCGTCGTGTTCGCCCAGTACACGTAGGCGGTCCTGAAGGGCCGTGTACCCCGTGAACTCCGGGTCGGCCTTGATCGTGAACGGGACTTTTCGCCACTCTGCCGCGGGAACCCGCTTTCCCGAACCGGCCGCACGCGCAGCCGTCACCTGACGCTCGACTTCCTGGTCCTCCTGGTAGCAGGCCGTCAGATAGACGCGCTGCCGCTCATTGAGGCCCTCCCAGGTCTCCGCTGCCCGTACGGATGGGTGTGTCCGGCCCTTGGAAGGGGGCTTCGGAGGGACGACATCAGGTCGGCTCCGCATCACGCGTCCATCAGAACCCGGGGAGGGACCCCGTACGTCCGGGCCAGGGCGCCGGTCAGCAGCCCCGAGGCTTCCGGGCTCTGCAGCATCTTCCCTGCCACCTTCCTCCCCTCCTCCAGGTCCCGGATCTTGCGTTGGTCGATGAGTTGTCCGTAGCCCGCCTGGTCTCCCCGTAGACGAGCTGCCGCGCTCGCTGCTGTGAGGCCGGCCGAGTACCGAAGATCAACCAGGGACGCTTCTCCGCGTGGGTCAGCGGTCAAGTCGTCCGGGGCGTACCCCAGGGCCAGGGCCAGATCCCCCAGGCGGGACACCGCGGGTGAGTGCACGCCTGCCTCGTAGTAGTGGATCATCCGGGCAGACACACCCATCTGGTCTGCCACGTCCTCTGGGGACAAGCCGCGCTCCTTCCGCACCTTGGCCAGTTTCGTCGCGTCGCTCTTCCATGCCGCCTGTGGCACGCACCCAGGGAACCGCGATGAAGTCTTCGTCGCAACCGTCCTCAACACACATCGGCACGCCGCGTGCCCGACTCGTGGGATAGGGCCCCGCGCCTCCGTAGGCACAGCCCAGTCCCAGGATGGGCCGGTTTCGGGCTCGGTGGCCGGTGTGCCGAGTGGTGGCCGACATGGCCCGTTCTCTGGACAAGGCGTCCGGCGGTCGTGGTAGGGAAGTTCGTGATGACGGACCGTGGAGCCGGTCTTGAGCCTCTCGGCGATGTTGAAGGTGGTGTTCTCCAGGGCCCCGCCCGGTTAGTTGATCAGCTCCCCCCCATTCCATATTCCATCCGTACGGGTTCACGGGCGACAGCGAAGGCGCCGCGGAAGCCGGCGAGGCGTTCGGCGAGGGTGGCGGTGGCAACGGTGTGTTCGTCGGGTCGTCGGTGTACGCCTCGATGAGGCGGCGGGCGTGGTCGGCGGTAGCCAGGAGCGAGTGCTTAGAAGACGCCTTCTCTGTTCCTTGTTGTGGATAGCCAGGAGAGCGCGTTGGTAGTGGATCCGTTGTGATGGTGGGGCGCGCTGATTCGCCGACGGCAGACACATTGAGGGCGCAACGGACTGGAATGGCGCGGGGAAGCAAGCAAACCTAGAACGGTCTGGAGAGGCGTGGCTACGCCCTGTCGTTCCTACATGCGCATGGATGTAGTGAGCGCCGTGTCGGGTGCAACATAGCCGACGATCGCCGGTTAGCCAAACCGGCGATTCCGCAGACCATTGAACCTGCCGCGCTGATCCCCGTGTGGCGCATTCAGAAATTCCCCCGAGGAGTCACATCCGTGTGTGTTGAGGTCATTGACGAAGAATGGTTGTATTCCCAGGAGCAGGTTCGATCGCTGCTCGAGTGGGTGCGTGGGCAGGTGGGTGCTGATCGCTCGGTGCACGCCTTCATGCGCATGGTGGCCGAGCAGGCTCTGCGTCCGAGCGAGGCTCGCGCGCTGCGAGTGAGTGACGTGGTGCTCCTGGAGCGTGACTTGGGTAAGTTGGCGGCCCGCCACAACGGGATGGTGAGGGAAATCCCCCTCCAGCCGCAGGTCGTCGTGTTCCTGCGTGAGTGGATCAGCGAGGCTGGCCTGCAGGGCGACGATCTGCTGTTTCCCGGTCCGGGAGGTGGGCCGCTCTCGGATGCCCTATATCAGCAGATGTGGCAGCAGGCCCAAGAGGCCGTCCTGCCGAGGGACGAGCTGTACTCGTGGCGCCTGGGGGAGCCCATCTCCATCCTCCGTGATTCCTGCCTGATGAAATGGCTGAAGATGGGCATCTCACCCGTCACGGTTGCCGAGTGGGCTGGCGTGCCCCCGAGTTGGCCAGCGCTGCGTTACCCGCACTGCTTCCGCACTGAGAAGGTCGGAATCGACTGGGATCACCTGGCCGAAGCCATGGCCCTTCCTAACTCGCTCAAGTCGTAATCTTCGCCCGCGCTCTGGCTGACAGCCAGAGCGCGGGCGCCACCAGCTCATCCTCTCCTTCACCGGTCGTCCTCCCCCGACGAAGCCGTCCCTGATCGCCTTGCTCTCGTCGGGCGACGCAGTCTGCCCTGCCAGGGCAGTGGGACCGCCTTGGGTCCCCGGTCGCCCGGCTGCTGACTCGCCGAGCTCCAGCCCACCCTCACCTCAAGGTCACCTCCATGCCTGCACGCTTGTTGTCCATCCCCGCTGTCGCCGCCGCCCTGGACGTCGACCGCCGCACCGTCTACCGCTTCATCGCTGCCGGCGACCTGCCTGTCGTCGACCTCCGTACTGGACCAGGCCGGTCTCGAGTGCGGATACCTGCGGCCGGCCTCGACGAGTTCATCAGCCGCCGCGCCGTCGTACCGCCGACAGGCCGCCGCTGACTCATGCCATCCCGGCCCCGTTGAACAAGGAGCAGAGCCTCGTACCTCCGCAAGTTGAAGTCCGGCAAGTGGCAGGCGACCGTACGCAACCGGGCAGGAGACCGGTTCAGCGAATCGTTCCCTCTCAAGGCGCAGGCCCGCGCCTGGGGCATCGAGTTGGAGACCCAGTTCGCCCGCGGAGGCATGCGCGACCCGCGTGCCGGTGAGATCACGTTCCGCGAGTGGCACGACCGGTGGTGGAACGCTCGCATCGTTGAGCCCCATACGCTGCGCGGCGACGCCTCCAGCATCAAGAACCACGTCATGCCCTACTGGGCGGACTGGGAGATGCGGGCCATCACCCGCATGGACGTCCAGAGCTGGATCCGGACCCTGGTCGAGAAGGGCACGGGAGCCTCCGCGATCAAGCGGGCCTACAACCTGACGTCCTCCATCATGCGCGCGGCCGTCGACGACGACGTCCTGGCGGTGACCCCATGCCGCAGCATCGACCTGCCCCAGATCGCGGTCAAGCCACCGCAGTGGTTCACGCTTGACCAGGCGCAGAGCATCCTGGACGAACTCCCCGCCGCATGGCGGACGATGTGCCTGCTCGGCTTCTACACCGGACTGCGCTGGGGAGAGCTCTCGGGCCTGCACCGCCACCGCATCGACCAGCGCCGCTCGCGCCTGTTCGTGGTGGAGGTCAACACCAAGAGCGGCATCAAGGAGTATCCCAAGAGCTCCAAGAGCCGTAGAGAGGTCCCGCTCCCGCCCCACGTCCTGGAGGCACTCGGACGCCACATCCACCGGCTCGACCGCGACGCCGTGGTCTTCACCACCATCACCAAGGGCCGAGCGGGCCGCCGCCTCGACGACGGCAACTGGCGCCGCCAGACCTGGTGGCCCACCGTCGACGCCGCCTACTACTTCGACAGCGACGGCGAGCAACAGCCCGTCCCGCACTATCGGCCGCACTCCATGCGCCACACCTGCGCCTCGTGGCTCGTCCAGAAAGGAGTCTCGCTCTACGAGGTCCAGCACCTCCTCGGGCACGAGAGCTTCCAGACCACCCAGCGCTACGCACACCTTCAACCGGACGCGCACAAGGCCGTGCTTGGTGCCTGGGAGCGCCTCGACGCTCCGCTCACCATTGCCGCATGAACGATCCTCCGCCCTGTCCCGTACGGACAGGGCGGAGGCGTTTGCCTGATCAGGAAGGCTGTGGGCTCTCCTCGTCGGATGGCGTCCAGCGTCCTTTGCTGTCGAACGGCCAGGGATAGGCGTGGAGATCACCCTGCAGGAGTTCCCGCAGAGCCTCACGGCTGGCCGGCGGATTGGGCGGAGTCGCCAGTGGCGCGCGCAGTGGATCAATCTGATCTGCGTACGACTCAGCCCACTGCAGCCACTCCAGCTCTTCCGCCGCAGCGGACGCACCGTCGGCTCTTGTGCGGGCCGCGCGACAGAAGGCGCGGATCTCGTCGGCCCGATGCCGCGCCTCCACCTGCTCGACCAGGGCTCTCGCTCGATGTTGCTCGACTTGCCGCTCCCGGGCCTCCGCCACAGCCGCGTACCAGCGGCGTCGCTGTTCGGCCTTGCGGAGTTCCTCTTCCTGCTGTCGGCGTTCGGCCGCCGCGGCACGCTGTTCGAGATCGTGCAGAAGGTGCCCAAGGCGGGACTCCAGTGTCCACCGTGCACTGTCCCTGTAGGTGTACGAGTGCTGGTACCAGCTTCCGGTGGGCGCACCGAGTTCGAGGCGTCTATTGAACTCGTGGTCGTACTTGGGGATACGAGTCCAGGGATTGCGCTGCTGTTGGCGGATCTCCTGAGCGGTCGGCTCGTGTGGCACCTTGGTCGTCTGCTCTGTGACCGCGAGCGGAAAGGCGTGTCCTCGGATGACGATGACCGTCTGGTGTACGGCCTGGCCGCGCTGGAGATCGGTCCGGGTCTCCACCTGGTAGCCGCGGCTTTCCGCCTCGGTCAGGAGTGCGTGCATGATCCGCAGGGCGCGGTCGGCCTGTTCCCGTGACACATGAAGAGGGAAGACCTCGGGCGCCCCGCGGGTGTCGACTACGGTCTTGGACCTGCCGAGGACCTTGCGTGTGGCCCGGACGAGCTGATGAGGACGGTCCAGGACGTCGGGGACGTCGATGGTCGGCACCGGCGGCGGTTGCGCAGCCTTCTCGGCTTCCTCGTCGACCAAAGTGAAGACGCAGTCACCACGCTGCCGGCCGGTCCAGCGCAGCTTGTGCTCTCCCGGTACGTGACCGTGATGGAGCGCGTCGTAGTAAGCCGCCCGCCACCGCCCCCGGGTCCGCGGTCCCGGATCAGGGACGGTGAGCTTCCCGGTAGTGGCGGACTGGAGTCGAGCGATCAGCTCGGCTCCGTCGGCAGGAGCGCGCTCGGCCTGTTCGGCATCACCGGCCAAGCGCTCCTTCTCGGCTTGGACCTCCTTGGGGTGCTTGCCGTGCTTGAGGAAGTAGCGGCCGTCCGAAGTCACCACTGCCACGTGCCCGCTACCGCGCCAGCTCCGCTTGATCAGCCCGCGCTGCTCAAGTGCCCAGGCCGTGTTCGAACTCTTGGGAGCGATGGGCACGGCACTGGATGCCGCGGCGATCTGGCGGAGCATGTCAGCCTGCTGTTCGGTCAGTGTGTACTTCACGAGCTTCGGCTCCACCTCGACGAGCTGCGGGCAGACCTCCACGGTAGGGCCGATGAGCAGCCTCAGAGCGCTCCCTGTCACCCGTTCGGGTTCCGCCAGCCGAACCTGGGCGCATTGAGGCCAGCCGATGGCGTAAGTGGCTTGCCGGGCTTAACGCGTCGAGCAGCGTGCCGGGGCTGCTCCTTAAGCTCGGATCGTACGGCGGCAGGTCCATGTGTTGGCAGTGTCGGCAGTGTCACGCACCTGGACGAGCAGGGTGGTGTCCGGCACGGGCTGGCCCTCGTCCGAGAGGTCGGCGAGCCGTTCGAGGCCGTGGTGGGCGGGCGGAGCGTCGATGTGGAGATCGGCGAGGCGCGCGCCGGCGACGGGTCCCGGTGGCTGGTGTGCCGTACGACCGTTCCCAGCCCCTCCGGGATCACCCGGTCCCACAAGGCGGTGGGGCGCCTACCACCGCAATCGCTGTGGCTCTTCCTCTCGGACCCGATGACGCCGGGCGGATCTACGCCGGTCTTCCGGTAGCGGACACCACTCTGGCCGTCTGCGTCAGCGCCCAGTTCGACCCGATCGCCAGCCGTCAGGCGCTCGACCTCCTGGAACCGCGCACTGAATGAACTAGTGGGCGACCTGTGGACGGGCGCCGTCCTGTGGCAGTTCCGGCGGGATCCGGCACGGGCCTGGCGCGCCGTGCCGCTCGCCGACGACATGCGCGATTCCCGTGACCCGGTCGCCGCGCTGGAGCGACTGCTCCTCGACCGTGCCAGGGAGGGCGTGTCCCACGGTCTCGTCCTGGACGTCGAGGGGCCGCTCGGCCTGGATGCTCTCGCGGTGGAAGGCGAGACGCTGGTTGGCGTGGTCACCGAAGAGGAGGTTTCCCGCGTCGCGGAGCGGACCGCCGTACTGCCGGGACGGCGCGGGACGAGGACGGCCGATGGCGTGAGGTGCTGGCGGACTGGGAGAACCACGACGGCGCGGTTCCCGTGACGGTGGACCTCGACGACGCGCTGCGCCTCCTCGACGACGAAGCCGGCTCCCCGCAGTGCGAACATCCCCCTCGGCGCGGCGGGACTTGCCGTGCGATCTTGGGGCGCGGCGTGGGCCACGCAATCCGATCGCAGGGACACCGCTACGACCGGGCCGAAAAACGTGAAGACATCGGCGCACAGGCCGAGTGCGGCGTGTACGCCTATGTCCGCCAGTGCGCGAATAATCGGTTCATTTGCCCCTTGAAGCAGCCTTCGGCGGCCTCCAGGAGGTCAAGTCCTGGACACTGAGCCCGTAAGCCGCGCATAGATCGTCGAGCTCCCGTTGGTATCTCTCAGCCTGCCCTGCATCCGAACCGGACGCAGTCGATGCCTCCCATTGGCGAACCCAAGGGATCAGTTCCCGGATGCCGGCAAGCAGGGGAGTAACTTCATGGAGGCTCGGGCGCCCCTGCTGCTGGAGCGCGCCGACCAGGTCTTGAAGCACAAGAACACGGTCAGAATCACTCCAGCCTGACCAACCGAACAATAGGCTGCCTTGCGTGCCAGCGGCGCTGGGATAGGAGACGAAGCGTTCGCGAGGGATGTCCAGGCTTCCGCGGAGCGGCCAGTAGTGGACTTGGCGGAAGTCGGCGGCTCTGAACTTCGGTGGGACGGGGATGCCCAATGACTCTCCCGTCCTGTCCTCGCTGCGTTGGAGTTGCCACACCTGCTCCCACTCGGCACGTTTACGCAGCCCGGATTCCTTGTACCTCAGAGCCGATGCATAGGGCACGTGCTCATCAGCCAGGATCGCCGCAAGCACGTCACGGAGCCTCGAGTCCCGTGTCCCGAGATGATGGGTCGCATATAGCGCGGCCACGGAACGCACCGCGGCATCGACACCGAGACGCTGCGCCAGTTGGTCAATCGTACGGGGACACGGGTGTTTGACCCCGTTCCTCGGCTCGAACCAGAGTTGCTCGTCCTCACAACGGTCGAGCAGCCAGGTACGGAGGGCTCGCTCCTCCTGCTGCTCCCATGACGCCGGCAGCCAACGGCGCTTGTACTCCGGTCGCTCGATGACAGCGATCTTCCGGTGAGTCTCGATGGCGTCGATTCTGGCCTGTACGACTTCCTTGTAGGCAGTCGGCCAGTGCCGAGGGATCTCGGTAATGGGTGTTGCACCATGCCGTACGAACCACGAGTCCGAAGCCTCGCCAGCGAGCACTCTGCGAGCCAGCACGATTTCGAAGGCACGCTCACCCAGCCGCAGCGAAGGCGGTGCAACATCAGTGGGGGTCGTCAGGCGTGCACGCTCATCGGCAGACAACACTCCGTAGGAACCATAGACCTCCCAGTCCAGTTCCTCCTGAAGGGCGATCATCTGACGCTGTGTCGCTTCGTGGGCGGAGCTGGCCGCATCCAAGGCACTTCGGGTGGGTGGGTGTTCCTCCGCGCAGACGGTGCTCGGCGCATGGACATTCAGCAACTGTGCCAATGCATTCAGTTGTCGCGCGCGATCGGATGGAGCACTGGCGGGCAGGGGGAGCCGAGAGAGGGACGCCGTGGCGAAGCGGTAGGCCCGGGCCCATTCCTCACCTGGCTGGGCGGCGCCGGGCCCATCGGAGCCGATGGCAGATCCGGTCTGCTTGAGCCAAAAGCAGACCGTCGACGAATTGAGCACTCCCAGTAGCGCGATGTACTCGTCCTGCGCTGCGGCAGGCGCCAGTCGAAGTGCGGGCGCGGTCCTGCTGAACACCCGTCTGCCCTGTTCCAAGGCGAAGCGATTATGCGTAGCTACCGATGCGAATGTGATCAACGGCCCCTGACCGGCACCGCGAGACCGATATCTCCATGCCCACCAGGGTCCGGCACCGGCTCTCAAAGACTGACGTGCCCCGAGAGCCGACCGAAGAACCTGGCGCATCGTCCAGAGGTGCCGGCCCCACGCGGCACTGACATCCAGGGGCAGAGGTGTGCCGTCTGCGCCATAGGGGGCCAGAACGTCCGTCGACACTACCGCGCGCCAGTCCCCTACCGTCTCGGCAGTGACCATGCCTTGAGCCAGCCCGGCCGAGTCCAGGTGCCGAAGGAACCAAGGCCGCCCAAGGGAGAAGACATCCGGCTGTCCCAGGTCGGCGACAACCTGAACCCCGTCGGCGAGGACATCGGCCAATCGCCGGGGAGCGCGTGAGATGAGGTCCATGAGGTCCGCACTCCCGCCACCACTCAGTGTCCATGGGAAGCGGGAGAAGCGCTGCCGGGGTTCGTCCTCGACAGTCACCCATTCCGAGGTGCTGCCGGGGCGGTGGATCTGGTCGAGAATCGACTTCCACACGATTCCCTCAGCTGGATCCATTGGCTTCGTCGGCTCGCTATGCACGCCGAGGACCGACCGCACACGGGTGTCGCCCATGGTCGGGGCATTCCGGCCGACCAGGATCAGGGTCGGGGTCCCATGGCCAGGTACGTACACGCCGGAGGTGTCGATGACATGCGTCAGCGCCACACTCGGAAGGAACTCATCGATCAGCTTCTCCCCGAACTCACGACTGGCGAACGAACTGGTCGTGTACTGACCGACATAGCCGCCAGGAGTGTCACTGGTCTTCCTCGCCGCCAACTGGAACATGCACTTCGTGAAGAGTACCGAAAGCGGGAACGCGCCTGAGGCCACGTCATAGGCTGCTCGGTATGCTGCGTTTCTCGCCTTGTCCCTCACCGTGATATAGGGAGGCTCTGAAATGACGACGTGATAGGAATTCCGCCCCAAGAGGTCACACGTCTCCGAGAATTCGTCGACATCTTCTACCGTGCCAGCACTGTCTCCCTCCCAGTCTTCGAGGAGGCGCAGCGAAGAGCCCCCCGGCGCGCCGCGCCCGTCCAGCAGGGCGTCGCCTACCGCCACGTTGATCACATGTCCCGGCAACTCGCTCAGCACCCTGCAACCGCTTTCCCTCGCGGCCGCCATGAGCAGTCTGAACCGGGTGACACTCACGGCGAACGGGTTGATGTCGCAGCCATGGACAGAGTCCAGGGTCCGGCGGATCAGCTCGGGATCTGGGGTTCCGGGAGCTACCGCGCGCCAGGCATTCAGAAGCCGCTCGAAGAGTCCCAGCGGAAACTCTCCCGACCCACAGGCTGGATCGATGCCGCGGAACCCCTGGGGTCCGAACTCCGCAATGGCTGGATCCACCGTGAGGTCCAGGACGAAGTCCACGATGAAAGTAGGCGTCTGAACCAGCGCGAAAGCCTTTCGCGCGGTCTCGCTAATGTCCTGATACAGGTCGCCGAGGAAACGGGTATCGAGTTCCGGATCAGTAAAGTCAAACCGAAGGGATCCATCTTCGCCTCGACTTCTCCAGAACTCAACCAATTCGGCAGCACCCTGCGGCGACGGCCGCAGTGCCCACAAGGCGTTGCGCGCCTTGTCGAAAATGCGGGCCATCGCTGCGTGAGACTCCGCCAGGTGCGTGAACGCCTCCGCCAGCCAGTCCTGGGCGTTGGTCCCAGGATGGTCCGAAAGATAGACACGCTGCCGTTCCTCCGCCTCCGTCAATCGCTGGCCCGGCCCTGCGATGAAGGGCCGGTCGATGAGTGTGTTGTCTTCGCAGAAGCGCACGAACACCGTGCCCATCACCCACGCAACCGCACCCTGGGTGATGTGCTCGTCGCGCCAGGCGCCATACGTGGCGGCAGTGCGACCGGATGCCCGCGCGCGTTCGTACATAGCCCGCAGGCCGCCGCGGTACCGGTCGACATCTTCGCTGCGCTGGCGGAGGTCCGCCTCCAGAGCCCGCACCTGCTTCCGCACGCCGACGACAAACGCGGCCCTGTCCATTGAGGGCGTCCCCGTATCAGCTCCGCCACTCCGAGGCACAGCGACCTCTCCTCCGTACGTCGTCGACGTCCTCGACCCACTGTCTCGTCGGATACATCCTGCCAGTTCTCCGGGCGAAGCCGCGGTTTCGTCGCCGGCCACCTATCCAGGGCTTCGGCGTAGTCGCACGATGTCCGGTTCGTGATCATGTGAGCCTCAGGAGGGCGAGCGGGCGTCGTGCGTCGCGGGCGTTGTGGCGCAGTCCGGCCGCGATGTTCGTGACGCCTGTCAGGCGCAGTGCCCCGACGGCCAGGTTGCGCCAGGTGGCCATCGCGCGGGGCGCGTGGCCTGTTCGCAGTTGGGAGGCGTCCTCGGCGAGGGTGGTGTCCCCGACATGGTGTAGGGCCTCCATCGTCCATTGGTCATGCACGAGTGAGGCCAGTTGCGCGGGGGTGGCCTGCTCGGCGGTGAGGCTGGTGACGGCGTAGACGGTCTTGATGGTGGTCTTTCCGGTCTTGAGGTCGGTGCGGCGGCGCTTGATCTGGATGGCCTGGCGGGCCCCGGGTAAGAGCAGGTTGTTCACGGTGGCCACCTTGATCCGGCGGATCTTGGAACGTTCGTGGCCGGTGCCGCAGGTGCGCCCCTGGAGCGGGATCTGCTTCCAGGGCGGCGATTTGAGCTGCTTGTGCAGCTTCTTCTGGTTGCCTTTGACAATCACGATGTAGTGGGCTTCGCGGTTCAGCAGGTACTCGGCGTGCTCGCGCTGGGTGTGCATCGGGTCGCTGGTGACCACTGTGCCGGTCAGGTCGGCGACGCGCTCCAGCGGTGGCTGGAAGCATGTGATCTCGTTCGTTTTCTCTCGCACGTCCAGCTGGGCCAGGACCAGGCCGGTGGTGTGGTCCAAGGCGGCGAGCAGGTGGATCTTCCTGACGTCGGCCCTGGCCGCACCACGCAGGCTCTTGCCGGCGACCGCCAGTGCGCGCAATCCGCCTGCAGTATGGGAGCGGTCGGCGAGCCAGTGCCCCCGGCCTCATCCAGGGCATCGCCATCGATCCGGGCCTGCAGTCGGCGAACGGGCGATTCCGCGGGCAGGGCACGCTTCGGAAGCAGCGGATCGCACCGCGCGCCGACGGCCCGCAGCACCTGTGGTTGGGCGTCGGCGATCCATTCGCCGACCGCCAGCAGCGACCTCGCCCGGCCAGTACGGCGCACGCGGTGAGCGCCCGCACGACGACCAAGGCGTGTCGTACGCCGCGCGGATCGCGCGGGTCTGGCCTCGGCCAAGCGCTTCAGCAGGCCCGGTACCTCTGCGGGTGCGACCCGTGGATGATCGCGGAGTTGGTCAAGGGCGGGTGGGATCGGCGATGATGCGTCGACAGGCAGGGTCTTCCGGTCGGATCACGGGGTGTAGAGAACTCTATGATCTTGGGAGCCCGTGCCTGTCTCGCTCCCAGATGGCCACTGAACCGGCAGATCGCCACGAACCGGACGTCATTCGACTACACCGGAGCCCTGGGGCACCATCAGATGCATGCCCCCTATGGCTGCCTGACGCTCTATCATTCCTATGCGCACCGGCCGTATCACAGCCAGGGGCCGCGATTCGGAGGCACGCTGAGATCGGACCAACGAGGGGACACATGCTGACACGGCTCGAAGTCAGTGGCTTCAAGAACCTTCTGGATCTCAGAGTCGAGTTCGGTCCCTTCACCTGCATCGCGGGAGAGAACGGCACGGGGAAGTCGAACGTCTTCGACGCCATCCACTTCCTGAGTCTGCTTGCAGACCTCTCCATGATCGAGGCTGCCCAAACAGTCCGCGGAACCCACGGCACGCTGCACGGCGACGCGCGAGACCTGTTCTGGAACGGTTACGCGGACGGCGAGCACCTGATGACGTTCGCTGCGGAGATGATCGTCCCCGGTGAGGTGGAGGACGACTTCGGCCGACTGGCCGAACCGACGTCCACGTTCCTCCGCTACGAGCTCCACCTCGGCTACCAGCCGCCGCAGCGGGGTGAGCGGGGCGGCAGGCTGACCCTGCGGTACGAGAACCTCAGCCGGATCAGCCCTGGTGAGGCTCCGGCACATCTACGCTTCCCACACCGGGCCGCGGACTTTCGCAAGGCCGTGGTGCGCGCACGCCGCTCGACCGCCCCCTACATCTCTACGTCTCTCGAGACGGGCGACGCCGTCATCAGCATCCACGCCGACGCCGGCCGTAGAGGCCAGCCGCGCCCGGCACCGGCTAGCCGGGCGCCCCAGACCATGCTCTCCACGATCAACAGGAACGACGACCCGACCATCCTGGCTGCCCGGCGGGAAATGCAGTCTTGGCGCCGACTGGCCCTCGAACCCTCCGCACTGCGCACCTCCGACCGCTATTCGGATCCCAGCGAGATGCAGCCCGACGGCCTGCACCTACCGCGGAGCCTGGACCGGGTGGCCCGGGAGAAGTCTCCGAACGATCCCGCACGGGTCTATTCACGGGTCGCAGGGCGCCTGTCGGACCTATCGGGACTGCACGTCAAGACGCTGCACGTCGATGCTGACGACACACGGGAACTCCTGACGATCAAACTCCACGAGATCGGCGGCATGGTACTGCCAGCCCGCAGCCTGTCAGAGGGGACCCTGCGTTTCCTTGCCCTGTGCGTCCTGCTGGAAGACCCTCAGACGCATGGCCTGCTCTGCATGGAAGAGCCGGAGAACGGCATCCACCCGGCCAACCTCTCCGCGATGGTCGACCTTGTACGCGATCTGGCGGTCGATCCGTCGCTACCGGTGGACGAGGACAACCCCTTCCGGCAAGTTCTGATCAACACGCACTCGCCAGGCGTTGTACGACTCGTCGGCGCGCCGGACCTGCTGATCGCCGATACCACCACCGTTCCGGGGGTTAGTGGCAAGGTCGCGCGCGGCTTGCGGCTGCGCCCCTTGGCCGATACCTGGCGCGCCGCCGGCGCCGAAAAGGGCTACGGCACCAAGGCCGACATCCTGTCGTACCTCACGTCCTCGCCGGAGGACCGCCTGACCCTTGAGGAGAGCACCTCATGACCGTGCGTGCCCTCTACCTCTGTGAGGGATCCAGTGACACGGGCCTGCGGTTTCACATTGAGGCAATTGCGGCGGATATGGGCAGGGAGATCCTGGTAACGGTTCCCGAGCTGGACCGCCTGCCGAACAAGCCTGGTCGCTCGGTCGAGGACAAGCTACGAGCCGCACAGCAGCTTAGTGACAGTGGCCACGTGTACGACCTCGTGGTCATCCACCGCGACTCTGACCGCGAGCCCCCGGACCGTCGGCGTACGGAAATCGCGGAAGCTGTGGCCGCAGTGAGTCCCGGCGTGGCGCATGTGCCCGTGATCCCTGTGCGGATGCTGGAGGCATGGCTGCTGCTCGATCAGTCTGCGATCCGTGAAGTCGCAGGCAACCCAAACGGCAAGGTGGCACTCAACCTTCCGAAACCGGCACGAGTAGAGTCGGTTTCAGACCCCAAAGCCGTGCTCAAGCAGGCGATCGCCACGGCCAGCGAGGAAAGAGGACGCGGTCTGCAGAAACTCCAAACTCGCTTCTCCGCGAACCGTGCACGTCTCCTTCAGATGCTGGACCGTGAAGGACCCGTTAAACAGCTCGCATCCTGGCAATCGTTCACGGACGATCTGCGTGACGCGCTGGGTAACGGCCGCTGACTGCCTGACGTCAAGGAATGCTCGATCTCCCTAATGCGTGCCTGCAGCGCTTGCCAGCAACTCGACGCGCTCCTGCACTCCCGAGCTGTCACGTCATCGCCAGCTGCGATCACTCCGACGACATGACGGAGCACTCTCGACGGCTTCCAGCCAAGCGAGGCTGTCACAGTGTCCCCAGCCGCTGGTCCCCGCCCGTGTCAGCCACCGGCACATCCCAGGAGCCGCACCGTGGTTGTGCACAACCATGGGCACGGAGGCGCTGGCGTCACACTGTCATGGGGATGCGCCGAGGAAGTCGAGAGCCTAATGGCTGGCAGCGGGGACAGGTCGTGAGTCACGAGCCGTGGCCGCGATGTCGGCCATGGGTGCCGGGTTCTCGGTGGCGACGTCGAGGTCCTGGCTGGGGCGGTTCACGAGGTGGTGTGCCGGTACGGCGTATCCACCGGTGAAGAGAGGACCAGAAGATACGGGGAGCCGAGCGCGATCACATCCGCCAGGAGCCGCGTATGCAGCTCCGGCATATGCGTCACGCGGCTGCCCGTGTGCGGGAGGCGAGCTGGGGGAATGCCTCTTCCCAGACGGCGCGCACGGTACGACCGACGAGGGTGTGCAGGACCGGCCACAGATGGAGGAGCAGGTCCTGGTTGAGGTAGCGGGGCAGGTCGTCGTGCATGCCCTCGTGCAGGACGGTGCGGTACAGGCCAATGCGCTGGCGAGGCTTGCCCAGGTCGTACGAGGTCATCCCCGACCAGGCCATGTGCAGTGGCAGCTCCACGACCCCGTGGGTCGGCCCGTGCAGCTCGTCCAGCGACTCCGGCAGACGCCGCCGGAACTTCTCCCGGTACATCGCGAGGTCCTCGGTGACGGCGCTTGAGAGGTCCCTCGGGGCGGGTGCGGGGTGCTGTGAGCTGGAGGGCATGCGTCCATTGTGGCGGCCGGAGAAGTGGCGCGGGTCAAGATGAGGGAGTCGGCGTCTGGGTGAGTGGGGCGGAGCTGGCCGGGGAGCTGGTTGTGGCGGCTCGGTCTGCCCCGGGTAGGCGGGACGGGCTGTTGGCCGTGACGCTCGTTTGACGCTCTGGGCGCCCGCACGCTGCGCGGCGAGCCGCGAAAGCGGCCCTGACCTGGGCTTTTCCGCGGCTTGCTCAGGCCGACATCTTTCCGATGACGCACCACGTGGAGTGCGTCGCGATTTTGGAGCCCGCTGCGAAGAGGCTCTGACCTGCGGCTTCGTCGTTTGACGCTGGTCCCGACGGAGCGTCGGGCAGGCCCCCAGCGGCTCGCGCTCCGGCGGACGCTACTCGGTGCGCAGCGCCGTGGCCGTACGGGCCCTGGCCGCCCAGCCGGCCGGGATCAGCGCGCCCAGCACCGCGATCACGACCCCGCCGAGCCCCAGCAGGAGGAGCTGGAAAGGCCCGTACACATCGAGGACGGGCGACGGCAGGCTGGTGCCTACGGCACGCCCCATCACCGGCATGACGACGTGGTGCAGCGCGTACCCCGCAGGGACGCCGATCAGCCCGCCGATCACGCCGATCACGGCCACCGAGGCGAGCACGAGGCCCACGGTCTGCCGCGGCGTCATGCCGATCGCCTTGCAGACGCCCAGGTCGTGGATGCGTTCCCGGGTGTCCAGGACCACGGAGTTGAGTACGCCGAGACCGGCCACGGTGATCAGTATGAGGGTGAGCAGCACCGCCATCGCGGACATGATGAGGATGATACCGTCCTGCCCCGAAGCGGAGCCGGTCGTTGCGTCGCCCCCCAGTGGCTGTACGACTGAGGCGACCCGCTGGGCGTATTCGTCGGCGGAGACGCCGGACTTGGTCTCGACGAGGAAGGTACTGGGCTCGGCCGACGCGAAGTTGGCCATGTCCGCGTGGATTTCCAGGCGGTTGCCCGACGTGTCGAAGGACTCGCCCACGATCCGCAGGTTCGCGGTCTCCTTCTCGTAGGTCACCCGCACCGTGTCACCGATCTTGGTGCTGGTCCTCTCCAGGAAGCGGGAGGGCACCACGACCTGGCCCTTACCGGTGATCCAGTGCCCGGAGGCATCTCGTAGCTGCCGGAGCGCGAATCGCCCTCGTAGAGGCCGGCCCGAATCGAGCCGGTGACCCCGGCCACGGCGACCTCGGTCTGGGCCTTGCCGTAGTACGACTCCGTGCCCGGCTGTGACGTGACGGCGGACCGCACCTTCGCCGGATCGGCGACCTTGGGCTTTTCGGGCGTGCTTGCCGCGCTGTCTTCCACGGGAGGCGGGTCTTCCGCCTTGCCCCCTACAGGAGGCGGCGGGGGAGGAGCGACGTCGATTGCCTTGGTCGTCGTGACCGTGACCGCGGCACGGCTCTCGGGGTCCTGGGAGGTGCCGATCGCGTTCAGGGACGAGGTCAGCCCCACCGCGAACGTCGCCGCGACCGTGCCGAACGCCACCGCGAGCAGCATCGCGAGGGTACGTACCGGATGAGTGAAGGGGGTGGCGAGACCGTACGTCACCTGTCGCGGCAGTGGAAGCATCCCCATCGCCCGATGCGCCCACCGGCCGCGTCCTGTGCGCGGCGACCGGCCGACCGCGATGGCCTCCACCGTACGTAGCCTTCCGGCCCGCAGCGCGGGAATCAGCGCCGCGAGCCCCACGACGACCAGGGCGGCGGCCGGCACGGAGACATCCACCCACCAGGCCACCGAGAGTGAGACGCCGCCGTACAGCGACTCGGTGTCGGACAGCAGTGGCACGGCCAGGACATTCCCCAGGACGACACCCAGGGCGATGCCGACGACGGCCGGGATCAGCGCCTGGGCCACGTAGGCGCGTACGACCTCGCGCGGAGTGAAGCCGATGGCCTTGAGGATGCCGATCCTGCGCAGGCTGGTGCCGACCGCGCCACTGATCACACTGCTGACGATGATCACCGACATCACGATGCCGAGCGCGCCGAAAGCCGTCACGAACGGGACGGTCGCCGCCGCACCCTGATCAGCGGCGCGCTTGGTGTCCAGCCAGGACTGGGTCCCAAGGAGCGCCCCAGGTCCCACGGAGGCGGCGAGCTTCTTCCGGTCGGCGATGATCTGCTGTTTCGTGCTCGCGGAGTCGAAGCGGTAGAGCATCTGACTCGCGACGGGGTTGCTCTTCGATGCCAGCGCGTCGACCTGCGAGGGCAGCGCCCAGGCGTCGGCGGTCTCACTGGCGGAGACGGCGAAGCCGACGATCAGAAGGGGCGGTGTGTCCTTGGCGTCCGACATCTTCACGGTGGTGCCGAGCCCGATGGCGGGCCCCTCGTACGACGCGTCGAGAACGATCTCGCTCGGCTTCTGCGCCCACCGGCCCGACTTCAGATCCACCCGGTCCACGGCGCCGTCAGGGCCGGACCGCCCTACCAGGGTCAGCGTCGGCAGCTGGAAGCCCGAACGGTCCAGCAGACGGACCGCCGTGGACGGGTACGGTCCCGCGCTCGCGGCGACGCCGGGCAGCTTCCCGGTCTTCGCCAGCTCCGCCGCACTCGCCTTGGCAGGATCGAACTGCGCGGTGATGTGCGCACCTCGCTGCTTCTTGAAGGCGTTGTCGAAGGGCGCGGTCGCGGCGACCATCAGCGACCCGGCGACCACGGCCGACGCCACGGCCATCATCGTGGCCACGGCGATCACCACGGTCTGCACCCGCCGCCGGCCCACCCCGGAACCTACGACCCGGGCCCATCGCGCCGGTACCGAACAGGCTCATCGGACGGCCTGCGCGCAGGAGTCGAGGGCGACGTGACCGTCGACCAGGTGGATCGTGCGGCTCGCGCATGCCTCCGCGAGGGACAGGTCGTGCGTCACCAGCACGATGGTCTGTCCGGCGCGGTGCAGATCCATCAGCAGGTTGCGGACGTCGTGGCCCGAGGCGGTGTCGAGCGCACCGGTGGGCTCGTCGGCGAGCAGCAGCGCGGGCCGGTTGACCAACGCCCGTGCGACCGCGACTGGTTGTCGTTCACCTCCGGACAGCCGGCCCGGGTAGGCACGGGTGTGCTGCTGGATGCCCAGCGTCTCCATGAGCTCGCCCGCGCGGGCCGCGGCCGCGCGCCGGCTGCTCCCGGTCAGCTGGGCCGGGAGCTGGATGTTGTCGGTGACGGTGAGGTCGTCGAGGAGATTGAAGAACTGGAATGCCATGCCGATGTGCTCGCGACGGAACGTGGCGAGGGCGTGCTCGCTCAACTGGTCGATCCGTCGCCCGGCCACGATCACGGCGCCGTCGGTCGGTTTGTCCAGGCCGGCGACGAGGTTCAGCAGCGTGGACTTGCCGCTGCCGGAAGGGCCCGTCACGGCAAGGGCCTCACCCTTGGCGACACTGAGCGTGAGCGGTCCGAGCGCCGGCGCCCCGGCGCTGTCGTAGCGCTTCGCCACACCCTCCAGTTCGATCACTTGATGCATACGAGTTGTCCATCCTTGCGGTCACGAGAGGCATTTGCCGTTGTCGGTCCTGCGAACCTAGGGGTGCCGCGTAGGGGGCGCGTCGGCCGCGGAATTGACATCAGGCCCTTCCCGCGGAGGATTCGGCTGCGGAGTCCTACCTGAGAAGGAGGCCTCCGGGACAACGCCCCGGCCGGACAGGCGGACGCGGGCCGGGCGGAGAGCGCAGCACAACGCACGGATGGAGACGGAAGACCGGCGCAGTCGGCATCAGCAGCTCATCGACGCGCTACGCCCGGAGGCGAAGGCCGCTCCGCTGTCCCGGCGAGCGGTGCGCGCCGATGTGGTGCTGGCGGTCGTACTGACCGTCATCGCCCTGTTCGTGGCGGTGCGCTATCCCGGCGACGGGCCGGTGAACAGCAGCCCCCCTGCGGTGGACGTCGGGACCGGGGTCCCGGCCCCGCCCTCGCCGCCCGACCCTGGTCAGGTGCCCGAGGAGGAAGAACCCTCCTCCGTGCCCTGGGGCCTGGTCGTCCTGTCGACGCTGCCGCTGGCAGCCCGGCGCCGGTATCCGCTGACCTTGTTCGCGGTGGTGCTGGGCGCGGCACTGGCCATCGGCAGCTCCGCCTCCTGGATCACCGTCCTGGCCTGTGTCATCGGCGCCTACAGCGCCGTCGTATACAGCCGTTACCGGACAGCGGCGATGGCCGTTCTGGTGATCGCCGCCGCGCTGTCCGGTTTCGCTTTCCGTCACGCGGACCCCGTGCTCCCCGGATGGTCCAGCCCAGGATTCGTGCTCCTGGTGGCCGGGATGCTGGCCAGCCTCGTCCGTTTCCTGCAACTGCGGCTGGCGTCCAGCCGGGACCAGGTGACAGAACTGCAGGCCGCTCAGGCGGAGGCCACGCGCCGCGCCGTCGAGGAGGAGCGTGCCCGCATTGCCGCCGAACTGCACGACGTGGTGACCCACAATGTGAGCGTGATGGTGATCCAGGCCGGCGCGGCGCGCAAAGTGATGGACATGGCGCCCGAGCAGTCGAAGGAGGCACTGCTGGCCGTCGAGGCGGGCGGTCGGGCCGCCATGGCCGAACTCCGCCACGTGATGGGCCTGCTGGCCGCTCCGGACCACGAGAGGCCCGACAGCCTGGAGCCCCAGCCCGGGCTCGCACAGCTCGACGCGCTCGTCGCACGCGTACGCGCCGCCGGTACGCCCGTGAGCGTCGGGGTGTCGCTGCCGCCGGATCCGCTGCCACCGGGGCTGGACCTCGCGGCCTACCGCGTCGTACAGGAGGCGCTGACCAACACGATCAAACATGCGCGCGGCGCGCAGGCGTCCGTCGCCATCGGTTACACCGACGCCTGTCTGGAGATCGAGATCACGGACACCGGCGGCGCCGAGGAGTCCCCGCCGGTGCAGAGCAACGGCCGTGGCCACATGGGGCTGCGCGAGCGGCTGGCCGTCTACAAGGGCGAGCTGACGGCCGGGCCGACAAACGCCGGCGGCTACCGGGTCACGGCCCGCATCCCGCGGAGCACCGCATGAACAAGGACCAGCCACCGCTGCGTGCCGTCATCGCCGACGACCAAGCTCTTGTACGCACCGGTTTCAAGATGATCCTGGCCGCGGACGGCATCGAAGTGACGGCCGAGGCGGCCGACGGGGCCGAGGCTGTCGCAGCGGTCCGCCGTACGCGGCCCGACGTCGTCCTCATGGACATCCGGATGCCGGAGATGGACGGCATCGAGGCCACCAGGCGCATCATCGGCGACGCCGGCCCGGACGGAACGCGGGTCATCATCCTCACCACCTACGACCTCGACCACAACGTCTACGCCGCGCTCACAGCCGGCGCCAGCGGCTTCCTGCTCAAGGACGTCACCCCCGAACATCTGGTCGCCGCCCTACGCCTGGTGCAGACCGGCGACGCTCTCCTCGCGCCCACGATCACTCGTCGGCTGATCGAGCGCTTCGCCCAGCACGACGAACCGCAGACCATCGCCCCGCACCGCGATCTGTCCGGCCTGACACCGCGCGAGCTCGAGGTGCTCCGCCTGCTCGCGACGGCCCTCAGTAATGCGGAACTCGCCTCCCGGCTGTTCCTCAGCCCGACCACGGTCAAGAGCCATGTCGGCCGCATCCTCTCGAAGCTGGACCTGCGCGACCGCGTCCAGGCCGTCGTCTTCGCCTACGAGACGGGGTTGATCGCCCCGGGCGGCGCGCCCCGGTGATGGACCGACCGCGTTCATTGGCACCTGCCGCATACACCCGTCAGTTCCAGGGTGTGCTCGACCGCGGCGAAGCCGGTCGTCTGTGCGACAAGAGCGACCCAGCGCTCGACGGCCTCGGTGTCGAGGGGCTCGTTGCGGCGGCAGCAGCGGCAGATGAGGTAGTGGCGGTGCTCGGGGTCGAGCCGGCGCCGGTAGAGCCGTTCGCCCACCTCGTCGCGTACGACGTCGGCCCCTCCGGTGCGTTCCAGGTCCTGCAGGGCGCGGTAGACGGTGGTGAGGCCGACGCGTATACCCGATTCGGCCATCAAGGCGTGGAGTTCTTGGGCGGACACGAAGTCGACGGAGTCGGCAAGCGCCTGCACGACCGCGGCGCGCTGTCGCGTCATGCGGCTGCCCGATGCCGCCTGTGCGGTCACAACGGACCCCCTGCTGGTCAATGCGTTGCTTCTTCGAGGTGGGCGGTGTGGCTGCGCGCGTCGACNCGCGCTTCCGCTCCGGTTACGGTTACGCGGCCTGGGCTTTGCTCTTGTATCCCTGGCGGGCGGCGCCACGTGCGAAGACGACAGCCGCCAGCGTCAGGGCGCCCAGCGCGGCGGCCGTGCCCGGAAAGCCGCCCAGCGCCAGTCCCACGCCGCCGAGACCGGCTCCGACGAACACGCCGAGGCTCATGCCGGCGGAATTGATGCTCAGCGCGGTGCCGCGCAGGGAGCCGCAGCGGCGTACGAGGAGCGTGGTGACGCAGGCGGCCACCGTGGCGTGGCCGGCGCCGACGAGGGCGGTCAGCGGGAGGGCGAGGAACAGGGAGTGGGAGAGGAACACGCCCGCGAGTGCTGCCAGTGCCACCAGCAGGGCGAGCGTCATCAGCCGCTCGGTGGGGACCTTCGGCCGGTCGGCGCTCAACAGACGCCCGGCGAAGAGGTTCCCGAGGAAGAACGCGGTACCGCTCAGCGTCCAGACGATGGCGAACGGCCCGGGTGACAGCGCGAAGCGCTCGTCGTAGAAGGCCGCCAGGTAGGCGAGGTACCCCATGAACGCCGCCGTCCGCAGCATGGCGACGAAGAGCAGCGGCACCACGCCCGGAAGCGTGCCCAGCAGTCTGAACGACGCCAGGTAGCCCGGCCGGTCCGCCTTGCCGGCGGCGTTCGAGCTCTCCCGTCCGGCCTCGTGGGAACGGCGGCCTCGGAGGAAGAAGTACGCGGCGAGTACGGCCGCGATGGCGGCGATCGCCCACAGGTCGCCCTGCCAGCCCCAGAGCACGGCGGGCAGCGCGACCAGGGGAGCGGCGAGCAGTGCTGTGAGGGACTGGGTGGCGGTGATGAGGGTCGCCGCCCGGCCCGAGGCCGCGTCGCTGTCGAAGCGGTCGGCCGCCGCCGCCGTGAGCGCCGGGTTGAGCACGGCCGTACCGGCGCCGACGAGCAGGCAGAACGCCGCCAGCAACAGGAACTCGCCGGTGGCGCCGAGTGCCGCCGAGAGGGCGAGCACGGCGAGCCCGCCGGCAGCCGCCCATTCCTTGCGTACGCGGTCGATCAGGGGCGCGAGGGCGGTTCCCACCGCGAGCGCGGCCAGGCCGCCCAGACCGCGCAGCTGGCCGAGCGCGGCGACACCGCCGTCCGCCGCGTCGGCGATGGGGACGAGGAAGGTGCCGTAGATCGTGAAGGGCACCAGTCCGACGGCTGAGGCGAGCATGAGCGGCCACAGCAGGCGGGTCATCTTCCAGTCGCTCGGTACGGCCTCCGTGCCCGCGGCCGGCTCCGGCGTGGCCTCGTCGGCCGCCTTGTCCATGTCCACCGGGCCGGGGCCCTTGGTCTCGCTGCTCACGCGCCTGCCGCCCGGTACCGGTACAGCGCGGTCTCGTCAGCGCTGAACTGCGAGAACGGGAAGGGCTCGGCGGAGAGCGCGGTGACGCCCGCGCCGAGGAAGGCACGCGCGACGGCGCTGCCGGTCTGCGCGTACACCACCAGTGGGATCTCCTGCTTGCGGCAGTGCTCCAGGATGACGTCGAAGCTGCCGTTGCTGAGCGTCATGCCGGTGGCGACCACGGCGTCCGCCTCGGCGAGGACCTGGTTCATGTCGTCGGTGACGGGGTCGCCCCAGTTGGTGGTGCGCAGGTTGAAGTCGCAGGGCAGCGGGGTGCCGCCCCGCTCGCGTATCGCGGCGACGAGCGGGTTGACGACGCCGATGAGCGCGACCTTGGCGCCGGGGGCGGTGTCCAGCAGACCTGCGACGGCCGCGTCCCTGGCCTCGGCCCGGGTCTCGGGCGTGCCGGTCGGCAGGATGACGGCTTCGGCGGCGGGCGCGCTGCGATGCGGCTGGACGCGACCGAGGTAGGCGTCGAGGGCGGCGATGCGCACGGGCGCCGACTCGCGCCGGATGAGGGTGTCGAGGGTGTGGCCGGAGGCGTCCGCGCAGAAGTCGGGGGCGAGGGCTCCGGCCTCGAAGGAAGAGGCTCCGAAGGCGTCCCCGGACCTCAGGAGCAGGTAGTGGTTGCGGTAGGTGACCTGGCTGCCGGCGAGCCGGGTGGTGTGGTGGAGCCAGAAGGCGCTGGTGACGGCGAGTTCCTGGGGTGGCGGCCCGTAGATGCCGTCGAGAACCGCTTGCTGGAGGTCTGCCACGGAGTGCGGCTGCGAGGTGGACATGTCGAGTTCTTTCGTCCGGGGGTTGATGGATGAGGAGTGAGGGGGGGATCAGGGGAGGTCGGCCAGCCGCTCCGAGCGGTACGGCAGCTCCGCGAGGGGCGGACGCCCGTCGGGCTGGAAGCACAGCAGCAGGGAACGGCGGTCCCGCGACGTCGTGTTGGGGCCGGAGCGGTGCACGATGAGGCCGGGGAACAGCAGTACGGAGCCGGCCGGGGCCTCGACGCGCACCGCGCCGCCGACGTCGGTCCGCGCGGCGTCGACCAGCAGCCCCGTGGGCTCGGCCCGGTCACGCGGCACGGGCCCGGCCAGGTGGCTGCCCGGGACGATCGTCAGGGCGCCGTTCTCCACCGTCACCTCGTCAAGGAAGATCATCGCGGTGGCGATGTCCTTCGCGGCGGGACCCGCGCAGCAGTACCAGTACGGGTAGTCCTGGTGCCGGCGGAACCCGGAGCCGCCCCCGGCCCGCATGCGTGACCGGCGACAGGCTGCGCACCACGGGCGGCCGGGCGTCCGGCTCCCAGTGGACGGTCGCGCCGTCCACCGTCTCCAGCCGGTGCCCGTCCGGCCACGTGGTCACCTGCGATCTCCCCGCGCGTGCCTGCTCCGTCACCTGCGCGAATCCGGACTCCGCGACCTCACCCAGCACCGCGGTCTCGGCGGGGCTGAAGAGCCGGGGAAGCAGGACGAAGCCACGCGTGCGCAGGTCGCCGAGGGTCACGGCACGGGCACCTTTCAGGACGGAGACGGTGGTACGAAGCGAAGGAGGGGCAGGCTAGACCGCGCCCGGTACCAGCAGCGGTTCGCCGCGCAGCAGCGCGCTGTCGTTCGGTGGCCAGTCCATCGCCGACCAGGGGTGCCGCAGCTCGTCCTGCGTCGTGACCTCGTGGGGCCGCATGGAGCCGAGTCCGATGGCCTTGGGGTGGTTGGCGTAGGCGCTGTCGACGTAGCGGTGCCCGGTGTCGGCGGCGAGGAAGACGTAGGTCCGGGAGTCGTCGCGCTCGCGCTCCCAGAGCGTGGCCAGGTAGGCGGCGCCGGCGGAGAGGCCGGCGAAGATGCCGCTGGCCCGCAGGAGTTCGACGGCGCCGGACATGGCGTAGTCGAAGTTGACCCAGTGGATGCGGTCGTACAGGTCGTGGCGGACGTTCTGGAAGGGGATCGAGCTGCCGATCCCCGCGATGATCATGTCGGGGTCGGAGACGTGTTCGGCGCCGAAGGTGACGCTGCCGAAGGGCTGCACGCCGACGAGCGTGACGTCCCGGCCCGCCTCGCGCAGGTACGTGGCGATGGCGCCGGTGGAGGCTCCGGTCCCGACCCCTCCGACGATGGACAGGGGGCCCTCGGGGACCTCCTTGCCGATCAGGTCGGCGACGTCGCGGTAGCCGAGGTAGTGGATCGAGTCGTGGTACTGCCGCATCCAGTGGTAGCCGGGGTTCTCGCGCAGCAGTTCGCCGATGCGCTCCACGCGCAGGTTCTGGTCCAGGCGCAGGTTCTTGGACGGCCGGACCTGTTCGAGTGTGGCGCCGAGGATCTCCAGCTGGACGCGGAGCGTGCGGTCCACCGTCGTGGAGCCGACGATGTGGCAGTTCAGTCCGTAGCGGTGGCAGGCGAGGGCCAGCGCGTGGGCGTAGATGCCGCTGGAGCTGTCGACGAGCGTGTCCCCGGGCTTCACCTGCCCGGTCTCCAGCAGGTGGCGTACGGCGCCGAGCGCCGAGTAGAGCTTCATGGTCTCGAAGCGCAGACAGATCGCTCCCGGCGGGACGGTCACCACATCGGGTTCCTTGACGGCCTCCGCTATGTGCTCGTGCATGTCTCTCTCCTCCTGGTCAGGCGGCAGGACGGCGGTACAGCTTGAAGAAGTACGCCTGGCAGTTGTCGCCCTCCCAGGTCTGGCGGTGCAGGATCTCCGGCTGGAACCCGGCGTCGACGGCGTACGCGACGATGCGCCTGAGCTCCGAGGTGTTGGACACGATCAGGTAGATCTCGCCGTCGGGTGCGAGCAGGTCCCGGTCGACGATCTGGTCGAAGAAGCGGACGACGATCTCGGCGCCCACGCAGACGTTGCGGACCACCGTCGGGTCCTCGCTGGTCTGCACGCTCACCGCGGGCGGGTTGAAGGTGATCACGTCGAGGCGGGCGGAGGAGGGGAACTCCTCGAACAGGTTGGAGACCAGCGGGTGGAAGGCGGTGTCCGGGCGGTGTCCGACGATGCGCTCGTAGTGGGCGGTGGCCGTGGCGACGCTGTCCGGGTGGACGTCGGCGGCGTAGATCTCGCGGGCGCCGGCCGTGCCCGCGATCACGGCCTCGACGCCGAGGCCGACGCCCATGGCCGCGTACGACCGGCCTTTGAGCGGGATGGTGCCGTCCAGCAGCCGGTCGTGGACGATACGGCTCGTGTCGCCGGGCGTGAAGACGCCGGGCGGCAGGTCGAACGTCCAGCCGTTGTACGCGTAGCCGCGGTGGGTATGGATGTCGGACTTGGAGCTGTTGATGGCGAGGATCTCGTCCCGGGGCAGTGTCTCGGGCAGCGCGTCGAGCAGCGCCCGGGCGTCGGCCTGCGCGGCCGTGTCGCCTGCTGCGGTCCGGTCGGTCATGTGTCCTCCGTAGTCGGGGATGTGGTGGGTCGTGAGTCGTTCAGGCGCCGGAGACGGACGGGGCGGCCAGATCGGTGGCCTTGAGTGCCGTACCGAGATCCATGGCGCGTACGAGCTGCCGGGTGAGGGTGGCCCGGGGGGCACGCAGCACCTGCTGCGGCGTGCCGGTCTCGACGACGTGTCCGCTGTCGATGACGACGATGTGATGGGCGACGGCGGCGAGGAGTTCCAGGTCGTGGCTGACCCAGAGCAGCGCGGTGCCGTGCCGTTCGCGCAGGGCGGCGAGCTCGGCGAGGACCGCGTCGGTCGCGTCGGCGTCCAGGGCGGTGGTGATCTCGTCGCTGATCAGGACGTCGGGTTCGGCGAGTACGGCGCGGGCGAGCGCCGCACGTTGCAGTTCGCCTCCCGACAGGCCGCCCGGTCGGCGTGCGACGGTGTCGGCGGCGAGCCCGAGACGGTCCAGCATCCGGAGGGCCGCGTGCCTCGCCTCGTCGGGTGCGAGTCCCCGCAGCCGTACGGCGGTCCGGGCGACCTGTTCGGCGACCGGGCGCCGCTCGTCGAAGGAGGAGCGCACCTCCTGCCAGACGTACTGCACCCGCCGCTTCTGCTCGGCCGTGCGGCGGCGCAGCACCGGCAGCCGGGCGCCGTCCAGCAGCACGTCGCCGCGGTGGCGTTCGTGGAGTCCGGCGACGCAGCGGGCCAGGGTGGTCTTGCCGCTGCCGGACAGCCCGGCCACGCCCACGCAGGCCCCGGCCGGCAGTTGGACGTCGACCCCGTGCAGCACGGGGCCCCGCCGGCGGCTGTGCAGGTGCGCGGAGAGGTTCCGTACGTCGAGGACCGGCGGCCCGTCACCGGCGCGGGGGTGTGTGTCGCGCGGTGGCCACCTCGCGCCGGGCGGGCAGGGCGTCTACGGGGCTGCCCGACGCGGTCACGCGTCCGTGGTGCAGGACGACCACGTGGTCGGCCAGGGCCCGGACCAGGTCGTGGTCGTGGCTGAGGAGCAGGATCGCCAGTCCCGTGCGGGCGAGCTCCGCCAGCTCTCCGGCCAGCCGCATCCGGGTCACCGTGTCCAGGCCGGTGCTCGGCTCGTCGAGTACGAGCACCCGGGGGCGGCACACCAGCGTCTGGGCGAGTGCCACGCGCTGGCGCTGCCCGCCCGAGAACTGGTGCGGGAAGCGCCGCTCGGTGTCCCGGCCCGGCGGCAACTGGGCGCCGTTCAGCGCCTCCGCGACGGCTGCCGTACCGGCGGAGGCGGAGTGGTGCAGGCGGGCGAGCTCGGTGAGGACGGCTCCCGTGCGGCGGGCCGGGTTGAGGGCGCTGCCCGGGTGCTGGGGCATGTACGCGACCACCCGCCCGCGCAGCCCGGCGGCGGCCCGCGTGATGCCGTCCTCGTCCACGACGGTGACGCCGTCGGCCGACACACGGCCGGTCAGGCGCACCCCGGGACCGGCCTCACCGAGCAGGGCGAGGGCGGCCGTGGTCTTGCCGCTGCCGGACGGGCCGACGAGCGCGGTGACCCGGCCCTCGTGCAGGTCGAGGTCGACCGCGTCGAGGAGCACGGTGTCCCCGGCCCGCGCGGTCAGTCCGCGCACGGAGACGATCGGGGTCATCGGACGGCCTCCTGCGTACGGCGGGAGCGGGCGAGCCGGCGGTCGGCGAGCAGATTGAGCCCCACGGTGAACATGACGAGCATCAGGGCGGGCGCCAGTACGGCCCACGGCTGGAGGAGGAGGCCCTCGCGGCTGCGCGAGATGCTCACCGCCCAGTCGGGAGCCGTCGGATTCAGGCCCAGGCCCAGGAAGTTGGCCGAGCCGACGAGGAAGACGGCGAGGGTGACGCGGGTGCCGATGTCGGCGGCGACCGGGGAGAGCACCGAGCGTGCCACGTAGTCCAGTTGGATACGGAGCCGGGACTCGCCCTGCACCCGCAGTGCCTCGGCCACGGGACTGCTCGCCGCGTCCAGGGCCGCGGCCCGCACCACCCGTGCCACCGGCGGGACGTTGACGGCCGCGATCGCGAGGGTGATGGCGACGGGTGAGCCGCGCCAGCCCACCGCGATCACGCTGATCACGAGCAGCGTGGGCAGCGGCAGCAGCACATCGAGGGGGCGGATCAGCAGTTCGTCGACCCAGCGGCGGCGGGCCGTGGCGGCCAGCAGACCGATGAGTCCGCCGGCCAGGTACGCGACGGCGACCGCGCCGAGCGCCATGCCGAGCGCGGTGCGCCCGCCGTGCAGGAGCAGGGCGAGCACGTCACGCCCCAACCCGTCCGTCCCCAGCGGGTTCTCGCCCCCGCCGGGGGCGTACGGGGCGTACGCGCCCGGCGCGGCGGGACCGGCGACGAGCGGCCCGAAGAGGGCGGCACCCAGCGGCAGCGCCAGCAGCAGCGCGCCGACCGACACTCTGGGCATGGCCGCGGCCTTCACCGAAGGACCTCCGTTCGTGGGACGAGTCGATGGCAGACCAGATCCGCCACCAGGCTGAAGAGCAGGGCCGCCACCGCCACCACCAGGGCCAGGCCCTGCACGGTGGGCACGTCGCGGGCCTCCACGGCACGGACGAGGGCGGTCGCCACACCGGGGATCGCGAAGACCGCCTCGACGATCAGCACCCCGCCGACCAGGTTGTCGCCCACCCGGGCCAGTTCCTGGACCCCGGGCACGGCGGCGTTGGGCAGGACGTGGCGCAGCAGCAGCGTCCGGCGCGGCACGCCGAGGCGCCGCGCCTGGACGACGTAGTCCGCCCTGAGGACCGTCACCATGCCGGCCCGCACCTGCCGCGACAGCAGGCAGATCATGCGGGCCGCGACCACCGTGACCGGCAGGACCAGCAGCGCGGGCGTGACGAGGAGGTCCGCCGCGCCGACGCCGACCCAGGTCGCGGGCAGCCAGCCGAGCTTCAGCGACAGGCCGGCCACGAGCAGCAGCGCCAGCAGGAAGTCCGGTACGGCGTTGAGCGCGAGCGTCACGGACGTGACCGCCCGGTCCAGGCGCCCGCCCTCGCGCAGCCCGGAGGCGATGCCGAGCAGCACCGCGAGCGGCACGACGACCACGAGGGTCACCGCGGCCAGCACCAGGGTGGGGCCGGCCGAATCGGTCAGGATGTCCAGCACCGGGCCGCCGCTGACGAGCGAGGTGCCCAGGTCGCCGGTGAGCACGCCCTGCGCCCAGTCCGTGAAGCGTTCCAGGGCCGGCCGGTCCAGCTGGAGCTGCTCGCGCAGCGCCGCGACCTGCTCGGGCGTGGCGTCCTCGTTGTTGCGGACATCGGCCGCGTCACCGGGCAGCAGCGACGTCAAAGCGAACACCAGCACCGCGAGCAGGGCCAGTTGCAGGCTTCCGACAGCGAGCCGTTGCAGGGCGTACCCGCGCATGATCAGGCCAGCCACACCTTGTCGAAGCGGGCGGAGTCCAGGGTGTTGGGCGGGGCCTCCTTGACGCCGCGCACGCGGGAGGAGACGGCGTTCAGCCAGTCCGGGTGACCCCAGATCAGCAGACCGCCCTCCTCGTGGATGGTCCGCTGGAGCTGCCCGTACAGCTTGGTGCGCTCGGCCTCGTCCGTCGTGGACTGGGCCTTGGCGAAGGTCGCGTCGAAGTCCTCGCGGCGCCAGCCGGAGGCGTTGAAGGCGGACTTCGTCAGCAGACGGTCGTTGATGTAGGTGGGGACGGTCATGGCGCCCGAGCGGTGGCTGCCCATGACGCCCTTGGTCAGCTGGTCCTTGAAGTAGGTCTCCGATGAGCCGGTGGTGACCTTCACGCGCAGCCCGGCGTCGGCGGCCTGCTCGGCGAAGAGGGTGGCCGCCTCCACGAAGCCGTTGGCGACGGAGGAGGTGTAGATGGACAGCGGCTTGTTGAGCACGCCGGCCTTCTTCAACAGGGCGCGGGCTTCCTCGACATCGCGCTTCCGCTGCGGGATGTCCTGCGGGTAGTACTGGTAGCCCTTGCCGAACATGTCGTTGCCGACCACGCCCTGGCCCGCCAGGACGACCTCGACCAGCTTCTCCCGGTCGGCGAGCAGCTTGAAGGCCAGCGTCACGTCGGGGTTGCTGAAGGGCTCCTGGTCGCACTTCATGACGATGGCGTGGGCGGTGCTGCCCTTGGCGGCGATGATCCGGACCGACTTGTCGGCCTGTGCGGTACGGGCGAAGGTCGGCGTCATCTCGTAGCCGTACTCCGCCTCACCGGCGCGCAGCGCGTTGCCGCGCGCGTCGGCGTCGGCGGACAGGATCCGCAGCTCGTCCACGTACGCG
This sequence comes from Streptomyces sp. TRM64462, assembly GCF_013362995.1. GTDB lineage: Bacteria > Actinomycetota > Actinomycetes > Streptomycetales > Streptomycetaceae > Streptomyces. The sequence continues at coordinate 11,133 of NZ_JABWDV010000459.1, read as the reverse complement.
CCGCCGTCCCAGTGGTCGTCGAAGCGCTCGGCGACGAAGGAGCGGCCGGCCTGGAAGGACTTCAGCCGGAAGGCTCCGGTGCCGATCGGCTTGGCGGGGTCGGAGTAGCGGGCGCTGACGATCGCCGTGCCCAAGGTGCCGAGCAGGGCCGGAAGTTCGGCGCTCGGTCGGCTCAGCTGGAGCTCGACGGTGTTCTTGCCGACACCCCGGCTCTTCTTCAGGTCGATGACCGACAGCAGGCCCTGCGCGAAGTGGTTGGTCGCCTTCGGGTCGAGGATGCGGCCGAAGCTGAACAGGACGTCCTCGGGAGTGAGGTTCTTCCCGTCGTGGAACGTGGCGTCCCGCAGGGTGAAGCGCCACACCGTCGCGTCGGCGTTGGCCTCCCACCTGTCGGCCAGCCTCGGCACCGGCGCCATGTTCCCGTCCAGCTCCACGAGCCGGTCGAACAGCGCCTTCGTACGCGCCATGTCGATGGCCAGGGCCTCGGCGTGCGGGTCGATCGTCTCCGCCTCGCCGCCCCCGGTGAACAGCGCCCGAAGCTGCCCGCCGCGCTTGGGTTCCGCCTTGCCGTCCGCCGAGCCGCTGCTGGTGCCGGAGCCGGCCCCGCAGCCGGTGAGGACCAGGGCCCCGGCTGTGCCGGCCGTGCCGGCCAGGGCGAGAAATTCTCGGCGGTTACGGAATGTCGACATGCTGCTCCCAGGAATCACGTGGCGTGGTCCCCGCACCCAGGCCGCAGGACGGGGCGGCGGGTGCGGGGCTTCGTCAGCATCCTGTAAATGAAAATGATTGTCAATATTGTTTGACGCGCGCCGTCCGGGGTCCCGATGGGGGCTCACCGCGCAGGCCGGTCCTTCGTCGGAGCCTGGTGCAGGCTCGGTCTTGACAGGGGGCTGCTCTGGAGCTTCCCTTTTCATGTTGCGTATCACGCTACCGTTGTGTGATGCGCAACTATTGGTCACGGTATGGCTCTGATGTCCCTACACCGCGGAGTAGTGCTACAGATGACTCGCAAGCCACCTGTCGAGGACCCCGGCGACAGCCGTCTGAGGGTCGAGCCCCCGAAGGAGTACGCCGCGGGCATCCCCGCCGTGACGTCCTCGCTGAAGCACGCTGGCGAGCAGATGGGGGCCCGCCGCAGCCTGCTCACTCTGCTCCGGGTCAATCAGAAGGAGGGCTTCGACTGCCCCGGCTGCGCCTGGCCCGAGCCGGAGCACCGGCACAAGGCGGAGTTCTGTGAGAACGGCGCCAAGGCCGTGGCCGAGGAGGCCACCGTTCGCCGGGTCACCCCGGACTTCTTCGCCGAGAACTCCCTGGAGGATCTGCTGCCCCGTACCGACTACTGGCTCGGGCAGCAAGGCCGCCTCACCCGCCCCATGTACCGCCCGGCCGGCGCCGACCGCTACGAGCCCATCTCCTGGGACGACGCGTTCGCCGTGATCGCCCGCGAACTCGCCGCGCTCGACCACCCCGGCCAGGCCGCCTTCTACACCTCCGGACGGGCGAGCAACGAGGCCGCGTTCCTCTATCAGCTCTTCGTCCGGGGCTTCGGCACCAACAACCTGCCGGACTGCTCCAACATGTGCCACGAGTCGAGCGGTTCGGCGCTGACGGAGACCATCGGCATCGGTAAGGGGAGTGTGCGTCTGGAGGACCTGTACGAGGCCGATCTCATCCTCGTGGTCGGCCAGAACCCCGGCACCAACCACCCCCGCATGCTCTCCGCGCTGGAGAAGGCCAAGCGGAGGGGCGCCCGCGTCATCGCGGTCAACCCGCTGCCCGAGGCCGGCCTGCTGCGGTTCAAGAACCCCCAGCGGGCTTCCGGCATCATCGGAGGCGGTACCCGGCTCGCGGATCAGTTCCTGCAGATCAGGCTGGGTGGGGACCAGGCGCTGTTCCAGGCCTTCAACCGCATGCTGCTGGAGGCGGAGGACGCGGCACCCGGCACCTGCCTGGACGCCTCCTTCATCGAGCGGTACACCCACGGCTTCGAGGACTTCGCCGAGCAGGCCCGCAAGGCCTCCTGGGAGGAGATCCTGGAGGCCACCGGTCTGCCCGAGGAGGAGATCCGGGCCGCCTTCCGCCAGGTGCTGGCCGCCGAGAAGATCGTCGTCTGCTGGGCGATGGGACTCACCCAGCACAAGCACTCCGTGCCCACCATCCGGGACGTCGTCAACTTCCTTCTGCTCCGCGGCAACATCGGCCGCCCGGGCGCCGGCCTGTGCCCGGTGCGCGGCCATTCCAACGTGCAGGGCGACCGCACGATGGGCATCTACGAGAAGCCCGACGACGCGTTCCTGGACGCGCTCGGCGCCCAGTTCGCGTTCACGCCGCCGCGGCACCACGGTCACGACGCGGTGGAGACCATCCGCGCCATGCGCGACGGAGACGTACGGATCTTCGTCGCGCTCGGCGGCAACTTCGTCGCCGCGGCCCCCGACACCGAGCTGACCGAGCAGGCGCTCCGCAACTGCCGCCTCACCGTCCAGATCTCGACCAAGCTCAACCGCTCGCACGTCATCGCCGGGGAGCAGGCCCTCATCCTCCCGTGCCTCGGCCGGACTGAGGCCGACCTGCGGCCGAGCGGGCCTCAGCAGGTGACGGTGGAGGACTCCATGGGCATGGTGCACCTTTCGCAGGGGCGGCTCGCCCCCGCGTCCGAGCATCTGCTGAGCGAGGTCGCGATCATCTGCCGTATGGCGCGGGCCGCCCTCGGGGAGGCAGGCCCACAGGTGCCGTGGGAGGACTTCGAGGCGGACTACGACCGCATCCGTGACCGCATCGAGCGCGTGATCCCCGGCTTCGAGGACTTCAACGCCCGGGTACGGCTGCCGGGCGGTTTCGCCCTGCCCCACCCGCCCCGCGACGAGCGCCGGTTCACGACCGCGACGGGCCTGGCCAACTTCACCGTGAACCCACTGGAGTTCCCGCGCGTCCCGGAGGGCCGCCTGCTGCTGCAGACGCTGCGCTCGCACGACCAGTACAACACCACCATCTACGGACTGGACGACCGCTATCGCGGGATCCATCAGGGGCGCCGGGTGCTGTTCGTGCACCAGGGCGACCTCGCCGCGCGTGGTCTGGCCGACGGAGACCTCGTCGACATCGTCAGTGAGTACGAGGACGGGGTGGAGCGGAGGGCACCCGGCTTCCGCACCGTCGCATACCCGACGCCCCGTGGCTGCTGCGCGGCGTACTTCCCGGAGACCAACGTCCTGGTGCCGCTGGACTCGACGGCGGCGATCAGCAACACCCCCACGTCCAAGTCGATCGTGGTCCGGCTGGAACCGGCTGCCGGAGTGTGACCCGCCACCCGGGGCCGTGCCCACCAAGCCCGGGTGGTCGCGACGGCCCCGACGGCGGCGCCGAGATCGCCGTCTTCCACAAGGGCCACCGTGGGCCCTGTCGTCACGACGAGGCACCCGGCCCCATTGGTGGACGCGTCGACGAGGGATTCAGCTGCCGCTGACGTCGGCCCCGCACGCCACCGTGAGCAGCCGGGACGCCTTGAGTTCGGTCTCGTCCCACTCGCGCTCGGGGTCCGAGCCCCAGGTGATGCCCGCGCCGGTGCCGAAGCGCAGCACGGGGCCGGCGATCGCCGGCCGGTCGATCCAGAAGGTGCGGATGCCGACGGCCAGCTCGCCGGTGCCACGGTCGGCGTCGACCCAGCCGATGCCGCCGCAGTACGGGCCGCGGGGTGCGGTTTCGAGGGCCGCGATGACGCGGAGCGCGCTCGGCTTGGGGGCACCGCTGACGGAGCCGGGCGGGAAGGTGGCCGCCAACAGCTCTGGCCAGCCCGCGCCCTCGGCGAGCTCGCCGCGCACAGCGGAGACCAGGTGCACCAGGCCGGGATGCTGTTCGACCGCGCACAGCGCGGGGACCGTCACCGAGCCCGCGGCACAGACACGGCCCAGGTCGTTGCGGACCAGGTCCACGATCATCACGTTCTCGGCGCGGTCCTTCTCCGACAGGTCGGCCGCCGTCCGTCCGGTGCCCTTGATCGGCCCGGACTCCACGAGCCGCCCGGCGCGGCGCAGGAACAGCTCGGGCGAGGCGGTGGCCACCTCCACGCCGTGGGCGGGCAGCCGCACCGTACCCGCGTACGGGGCCGGGTTGCCCCGGGCCAGCAACGCGGTCAGCGCGTCCACGTCGGCGGGCAGTCCCTCAGGCTCGGGCAGCGGCGCGGTCAACACCCGGCAGAGGTTGGCCTGGTAGACCTCGCCGGCCGCGATGCGCTCGCGGATGCGCCGTACGCCCGCGGTGTACGCGGCGCGGTCGAGCGAGGAGGTCCAGTCACCGGCGGCGGGCCCGCGCCAGGCGCCGGTCCGTGGGGCGGGGACGGGCTCGCGCCGTACATCCCCGAAGCGGGCGCAGACCAGTCGGCCCTCGAAGCCCGCGACCACCGCCCAGAAGCCGGTCGAATCCAGGGCCGCGGGGTCGCTGGTGACATCCCGCAGATCAGTGGCGACGAGGTCGCCGAAGCGGGCGAGGGGAGACAGCTGCTGTGCGCCGCCGCGCACACCGGCGTGGTCCGCGTGTCGTGCGGAGCGGGAACCGAGCACGCACTTCCTCCTTCGGATCGGAGGGATCGGAGGGATCGGAGGGAACGCAGGAGCTGAGGAGCTGAGGAGCTGAGGAGCGTAGGCCTCCTGGAGCACCGCTCCAGGAGGCCTACCGGGGCTGACGACTGCGCGTATGCGGCGTCTGCCGCTACGGGATGGGCGCGTCCACCGGGCCGCTCTTGGCGCCGTTCGACGGAGCCCCGTTCTCCAGGCCCTCCTCGATCGCCGTGACGGCCCGGTCGACGAGCCGTTCCTCCTGCTTCTTCCGCTGAGCGGCCAGATAGGCGTGGTGTTCGCGGCGGAAGGACTTGGCCGTGGCGAGACACATCCCGATCATCACCAGGCTGAAGGGCAGCGCCGTGATGATCGCCGCCGTCTGCAGCGTGGACAGCGACGACGTTCCCGTGCCGCTGGCGACGAGGAGTGCGATGGCCACGGCTCCCTCGGCGGCGCACCAGAACACGCGGCTCCATTTCGGCGGGTCCGGGTTGCCACCGGAGGCCAGCACGTCGACCACATAGCTGCCGGAGTCGGAGGAGGTGACGAAGAACAGCACGATGAGCAGGATCGCCGCCCCGGCGACGAACGCGCCGCCCGGCAGGGTGTCGAGCAGTTGGAAGAGCGCGCTGTCCGTACCGACCGCGCCGTCCGCGCCCACCAGGCCGCCGCCACCGACTGTCTCGCGGTGGATCGCCGAGCCGCCGAAGACGGCGAACCAGAAGAAGGTCAGCAGAGTCGGTACCAGCAGCACGCCCGTCACGAACTCACGAACGGTCCGGCCGCGGGAGATACGGGCGATGAAGACGCCGACGAACGGAGCCCAGGAGATCCACCAGCCCCAGTAGAAGACCGTCCAGCCGTTGACCCACGCGGTGCCTTCCGCACCCTGACTGGCGCCGGTCTCGAAGCTCAGCGCGAGGAGGTTCTGCAGATACGCGCCGATGTCCTCGACGAAGCCGTTGAGGATGAACAGCGTCGGGCCCGCGACGAGGACGAACACCATCAGCGCGCCGGCCAGGCCCATGTTGATGTTCGACAGCCACTTGATGCCCTTGCCGACGCCCGTGACCACGGAGATGGTGGCGAGCAGGGTGATGCCGATGATGAGGACGATGCGCAGGGGTGTGCCGGTGGCGGTCACCCACCCCTGGAAGCCGAGCCCCGACGAGATCTGCAGGACGCCGAAGCCGAGCGAGGTGGCCACGCCGAAGACCGTGCCGACGATGGCGACGGTGTCGATGGCGTCGCCCCAGGCGCCCTTGACCCTGTCGCCGAAGAGTGGCTCCAGAGCCCAGCGGATCGAGATGGGACGGTTCTTGCGGTGCACGGCATAGGCGACGGCGAGGCCGACCACGACGTAGATGGCCCAGGGGTGGATTCCCCAGTGCAGGAACGTCTGCACCATGGCGAACTCGCTCCGCGCGGCCTCGCCCTCGCCGACGCCCGGCCTCGGGGAGACGAAGTGGTTCAACGGCTCGGCGACACCCCAGAAGACGAGCCCGATACCCATACCCGCGGCGAACAGCATCGCCAGCCACGAGGCCATGCTGAACTCGGGCCGCTCGTCGTCCTTGCCGAGCCTGATGTCACCGAAGCGGCCGATCCCGGCCCAGAGGGCGAAGATCACAAAGAGCGAGACAAGGGCGGTGTAGTACCACCCGAGGCCACTGATGATCTCCTCCTGCACCGTACTGATGACGTCCTGTGCGGAGTTCTTGAAGAGCGTGGCGTAGAGCACGAAGGCAACGATGATGATCGCGGACGGCCAGAAGACACGCGGTGCGATCGACGTCGAGGGGAAGCGGGTCCCCGATTTCTCTTGATCCGAGGTGTCACCTGGCGATTTCGCCATCTGGGGAGCTGCCATGCTCTCTTTCCTTCGTTCGTCGGGCTGGGGCATGGTCGGTCGGACCGCCTGGTGCTGTGGCGGTGCAGGATCGGAGGCGTGTTGCGTAATAGGCAATTGTTCGCTGTTGGCGCAACAGCGAACACCCCTTGTGTCCCGCCGTCAAGCCCTCCCGTACCGGCCGTCGGGCTCTCGATCGGCATCGGAATCGATCTGTGACATATGGGGTGGCGGCTGCTGTCGCGGTTGAGTCCTTGACCCCTGGTCGGCACTCCAGGATGCTGTAGTGCGTTGCGGAGCATGAGATGCGTGCCGTAATGAGCAACATCTGATCAGACTCGTATCAGCCGAGGAGTGGCCATGACGCACCAGGTCCGTGCTGTCGTCGCGCGGGGCAAGGGCGCCCCCGTCAGCCTGGAGACGATCATCGTGCCCGACCCGGGTCCGGGTGAGGCGCTGGTGAAGATCGAGGCCTGCGGGGTCTGCCACACCGATCTGCACTATCGCGAGGGCGGGATCAACGACGACTTCCCGTTCCTGTTGGGCCACGAGGCCGCGGGCGTGGTGGAGTCGGTGGGGGAGGGGGTCACCGATGTCGCCCCTGGCGACTTCGTCGTCCTCAACTGGCGTGCGGTGTGCGGTCAGTGCAGGGCCTGTCTGCGCGGGCGGCCGTGGTACTGCTTCGACACCCACAACGCCAAGCAGAAGATGACCTTGCTGGACGGCACCGAGCTCTCGCCGGCGCTGGGCATCGGCGCGTTCGCGGAGAAGACGCTGGTCGCGGCCGGGCAGTGCACGAAGGTCGACCAGACCGCGTCGGCCGCCGCCGCCGGGCTGCTCGGCTGCGGCGTGATGGCGGGCATCGGCGCGGCCATCAACACCGGGAACGTCGGCCGGGGCGACTCGGTCGCCGTCATCGGCTGTGGTGGTGTCGGGGCCGCGGCGATCGCCGGGTCGCACCTCGCGGGCGCGGCGAAGATCATCGCCGTGGACATCGACGACCGTAAGCTGGCGACCGCCAGGAAGCTGGGCGCGACCCACACCGTCAACTCCAAGGACGCCGACGCCGTCGAGGCGATCCGCGAGCTGACCGGCGGCTTCGGCGCCGACGTCGTCATCGAGGCGGTCGGTCGCCCGGAGACGTACAAGCAGGCCTTCTATGCCCGCGACCTCGCCGGCACGGTCGTCCTGGTCGGCGTGCCCACCCCGGAGATGAAGCTCGAACTGCCCCTGCTGGACGTCTTCGGGCGCGGCGGCGCGCTCAAGTCCTCCTGGTACGGCGACTGCCTGCCGAGCAGGGACTTCCCGATGCTCGTCGACCTCTATCTCCAGGGCCGGCTGGACCTGGACGCCTTCGTCACGGAGACCATCGCGCTCGATGAGGTCGAGAAGGCCTTCGAGCGGATGCATCACGGCGACGTGCTGCGCTCGGTGGTGGTCCTGTGATGGCCGCCCGCATCGACCACCTCGTCACCTCGGGGCAGTTCTCGCTGGACGGCGGCACCTGGGACGTCGACAACAACGTGTGGATCGTCGGCGACGACACCGAGGCGATCGTCATCGACGCGGCGCACGACGCCGGCGCCATCGCCGCGGCCGTCGGCGGGCGCACCCTGCGCGCCATCGTGTGCACGCACGCGCACAACGACCACATCGACGCCGCGCCCGAACTCGCCGAGCGCACGGGTGCCCCGGTCCTCCTCCACCCGGACGACCTGCCGTTGTGGAAGCAGACCCACCCCGGCAGGGCGCCGGACGCCGAACTGACCGACGGTCAGGTCGTCGCGGTGGCCGGCATCGAGCTGACCGTACTGCACACCCCCGGCCACGCCCCCGGCGCGGTCTGCCTGTACGCCCCGGCCCTGGCGGCGCTCTTCAGCGGTGACACGCTGTTCGCCGGCGGACCTGGGGCGACAGGGCGGTCGTACAGCCACTTCCCCACCATCATCGAGTCCATCCGGGACCGGCTGCTGACGCTGCCGGGAGAAACCGTCGTGCACACCGGACACGGGGACACGACCACCGTCGCCGCCGAGGCCCCGCACCTTCAGGAGTGGCTCGACCGCGGCTTCTGACGCCCCCGGCGCCCCTCGCACGCCCGCCCTCGGCTCGCTTCCACGGTGAGCCGAGCGGCGGGCCGTTGTTGTTCCATGTGAATTGCGTTCTCTACTGCGCAACGGCGCGCGACGGGAAAACCGGGCTCGGCGCGGCCCCTGAACGCCTTGACAGGGGTTCCGGGGCGACCTCAGACTGATGTTGCGCTCACTGCAATCCGTTTCGTTATACGCACCGAGGTGTGATGATGATTCCCGCGTGCCGTCTCGAGGATCTCCCCCGAGGCGAGGCCTACCGGCTCGACATCGATCCGCCGGTCTCGGTGTTCCACACCGACGACGGCGAGCTCTTCGCCATCGACGACACGTGCACCCACCAGGACGCGTCGCTCGCCGACGGCTGGCTGGAGGGCTGCGAGGTGGAATGCCCGCTGCATGCTTCCAAGTTCGACCTGAGGACCGGCGCGGTCGACGCCCCGCCGGCCAAGCTCCCGGTCCGGACGCACGAGGTCGTCGTCGAGGACGGCGTGATCCACGTCCGGCTGTCCACGGACGCGCCCAACCTGCCGCCCTGCGTCGCAGCCCGGCTCGCCGGAGGTCCCGCGTGAGGACCGTCGCCGTGGTCGGCGCCTCGCTGGCCGGACTGTCGGCGGCGCGCTCACTGCGCAAGCAGGGCTACGACGGCCGGCTGGTCGTCATCGGGGACGAGCCCCACCGCCCTTACGACAGGCCCCCGTTGTCCAAGGAGTTCCTGGCCGGCACGCTCGGCGAGGCCGACCTGGCCCTGGAGACGGACGACGAGGACCTCGGGGCCCAGTGGCTGCTCGGCGTCCGGGCCGCCGGACTCGACCACGCACGGCGTGTCATCCGGCTCGCCGACGGACGGGAGGTACCGGCGGACGGCGTCGTCATCGCGACCGGCGCCGCGGCGCGCACTCTCCCCGGCGCCGAAGGCCTGGCCGGAGTGCACACCCTGCGCACCCTGGACGACGCCCGCGCGCTGCGCGACGGACTGGCCCGTGGAGGACGGCTGGTGGTGATCGGCGGAGGCTTCATCGGAGCCGAGGTCGCCTCCACCGCGTACGCCCTCGGACTCGACGTCACCGTCGTGGAGGCCGCCCGCACGCCGCTCGCCGGGCCGCTCGGCGAGACCATGGGCGCCGTCGTCTCCGGCCTCCACGCCGACCACGGCGTACGGCTCGAGTGCGGCGTGGGTGTCAAGGGCCTGAGCGGGGAGACCCGCGTCGACGCCGTCCTGCTGGAGGACGGGCGCACCCTCCCCGCCGACATCGTCGTCGTCGGTGTGGGCGCACGCCCGTGCGTCGAGTGGCTGGAGGGCTCCCGCATCGCCCTCGACAACGGCGTCAAGTGCGGCGCCGACGGCCGCACCAGCCTGGCCGGCGTGGTCGCGGTCGGCGACTGCGCCAACTGGTACGACCCGCGCGCGGGCCGTCATCTCCGCGTCGAGCACTGGACCGGCGCGCGCGAGCGGCCCGACGCCGCGATCGCCACGCTGCTGGCGGGCGGCGCGATCGAGCCGGGTGTGCCCCGGCCGCCGTACTTCTGGTCCGACCAGTACGGAGTGAAGATCCAGTTCGCCGGTCACGCGGCCGGCGCGGACAGCGTCACCATCGAGGCGGGCGCCGCGGACGACCGCGACATCCTCGCCGTCTACCGGCGGGCCGGGAATCCGGTCGCCGTGCTCGGGATGAACCAGCCGCGGTTGTTCATGCGCCGGCGCAAGCAACTCGCCGGCACCGCGTCTTGATGCCGTCCCCGTGGCGTCCCATGCCGCGGCCGCACATCGCACGCAACGTTGCTCCCTGTACGACGCCGTCCGGAGTCGCTCCTCCCGGCGCGTGAATGACCCCTCCACGACGTTCTCCGAGGAGTGCACCGTGACCTCGACCAGCCTGCCGGACAGCCTGATCGCCACTCTCCCCGGCTCTTCCTACACGGACCCGGGGATCTTCGCCCAGGAGCAGGAGCGCATATTCGAGACCATGTGGTTCTGCGTGGCGCGCGCCTCCGAGCTGGCGAAACCCGGTGCCTTCCGCACCGTCGACGTGGGCCGTGAGAACATCCTCGTCACCCGGACGAGGGACAACGGCATCCGTGCGTACTTCAATGTGTGCCGGCACCGCGGTGCCAAGCTCCGCACCGAGGAGACCGGCGAGGTGAAACGGGCCTTCCAGTGCCCGTACCACGCCTGGACGTACGACCTGAACGGCAAGCTCGTCGCGGCGCCCAACCTCACCAAGATGCCCGACGTGGGCCGCAGCGAGTACGGCCTGGTGAGCGTGGCCGTGCGCGAGTGGCTCGGCTATGTCTGGGTCTGTCTCGCGGAGAACCCGTCCTCCTTCGAGGAGGACGTCATCGGCGAGATCGTCGCCCGCCTCGGTGACGTCGAGTCGATCGAGCGCTACGGCATCGAGAACCTCTCCGTCGGCAAGCGGATCACCTACGACGTGAAGGCGAACTGGAAGCTCATCATCGAGAACTTCATGGAGTGCTACCACTGCGCCACGATTCACCCCGAACTCACCGAGGTGCTCCCTGAGTTCGCGGACGGATACGCCGCCCAGTACTACGTGGGTCACGGCGCGGAGTTCGGTGAGGACGTCCAGGGCTTCACCGTCGACGGCTCCGAGGGCCTGGACCGCATCCCGGGCGT
>NZ_JABWDV010000458.1 GCF_013362995.1 Streptomyces sp. TRM64462 | reverse complement strand
GCCCCTTCCCGAATCGGGGGCTCTGCCCCCGAACCCCCGCTCCTCAAACGCCGGAGGGGCTGAAATGTGGGGGTTCGGGGGCGGAGCCCCCGAACCACGTCAGGAGCTCGCACCGTGAAGATCGCCTCGTTCCGTACCCGTGTCGTCCGCGCCCCCTACCGCCGCCCCTTCGCCATCAGCAGCGGTACGAGCCCGGAGCTGGTCAGCCTGGTCGTGGAGGTCCGTACCGACGACGGCCTGTGGGGCTTCGGCGAGGCGTCGCCCATGACCGCGTACACGGGCGAGACGCTCGCCGGGCTGACCGCGGCGGTCACCGAGCATGTCGGCCCCGCGCTCGTCGGCCGCGACCCGCGCGACCTCGCGGGCGCGCACACCGCGATGGACGCGGCGATCCGGGGGCAGCACCTGGCCAAGGCCGCGCTGGACCTGGCGCTGCACGACCTGGCGGCGCGGGCGGTCGGCTGGCCGGTCCAGCTGCTGCTGGGCGGGGGCAGGACCGGCGCACGGGTGCCCACGACGTGGGTGGTCGGCCTGGGCACGCTGGAGGAGACGGCGGACGAGGCGGCGCGCTACGCGCGGCTCGGCTTCCCGCACGTCAAGCTGAAGGGCGGTACGGACCCGGAGCGTGACGTGGCGCTGGTGACGGCGGTGCGGAAGGCGGTTCCCGAGTCGGTCGAGCTGTCGCTGGACGCCAACGAGGGCTACGCGCCCGGGGACGCGGCGCGCACGGTGGGCCGCCTCGCGGACGCCGGACTCGACGTGATCGAGCAGCCGCTGCCCCGCTGGGACCTGGACGGGCTCGCGGCCCTGCGCGGCCGGGCGGACGGGGTGCGGGTGATGGCGGACGAGTCGCTCCAGTCGCCGCACGACGCGCTGGAGATCGTACGGCGGGGCGCGGCCGACGTGCTGAACATCAAGATCCTGAAGGTGGGCGGCCTGCACCGGGCCCGCCAGGTCGCGGCGCTCGCGGAGGCCGCCGGCCTGGCGGTGAAGATCGGCACGATGCCGGAGCTGGGCGTCGCCACGCTCGCGGCGGCCCACCTGTCGGCGGCGCTGCCGCACGCCACGGTGCCGCCGGACCTGGTGGGTCCGCTGCTGGTGACGGAGGACCCGCTGGCCCCGGCGGCCTTCGCGGCCACGGCGCGGACCGGGTACGTGGACCTGCCGGAGACGCCGGGTCTGGGCCACGCGCTCGCGCCCGCGGCGGGGTGATCGAAGACGTACCTCGCTCAGGGGACGGGGCTCAGCGCCGGCCGCCCCCTCCCCTTGCCGCTCCGCCTGCGCCGGGGTAGCTGTTGCCGGAGCTGCCCGCGAAGAGGCTCTCGGCCAGGTCGTGGTCCAGGGACTGGCGGACCTTCTCCGTCAGGGAGCCCCCGGTGGCCTCGCTGACGACCTCCATGACGCAGCGCGCCTCGTGGGCGGCCTTCGCGGTGTTGGCCTGGGCGCGGGTGGCGACCCGTTCGAAGAACTCGCGGTTGCTCATGTGCATCCCGGTGGCCGGCTGGTCGGGGGCCGTGGCCACCCGGCGCAGGTTCTCACCGACCTCCCGTGGGAGCTGGGCCGCGAGCTTGTCCGCGAGGCCGGCGGGTACGCGCTCGGCGAGCGTTTCGAGCGTGGCGCGCGTCGCCGTCTCGGCGGCTCCTCTGCTGTCCAGGTGGGCGCGGTGCTGGACCTGCCCGATGAACGTGTCGTGATCCATGACGTCTCCCGTACGTGAGGACGGTTTCTTCGCTGCCGCGTCCCCGGTACCCCGTGGGAGCGCCCCCTCACGTTTGCCGCCACGGACGGGGGCACCCGTTTCGGTGGGGAGTGAGTGGTGAGGAGGGAGTTCTCGTGATTCTCGAAGAGGTCGTTCTGCCGGCGGCCGACGGCTCTGCGCTCCACGGTGACCTGGCACTGCCCACGTCGGGGCGGGTCCTGGTGGTGTTCGCGCACGGCAGCGGCAGCTCGCGGCACAGTCCGCGCAACCGCGCGGTGGCCGGGGCGCTGCAGCAGGCGGGGCTGGGGACACTGCTGCTGGATCTGCTCACGGAGCGTGAGGAGCACAGGGACCTGCTGACGGCGGAGCACCGGTTCGACATCGATCTGCTCGCGTCGCGGGTGACGGCGGCGATCGACTGGCTCGCGGCCGAGCCGGCGACGGAGCGCCTGGTCATCGGCCTGTTCGGCGCGAGCACGGGCGCGGCGGCGGCCCTGCGGGCGGCCGCGGACAGGCCCGTACGGGTGCAGTCGGTGGTGTCGCGGGGCGGCCGCCCGGACCTGGCCGGTGACGCTCTGGCGCGGGTCTCGGCACCGGTCCTGCTGATCGTCGGGGGCGCGGATCCGGAGGTGCTGCGGCTGAACCGGGAGGCCGCGGAGCAGCTCCGCGTGCCGCACCGGGTGGAGGTGGTCCCGGGGGCGACGCATCTGTTCGAGGAGCCGGGCGCGCTGGACCATGTGGCCCGCGCGGCCCGGGCGTGGTTCCGGCGGCCGGGCGACGACGCCTTCGACGAGGAGCGGTGACAGCCTCGCGTACGAGGAGGTGGCTGTGATGGAGGGTGCGGCCGAGGCCCGGTTCGAGGACCGGCGGCAGGCGGGGCGGCTGCTCGCCGAGCGGCTGCGTGACCTGTCGGGCCGGCAGGAGTGGTTCGACCCGGTGGTGCTGGCCCTGCCGCGCGGCGGCGTGCCGGTCGCGGCGGAGGTCGCGAAGGCGCTGGACGCGCCGCTGGACGTGCTGGTGGCGCGGAAGATCGGTCTGCCCGGCCAGCCGGAGGTCGGCATCGGGGCGATCGCCGGGGATGCGCCGCCGGTGTACGACGAGCAGGTGGTGCGAATGCTCGGCATCACGGTGGACGAGCTGGGCGCCGACGTCGCGCGGGAGCGCAACGAGGTGCACCGCCGCGTCGCCCTCTACCGCGGCCGCCGCCCGGCACCGGACCTGCGGGGCCGTACGGTCGTCCTGGTCGACGACGGCCTGGCGACCGGGGTGACGGCCCGCGCGGCGATCCGGCTGATACGGGACGAGGAACCCGCCCGGCTGGTGCTGGCCGTCCCGGTGGGCGACCGGCACGCGGTCGCCGAGCTGCGCCCGGAGACCGACGACCTGGTCTGCCTGTCCGAGCCGGAGGACTTCCGCATGGTGGGCCGCTGGTACGACGACTTCGAGCAGGTGACGGACGACGAGGTCGTGGAATTCCTGGCCGCGCTGTCGCCTCCGGAACGCCTGCGCCCGACGCGCCACCACTGAGGAGCGAGCGGACGGCCGCGTGAGCGAGGGTCAGTCGGCCGCCGGGACGGCACGCCGACCGGCCGGCGCCGTCCCGCCCTCGTCCCGTGGGAGCGGAAGGATCTGGCGCAGGGGCTCGCGGGGCGGCCGGGGCCGCCACTCGCGCGGGTAGCCGATGGAGACCTCCTCGAAGCGGACGCCGTCGCGCCAGATGACGCGCGGGATGTGGAGGTGGCCGTAGACGACGGAGACGGCGTGGAAGCGCAGGTGCCAGTCGGCGGTGAGTTCGGTGCCGCACCACTGGGCGAAGTCGGGGTAGCGCAGGACGCGGGTCGGCTCGCGGGTCAGCGGGAAGTGGTTGACGAGGACGGTCCGCCGGTCGGGTCCGAGTGCGGAGAGCCGCCGCTCGGTCTCCGCGACCCGGGCGTGGCACCAGGCGTCCGCTCCCGGGTACGGGTCGGTGTGCAGGTGGTACTCGTCGGTGGCCACCACCCCCGCCTCGTACGCGCGGCGCAGCGACTCCTCCTTGGTCGTGGCGCCGGGCACGCGGAACGTGTAGTCGTACAGCACGAACAGCGGCGCGACCGTGACGGGCCCGCCGTCCCCCTCCCACACCGGGTACGGGTCCTCGGGCGTGACGACGCCGAGGCCGCGGCACAGCTCGACGAGGCGCGCGTACCGCTGCTCGCCGCGCAGGTCCACCGGGTCGCCGGGGGGCGTCCACAGCTCGTGGTTGCCGGGCGCCCAGACGACCTTGGCGAACCGCCGGCTCAGCAGCTCCAGCGCCCAGGCGACGTCCGCGTACCTCTCCGCGACGTCACCGGCGACGATCAGCCAGTCCTCGTCCGACCCGGGCCGCAGCCGCTCCACGACGGCACGGTTCTCCTTGTGCGCGACGTGCAGATCACTGACGGCGAGCAGTCTGCCGTTCCCCACGATGCCCTCCCCCTGAGCCGGTACGCCCCATCCTGCCCCACGGCCCCGCCCGAACACACGGACATCGGCGGAACACGCCGCCGGTGCGGTGGGTAGGCTGCGGCGAATGATGCAGACGCTCGTGCCGCCGACGGTGCGGTGGGCCCACTCCTTCACCGAGCGGGCCGACATAGAACTGTTCCCGCAGGAGCTGGCCGCCGTCGCGCAGGCGGTCCACAAGCGGCGGGCCGAGTTCACGACGGTCCGGGCCTGCGCCCGGGACGCCATGGCGGCACTCGGCCTCCCGCCCGTACCGCTGGTGCCCGGTGAGCGTGGCGCCCCGACGTGGCCGGACGGTGTGGTCGGCAGCATGACGCACTGCGCCGGCTACCACGCCGCCGTCGTGGCGCGGGCCGGTGACGTCGCGACGCTCGGCATCGACGCGGAGCCGCACGGTCCGCTGCCCGACGGCGTCCTGGAGGCCATCGCCCGCCCGGAGGACCTGACGGCCCTGGAGGCGCTGCCGACGTCGGACGGGATCGCCTGGGACCGGATCCTGTTCAGCGCCAAGGAGTCCGTGTACAAGGCGTGGTTCCCGGTGGCGCGGACGTGGCTGAACTTCGAGGACGCGGCCGTGACCCTGCGCCCGGACGGCACGTTCACGGCCCGCATCCTCATCCCGGGCCCCACGCTGCTGGGCCGTCCGCTGACCGGGTTCTCGGGCCGGTGGGCCGCCGACGAGGACCACGTCCTGACGGCGATAGTGGTGGAGCGGGAGCGGGAGCGGGAGCTGCCCCCGGCCCCGTAAAGGATCAGTCGGCGGATCGGTCGGCGGATCAGCGGCGGATCAGTCGGGGTCGCGCGGGTCGAAGGACCCGGTGTCGACGGTCAGCTCCTCGGGGAAGGCTCGGGCGACGTCCTGCCACGCCGTGAACTTGAAGTCGGTGGCCTCCCGGTCGCCGTCGGCGGGGGTCGCCTCGCCGTCGTGGGTGACGAGCAGCCCCTGGGGGAAGGCCTGTCCGAGGGGCACGTTGACGACGGTGGACCCGTCGGAGTGCTGCACGCCGTCGACGGAGGCCCCGTCGGCGACGGCGAAGGACCCGACGTACGCGTTGCGCCCCTCCCGCTCGTACACGGCGAAGGTGTCGTCGCCCTGGCTGGAGGCGATGACGTACCCTTCCCCGTCCCCGGCGTGATAGACGGTGACACCTTCCGCGTCGGCGCTCAGCCGCGTACCGCCGAAGCCGGGGTCATGGGCGTGGTCGAGCACGCACTCCTCCTCATCGGGCTCGTACGACCAGGGGATCCCGTACTCGCGGACGCGATCGACCAGCCGGGGCTTCCCGAACTCCTCGTCGTCGAGGTCGATGCGCCACAGCCCGACGGTCTCCTGGGCCGCGTACAGCACGCGCCTCTCCTGGTCGACGGCCATGCCCTCGACCTGCGGCCGCTCACCGGGGTCGGCGCACGGGGTCCAGCGGGTGCCGTCGGGGAGGGTGAAGGTGTCGGGCAGGTCGAGCGTGTCCTCGGCCTTGTACCCGACGCGCCCGCCCCGGTCCTCCAGCTCCAGCAGCCGCAGCCGTGTCTCCTCCCGCTGCGACACGACCACGTACGCGTCGTCGCCGTCGCTGAACGCGGTGAGCCCGTACGCGGTCCGCTGCTCGTCCACGTCGGCCTCGTTCGCGGCGAACACGGGCGCGACGTCGGGCGCGGTGACGTCCCTGAGCGGCGGCCGCCCGGCGGCGAGTGCGCCGGGATCGATGGCGTAGGCCCGGACCCGGTCCCGTCCCCGGTCGCTCACGACGGCCAGATCGGTCTTCCGCCCCCCGAGCTCGAACCCGTACACGACGTCGACGTTGTTGAACCGCCCCGCGGCGGCCCCCGCCCCCGGGGCGGCCGGCGCGTCGATGTGCTGCACGCGTGCGCCGTCCAGCCCGTACACGTCGAGCCCGGCTTCCTTGAGCGTCCCGATCACGAGACTGCGCCCGGGATTCCGGGGGTCGACCCATACGGCCGGGTCATCTGCGTCGGCGTTGCCGCCCGCCTCGTCGTCGTACACGGCGGGCGTCTCGGCACGGGCGGCGACGGAGACCGGCTGCGCGGCGGGAGCGCCGGTGATGAGCAGCAGCGTGGCGGCGGCGGCAGCGGCAGCGGTCAGTGCGGTAGTACTCACGACACTCCTCGGTAGGCCTACGGACCGCCATGACCGTAGGGGCGCCGCATGAACCGGGTACCAAGCCCGGGCGAAGTTCTGATGATCCGTCACTTCATCTGGCTCCGGCCGATGGAGGCGGCATGCGGAGGGGCGGAAGGGCCGGACGGGCGGAAGGGCCGTGCCGGATCTCTCCGGCACGGCCCCCTCGTCCCGCACGGCCCGCTGTGCTCCCCCGTGGGTCGCGCGAGTCGCCCCCCGTGTCAGGCCGGTCTCAGCTGACGACCTTGAGGGTCTTCGGCCAGCCCTTCGAACCGGCCGTCGAGAAGAGGTTCTTGATGTCCGCCGGCTTCAGCTTGATGCAGCCGAGGGACTTGTAGTCGCGGTCCCCGTCCCAGCGCCAGGGCGAGTCGGCGCCCTTCTTGGGGCCCTGCTTGCCGTTCTTCTGCATCTCGCTGTGGATGAACAGGTCGGTGCGCTGGGTCTTCTTGCCCGCGCACCACTTGTTCTCCAGCTTGATCACGTACCCCTTGATCGCGCTGCCGTTGTAGGACGTCGAGCGGAACTCGATGTCGTACGTGCCGTTGGGCAGCCAGCCCGCGTTCGAGGCGCACGCGTTCTTGCTGCCGTTGCCCGAGCCGGCGCGCCAGCTCGCCACGCTCGTGTCGGCCTTGCCCTTGCTCCCCTTCTTCATCAGGTACAGCCGCGACTTGGTCGGGTCGCTCTGGTTCTTGTCGAACTTGAGGTAGTACGGCGTCGGCTTGGCCTTCGCGGCCTGGGCCGGCTGTGCGGTCGTGATGGCCATGCCGCCGAGCAGCACCGTGGTCAGCATGAGCGGCGCGACGCGGGTGCGCAGCGTGCGTGTGGTCATCTGTCGGTCCCCGTTTCTCTCGCGGTGATCCGGGGGGTGTGGGTGCCCCTGTGGTCGCAGGGTGAGCGGCCGGACGTACCTGCCCACCCCCGCACAGGCAAGCACGTCCGGGCAGCTCCGGCGGCGGGCGTTCCGCTCGGTTCGCCCGGCCGGCGATGCGTGAGGGACGTTACCGGCCGGGGGTGCGGTGCGGTGTCGGTCGTTCGACCCACACGTTGCGTGGAAACCGTCTTCTCCGCGAGCGGCGTCCCCTGGATGATGTGCCTTCGGTGGTCGTGCGGACGAACGGCGGTTCATGGGGCCCACGGAAAGGGAGTTCGCAGAATTCCTGCGGCGGTACGTGCCGCGGTTCCGGGTGGTGATCGTGTGCTCGTGCGCGGTGCTCGCGGTGCCCGCGATGCCGGTGGCGGACATGGCGGTGGCGGGTGTGGTCGCGGCGGTCGCGATCGGGTGGAGCCTGCTGCACCTGGCCTGGTTGAGGGCGGGCGCACGCCCGGGCGCGCTGGTGGCGGCCGATCTCGCGGTCATGACGGGGCTGTGTCTCAGCCAGGTGCTGACCGTTCCCGCCACGCAGCCCTCGCACGGCAGCACGTGGATCCTGGTGGTCGTCAGCTTCGTGGCCGTCGGCTACCAGCTGACCCACCCGACGCTCACCGGTGCCCTGGCGGCCGTGTACCTGGCCACCGCCGATCTGGCCGGTGTCGTCCTGGCCGGGGTCGTCCGGGAACGGCCGGACGCCTGGGCGGCGGCGCTGCCCAACATCGGCTGGCTGCTGGTCCAGGCGGCCCTCTCGCGCGGCCTGTACGTGGTGGTGCACCGGCGCGGCCGTGCGGCGGACGCGGCGGCTGCGGAGGCGGCCCGTGCCCGGCGGGCCGCGCGGGTGGCCGAGACGCGGCGGGCGGCGGAGCGGACGCACCTGGCGACGCTGCACGACACGGCGTGCGCCACGCTGCTGATGGCGTCCCTGCCCGGCGCCTCGATCCCGCCCGACGTGGTGCGGAGGCAGTCGGCGAGGGACCTGCGCCGGCTGTCGGGCGGCGAGGAGCCGGCCGGGCAGGCGGATCTGGTGGAGGAGCTGAGGCTCGAACTGCTGCGGCACCCGGTCCGGGCCGAGGTGCGGCGCGACGGCGGTGACGGGCCGGTGCCGCTGTGGCGGCCGGCCGTGGTGGCCCTGCGGGACAGCTGCGGCGAGGCGTTGCGCAATGTGGCACGGCACGCGGGCGTGGACGAGGCGCGGATCACGGTCGCCCGGCGGGGTGACGTGACGGTGGTGACGATCGACGACCGAGGCCGGGGCTTCGACGTGGCGGCGGTCCCTGAGCACCGACACGGCTTGTCGCGGTCGATCGTGGAGCGGATGCGTGCGGCCGGCGGCCGCGCCGAGGTGACGTCCCGGCCGGGTCTGGGCACGCGGGTACGGCTGGAGTGGCCCCGTGCGTGAACGCTCGCCGGATCGCCCGCGCGCCCCGGAACACCTGCGCGAGCGACTGCCCGAAGCACGGCGCGAACCGCTGACCGAACCGGGGCTCGCCCCCCTCCCCGAACCCCTCCCCGAACCCCTCCGCGAGCCGCTGACCGAGCAGATCTCCGACCGGCTGCGGGGCGGTGCGCGGCTCGCCACAGTCGGCATCCTCGCCGCCGTACATGTCGGCCTGGCGCTCCCGGCGTTGTCGAGCCGGCTGTCCGACTACCGGCGGCCGTGGCTGCAGCTCACCGCGTTCGGCCTGCTGACCCTGGTCCTGGCCGTCCTGGTGGTGAGCACGGCTCTGGAGACGACCCGCCGGCGGAAGGGCAGGTCCGCCCCACGCGGGCCGTCGCCGTGGCCGTACGTGGGGGCCGGGTGCACGCTCCTCGCGTCGGCGGCCGCGACCTGCGAACTGCCGGGCGCCCACTTCCTCAGTACGTGGCACTGGTCGTTCCTGGAGGCCGGCTGGTTCGGTGTCGTCCTGCTGATGGACCGGCCGCTCGCGGCCACCTGGGCGTTCCTGGGCGGGCATCTCGCCGCCATGTTCGTGCTGTTGGTGCTCGACGGGGTGCCGGCGCGGCAGGAGGCGGCGGGCATGGCGGTGAGCGCCGTGGCCGTGTGCGGGTTCCAGGTGGCCATGGCGGTCGGGGCGCGGCTGCTGCGGGACTGCGCGAGGTCGGCGGGCACGGCGCTGCGCGAACAGGAGCGGCTGCTCACGGAGGCGGCGGTGGCCGAGCAGCTGCACCGGGACCAGCGGGAGCGCTACCGGGCCCTGAGCGCGACGGTGTTCCCGCTGCTCGCGGGGCTGGCCGAGGGGTCGCTCGACCCACGGGACGACGACGTGCGGCGCCGGTGCGCGCTGGAGGCGGCCAAGCTGCGGCGGCTGTTCGCCGAGAACGACTACGCCGCCGACCCCCTGGTCCACGAGCTGCGCGCCGGCATCGACGTGGCCGAGCGCAACGGCGTCGGCGTGCAGCTCGCCGTCCGGGGCGCCCCCGCCGAGCTGCCGCGCGGCCTGCGCCGGGCGCTGATCGAGCCGGTGCTGGCCGCGCTGGCGGCGGCGAACGGTACGGCGAGGGCGACCGTGGTGCGCGGCGGCGGGCGCGTACGCGTCGGGGTGGTCGTCGACGGGCCCGCGGCGGGCATCCCGGTGACGGGGACGGACGAGGTGCGGGTGCGGACCGTGAGCGGTGAGGGACGGCTGTGGGTGGAGGCGGCGTGCGCGACGGCGCCGGCGGGCGGTACGGCCGGCGCTCAGAGTTCGTCGAGGGAGACCAGCCCGTCCTGAACGGCTCGCGCGACGAGGTTGGCCTTGGTCGTCGCGGGCCGCCCGGCGTTGGCGTACTTGATCCGGACCCGGTCGAGGTACGTGTTCACGGTCCGTACGGAAAGGCCCAGGCTCTCCGCGACCATGGCCTTGGACTCCGACTGGAACCACTCCAGCAGCACGTCCACCTCGCGGGGCGCCAGCACGGGACGCCCACGCCGCGTGTCACTGCCGAAGGCGCCCGCGAGCGCGGGCGGGGTGTACGGCACGCCCTCGGCCGCCGCCAGCGTCGCGGCGACCAGGTGGCGTTCCCCCTCGGCCTTGGTGAGATACGTGAAGGCCCCCAGGTCGAGGCAGGTCAGTGCCGCCTCCTGACTGTCCTTCATGGTGTAGACGATGACCTGCCGCTGCCGGGCGACCAGTCGCTTCAGCTCCGGGTACGCGGGTCCGGCCTCGGACAGCTGGAGATCGAGCACGACGACGTCCGCGTCTGCGCCGGGCCCGGTCAGCGCGACGGACACGTCCTGCCCCTTGGCGAGCACCGTGATGGGGTGGCCGGACGCGGCGTACCAGTACTCGATCCCGGCGAGCACCACGGGATGGTCGTCCACCAGCGCCACTCCGACCGACCGTCCGCTCCGCATACCGCTCCCCCTCCCGCCCCGCGCGCTCCCCGCGCGAGGACCCCACACCGCACCGGCCTCCAGGATGCACGGGCCGGGACGGCGCGGGGGGCGGATCACCGGGCACGAGGCACACCGGGCCCGGGGCCCGGACCGGGCGGTCGGCCTTCCAAGGTCCGTTGCTGCACACAAACAACTTGCACCTCGCTCGACACCTGATCTAAGTTGCCCCGGCGTCATCAAGCCCGTCGGTCGCGTGGCGAGAACCGATACCGGCACGCCGTCGCAGACCGACTCACACAATCGCCCGGGGGGGCTCTTCCTTGTCTCACGTTCCGCCGCAGCCTGTTCAGCCGGACCTCGCGGCACCCCAGCCGCCCAAGAGCAACGGCCTGGCCACGGCCGGCCTGGTCCTCGGCATCCTCGCCATCGTCGTCAGCTTCATCCCCATCGTGAACGTGATCGTGTGGCCGCTGGCGATCCTCGGCCTGATCTTCGGCGGCATCGGGCTCGCCAAGTCGGGGAAGGTCGGCAAGGGCAAGGGGCCGTCGATCACCGCCCTGGTCACGTCGATTCTCGCGATCGTGATGTTCTTCGTCATGAACGCCGTGTTTTTCAAGGCGGTCGACGAGGCGGTCAAGGAGACCCAGAAGGAGCTCGACAAGTCCTTCGACTCCGCGAAGGTCGAGGACGGCAGCAAGGGCTCGGACGCCAACCCGGTCCTGAAGGACTTCCGCGTCTCCAAGTGCGCCGTCGTCACCGGCGAACTGGGCAAGGAACTGACGCTGCACATCGACTACACCAACAACGGCGACCGCCGCTACAACTACTTCCTGGAGGGCGAGGTCCTCGCCGACGGAAAGAAGGTCAGCGACTTCATGTCCACCGCGGACAACCTGGCGCCGAAGCAGACCTTCACGGACAAGGACGCGGGCATCCTGGTGAGCGGGGAGAAGCTCGAAGGCGCCAAGAAGGTGGAGTGCAAGGTCGTCACGGCCAACCGCAACGACTTCTGACGCATTGCTGCCCCCGACCGGTACCGGTGGTCGGGGGCAGCAATGCGTACGTGAGAGGCGCGCCGGCCGGCTCAGCGAGCCAACCGCCCGCCCCTGACCGCGCCGACGAACGCGGCCCAACCGCCCGCCGGGAACACGAGTACGGGGCCGTTCGGAGTCTTGCTGTCGCGTACAGGGACAACGGTCGTGAAGTCGTCGGAGATCTCGACGCACTGACCACCGTCCGGGTTGCTGTAGGAGCTCTTGCGCCAGTTCACGGCACTCAGATCGATGGGTCGCACGGCACTTCCTCCAACATGGCAAGGATGAACTTCCGCGACTCAGCGGGTGAGAGCGCCAGGTCGCGCATCGCATCGTATGCGCGCTGCAGGCGCTCAACCAGCGTGTTCTCCTCGATGAGTTCGCCACGGTGTGCGTTTTCCGTGTAAGCCACAGTACGCCCATCCACCAGGCGCAGGAACATTACGTCGCTGCTCACCAGTCCATGTAGGCCAACATCAAGCGGCAGCACCTGCAGGGTCACGTTCGGGTGGCGCGCCATCTCCACCACATACTCCAGTTGCTCTCGCCACGCCTCGACATCACGCAAGGGCGTTCGCAACACCGCCTCCGACAGGATCGTACGGAACGGCGGCGCGTCCTCGCCGTCCAGCAGATCGCGTCGGCCCATCCGGGCCTTCACCTGCCGCTCCAGCTCCTCGCCCTTGTAGCCCCCGACCACCAACACGTCCCGCGCGTACCCCGGCGTCTGCAACAACCCCGGGAGCACGCTCACCGCGAAGTGCCACAGGCTCACCGCCTCCCCCTCCAGCGCCATGTACCGCCGGTACTGCTCCTTGAACTGCGTGCGGTCCCCCGCCGCCAGCTCCCACAGCGTGACGAACAGGCCCGGCGTCCCGTAGTGCTGGTCGAGCGCCTCGACCACCTCCGGGCCACCCAGCGTGTCCCCTTTCTCCATCTTTCCGAACAGGGACCAGTCCCAGCCCAGCCGTTCGCCGAGTTGGCGCAGGCTGTGGCCGCGCTCCAAGCGCAGGCGCCGCAGCTCCTCCGCGAACCGTTGACGTGGTTCCTGGCTCCTGCCCGTGATCACTCGCCGCTTTCCCATGGCTTTCCCCTCCGAGTGGGCTCGGTCTCCGTGGAAGGTGTGGAACGAACGCGGTACGGCGGGGAACGTCAGCCCGCCGACGACACTTGCAGCCCCTGCCGGACACACCCTGGTAGTGCCTGAACTACGCACCGTAGCCCGGCAGTCGTGCTGCACGCGTGGAATCTGATGAAATGCACCGGAAAGTGGCACTCGCCCCTGTTGCCCCGCCTCTGGCGACCCGGCCGGCACGCGTTGTCAGTGCCGGAGCGGCTCGCCCGGTCCCTCAGCAGTCCGCCACTTCGTCAGAGCGCCGGGTCAGGGGACCCGGCGGGCCTCCAGAGGTGCCGCTGTCGGTTCTTCGCCTGTCGGGTGCGGGAGGTGGGGGGTGTGGTTGACCAGGCGCGCCGAGTTGGCGACGACGGCGATGCTGCTGGTGTTGTGCAGCAGGGCGGCGGCGACGGGGTTGATGGAGCCGCCGGCGCCCGCGACGAGGCCCAGCAGATTGACGCCGATGGCCAGGCCGTAGTTCTGGCGGACCACCCTCAGGGTGTGACGGCTGAGTTCGACGACGGCCGCGACCTGCCGGAGGTCGTTGCCCGCCAGGGCGATGTCGGCGGTCTCCAGGGCGACGTGCGAGGAGTGCTCGCCCATGCTGATGCCCACGTCGGCGAGGGCGAGTGCGGGGGCGTCGTTGGTGCCGTCGCCGACCATGGCGACCGTGTGGCCCTCGGCACGGAGGTCGCGGATCAGCTGGAGCTTGCCCTCGGGCAGGGCGTGCGCGTGGACCTCGGTGATGCCGAGCGAGTCCGCGACGACCTGCGCGGTCTCGGGGGCGTCGCCGGTGAGCAGGATCAGCCGGGACACGCCGAGGTCGCGGAGCTGCCGGATGACGGTGCCCGCTCCCGCGCGTACGGCGTCCGACACGCCGAGGATGCCGATCAGGTTCTCGTCCTGGGCGATGCAGATGACCGTCTCGCCGCCGGACCGCAACCGCTCGGTCCAGCCCTGGGCCTCGTCGGTCGGCTCGACGCCGTGCTGGCGCAGCAGCGCGGGGCTGCCCACGAGGAGGCGGGTGCCGTCCAGTTCGGCGCGCATGCCCATCCCGAGGACGACCTCGCACGCCTGGTGGATGGGTACGTGCAGGTGCTGCTGCTCCGTGTGGGCGACGATCGCCTGTGCCAGCGGGTGCCGGGCGTGCAGCTCGCCGGAGGCGGCCAGGCGGAGCACGTCGTCGGCCGTGAAGAGGTCGCTGAGGCTCACCACGCTCGTCACGAGGGGCTTGCCGAAGGTGAGGGTGCCGGTCTTGTCGAAGACCACGGCCGTGACACGGCCGACGCCCTCCAGGTGGGTGCCGCCCTTGATGAGGGTGCCGCGCCGTGCGCCGTTGCCGATGGCGGCGCTGATCGCGGTGGGCGTGGCGAGGCCCGCGGCGCAGGGGCAGGCGATCAGCAGCATGGTCATCGCCCGGCGGGCGTCCCGGGTGAAGGCGTACGTCAGGGCCGCCACCGCGAAGGAGACGGGCACGAAGCGGCGGGTGAACCGTGTGGCCACCGTCTGGATCGGCGCCCGGTCGGACTGGGCCTCCTCGACGCGGGTGATGATCCGGCCGACCGTGGTGTCCCGCCCGACCTGGTCGGCGCGGACGGTGAGCGAGCCCGAGGTGACGATCGTCCCGGCGTAGACGTGACTGCCCTCGCGGGCGTAGACGGGCAGGGCCTCGCCGGTGACGGCCGCCTGGTCGACCAGTGCCTCGCCGGACAGGACGTGTCCGTCGACGGGGACGCGGTGGTGCTCGTACACGGCGACGACATCGCCCTGCGTCACCTCGTCGAGCGCGACCTCGACCTCGACGCCGCCCTCGCGTACGACCCAGACGCGTTCCTCACCGATCGTCAGCAATTCTTCGATGGCGCGCCGGGTGCGGCGCAGGGTGAGGGTCTGGAGGAACTCGCCGATGTTCAGCAGCCACAGCACGGTGAGCGCGACCACGTTCTCGCGCAGCACGAGCGAGATCAGCGTGGCGGCGGAGACCAGGGTGTCCGTACCGGGTGAACTGCGGCCGCGCAGCGAGCGCAGCGCGCCCCGGAAGAACGGCAGCCCCGTGAACAGCACCGTGAGCACGCCGCCCGCGCCGGACGAGCCGAACCGGAACCGAGGCCTGACCAGCAGTCGGCGCACCGCCACCAGCGCCAGCACGGCGCCGCCCACGACGAGCCGCGCCAGCTCGCCGGTGGACGAGTCCGGGACGGACCGGGTCGGTTTGGCGGGCGCGGACGGCGGCGGGGCCTCTTCGAGCGCGCCGACCAGCCGGTCGACATCGAGGAGGTCGGGGGTCATCCAGATGATGACGCTGCCGGTGCGGGGGAAGACGCGCAGCGCGCGGAAGCCGCTGACACCGGCCAGCCGCTCGTCGACCAGCCCCGCGCTGCCGGGATGCGCCCGCAGCCACGGGACGGTCAGCCTGGCCCGGCCGGCGGCGACCGAGCGGACGGTCACCTCGGACATGATCAGTGCTCGTGTCCGTGGTCGTGTTCGTGGGTCTCGACCTTGACGGCGGAGGGCGGCGGTGCCTCCTCGCCCAGGCTCGTCCGCGCCTCCGCGAGCATGTCACCGGCCTTGAGCCGGGCCTCCTCGGCGGCCGAGGAGAGCCAGCGCCCGGCGACGATACCGCTCGCGATCCCGCCGACGAGGGCCTTGCGGGCCGCCGACGTGCCGTCCGGCAGCCGCTGGGAGAGACCCCGGATGATCAGGCCGCCCACCACTCCTGACGCCGCGTAGTGGGCGAGACGGCCGGCCGCTGCGCCGGCGACAGCCATGGGATGCATGAGGCGCTCCTTCCGGATCGGCGTCGGGCCTCTGCCTGGACGGCGGACGCCACGACCTTCAGGGGCCTGAGGGTTCGGGATCGGTTCGGTGATGTGGGCCTTGTGACCGCGCGGCCCCACCTTCAGTCTGCGCCCGCACTTCGCGTCCGGGCGAGTCGGAGGCCCCGCTTCGTGCCGTACAGGCGGCAGGTGAGATAGATCAGGAAGGAGATCGTCGTGACGTACGGGGAGACGGGGACGCTGCTGCCGAGGGAGAGCAGCATGCCTCCCTCCATGGCCACGAGCGCGAAGACGACGCTCAGGACGGGCAGCAGCACGGCCGAAGCCGTGACCCGAGCCGCCGCGGCGGCGGGCGTGACGAGCAGCGACAGCACCAGCAGAGCGCCCACGATCTGCACGCACAGGGCCACCGCCAGCCCGAGGACCAGCATGAACGCCAGGGACAGCGCGCGTACGGGCACACCGCGGGCCTCCGCGACCTCCGGGTCGACGCTGGCGAAGGTCAGCGGCCTCCACAGCAGCATCAGGGCGAGGAGCACCACTGCGGAGGTGCCGGCGAGCCAGGTGAGCTGGGGGGTGTCGACGGCGATGATCTGGCCGGTCAGCAGACCGAACTTGTTCGCCGCCCGGCCTTGGTAGAGCGACAGGAAGAGCACGCCGAGGCCCAGTCCGAACGGCAGGATGATGCCGATGACGGAGTTGCGGTCCCGTGCCCGGACGCCGAGGACGCCGATCGCGGCGGCGGCCAGCAGGGAGCCGACGATGGACCCGGCCACGACGTTCAGGCCGAGCAGCAGCGCCGCGGCGGCTCCTGCGAAGGACAGTTCGCTGATGCCGTGCACGGCGAACGGCAGATCCCGCATGAGCACGAAAACGCCGGCGAGCCCTCCGACGAGCCCGAGCAGCACGCCGGCGACCAGGGAGCTCTGGACCAGGACCAGCAGATCTCCGTAGTCGCCGAAGTCGAAGACCTCCCGCCACAGGCCGCGGCGGTCGTCCTGCGCGACGCCGGCCGCGTCCGCGAAGGGCGCGGGTCCCGTCATGTCCGTCCGCCCTCGACGGTGCCGGGGCCATTGCCGTTGCCGGGGCCATTGCCGTTGCCGTTGCCGGTCGGCCCGTTCCCGTGGTTGTGGGTCATGGCGGCGTCGGGTGCGCCGACGACCACCACGCGGTCCCTGACCCGCACGACGTCGACCCGCGTCCCGTACAGCTCGGACAGGGTGGACGTGGTCATCACCTGGTCCGGCGGGCCGATCCGGAATCCGCCAGGAGCCAGATAGAGCACCCGGTCCACCATCCCGAGCACGGGGTTGATCTCGTGCGTCACGAAGACGACGGCCGTGCCGGCGGTCCGCCGCCGCTGATCGATCAGCCCGGTCACCGCGCGCTGGTACTGCAGGTCCAGGGACAGCAGCGGCTCGTCGCACAGCAGGACGCGCGGGTCCGTGGCGAGGGCCTGGGCGACACGGACGCGCTGCTGTTCGCCGCCGGAGAGCCGGCCGAGGGGTACGTCCGCGAACGACGCCGCCCCGACCGCCTCCAGGAGTTCGTCCGCGCGGTGCCGGCGGTCCGCGCGGCGGCGGGCGGGCCGGGGGCCCCACCGGTGCCCGTCCATGCCGAGCCGTACGACGTCCCGGGCCCGCACCAGGGTGTGCGCGGGCAGCGCCCGGTGCTGCGGAACGTACCCGATGTCCCGCCCCACGTTCCCCGGAGCGCGGCCGAGCACCGTGACGGAGCCCGCGGTCAGCCGGCGCAGGCCCAGGACCACGCGCAGCAGGCTGGTCTTGCCGGAGCCGTTCGGGCCCAGCACCGCCAGGAACTCGCCGGGCCACACGTCCAGGTCCAGCCCCTGCCACAGCACCCGGCCACCGTAGGCGAGCGTTCCGCCGCGCAGGCTGATCACCGGGGCGGCGCCGCCTGCGTCACTGCGGGCCTCGCCGCGGGCCTCGCGGCGGGCCTCGCCGCGGGCGCTGCGATCGTGGAGCGGCGCGATGGCCTCCGTACGGTCCATGGCGTATCCGGTGGCGGCTACTTCTCCAGGGCGCGCCGGAGCGCGTCCACGTTGGCGGTCATCCAGGCGACGTAGTCCTTGCCCGGGGGCAGCGTCTCGGTGACGGGGACGACCGGGACTCCGTGGTCCCGGGCCGCCTGCTCCACCCGCTCGGTCTGCGGGCTCGACGTCTGCTCGTTGTGGACCAGCACGTCTGCCGTAGCGTCGGCGAACAGGCCGAGCGTCTCGCGCAGGACTCGTGGGGAGACCTCCTCGCCTTCCTCGACCGCCTCGCTGAAGGCCGGCGGCGTGACGTTCCGCAGTCCGCACGCCTCGATCATGTACAGCGGTACGGGCTCGGTGACCGCGACGGCGGTGCCCCCGTGCTCGTTCTTGATCCGCGCCTCCTCGGTCTGGACGGCCCGCAGCTCCTCCTTGAACGCCGTGGCGTTCTTCCGGAAGACGTCGGCATCCGCCGGGGCGGCCTTCGCGAGGGCGTCGGCGATACGGTCGGCGAGCCGGCCCATGGTCGGCAGGTCGTACCACACGTGCTCGTTGAACTCGCCGCCGTCGTCCGGGGCCTTGCCGGACACCTCCACGGCGTTGACGACCTCGGCCGAGGAGTTCCGCGCGCCGCGCAGCATCTGGCCGACGAAGTCGTCGTAGCCGCCGCCGTTCTCCACGACGACCTTCGCCCGGGACAGCTCCAGCTGGTTGCGTGTCCCCGCCTCGTACGCGTGCGGGTCCTGCGCCGGGTCGCTGATGAGCGAGACCACCCTGACCAGGTCTCCGCCGACGCGCTCCGCGACGTCCCCGTACACGTTGGTCGAGGCGACGACCGGGACAGCGGCGGACGGTGTGGGCTCCGCGGGAGCGGTGGTCGGAGCGATGGTGGGAGCGGTGGTGGGCGTCCCCGCGGCCCCGCATCCGCAGAGCCAGAGCGACGCGAGCACGACCCCGGAGAGGAGCACCGGGCCGCGGCCTGAGAACACGCGCATGAGCGGTCCTCCCGCAAGGCGAAACCGAAACGGTTATCACATGAATTGTCCCGCTGTCGGCGCGGGCCTTCCACCGGAGCGCGCGGTACCGCGGGCGGCTTCCTCGCGGACGCGCGTGCGCTACCGGCGGCTGCGTACCAGGAGGTGGAGAAAGTACGGCGTGCCGATCACGGCGGTCATGAGGCCGGCGCCGAGCTGGGCGGGTGCGATCACGGTGCGGCCCACCAGGTCCGCCGTGCAGACGAGGAGGGCGCCGAGGAGTACCGCGACCGGCACGACCCGGGCGTGCTGCCGGCCCACCAGGGCCCGGGCCGCGTGCGGTGCGACGAGTCCCACGAAGCCGATCGTGCCGGCGGCGGCCACGGCGGTGGCGCTGAGCAGGACGCTCAGGACGAGGAAGCCGAGGCGGCTGCGTCCCGGGTCGAGTCCGAGGAGCCGCGGGGTGTCCTCGTCCAGTGACACCAGGTCGAGTTCCGTGCGCCGCGTCACCGCGAGGGTCACGCCGACGGCGAGCACCGCCGCGAGGGGCACCACGTCCGGGAGGGTCCGGCCGTAGGTGGAGCCCGACAGCCAGGTGAGCGCCTTCGTCGCGTTGAAGGGGTCGGTGAGGATGATGAGCAGACTGATCAGGGCGGATGCCCCGGTGGCGACACCGAAGCCGACGAGGACGAGACGGTTCTGCTGGAACCCGCCCCGCGCGGCGAGCCCGAAGACGAGGACGGAGCTGGTCGCGGCGCCCGCGAAGGCCGCACCGGCCACGCCCCAGGGGCCCGCCAGGGGCACGGTCGTGACCAGGAGGACGGCGCCGAGCGCGGCCCCGCCGGAGACGCCCAGGACACCGGGTTCGGCGAGCGGATTGCGGGTCACGGCCTGGACGAGCGTCCCGGCCAGGGCGAGTGCCGCGCCCGCGAGGAGGGCGGCGAGGACGCGCGGCACGCGGGTGTCGAGGACGAAGGTGATGGTCTGCCCGGCGCGGCCCTGGGCCCAGTTCATCACGTCGCCCAGGAGCAGTGTGGCGTCGCCGAGCAGGACGGCGGCGATCGTCACGCCGACGAGCACGGCGGCCAGGACGGCCGCGGTGGTGAGGAAGACGGCCCTGCTCCGGATGCGCAGCCGGTCGGAGGCGGCGGCACCGGCAGTGTCCCGCACCCTCGTCGCCATCACGATCAGGAAGACGGCGCCGGCGAGGCTGGTGACGACGCCGGTCGGCACGGCGACCGCGACGTCCGCCGGCACGACGGCGCGCAGCAGTACGTCCGAGCCGAGGACGAGCGCCGCACCGGCCAGGCCGGCCGTCGGAACGCTCGCCCGGGTGCGGGTGAACGCGCGGAACCTGCGGGTGAGGGGCCGGACGAGGGCGGGGGCGCACAGGCCGACGAAGCCGATCGGTCCGGCGAGGGTGACGGCCGCCGTGGAGAGCAGGGCCGAGAGCACGACGGCGGTGACGCGGGTGGCGCGGACGGGGACGCCGAGGCCGCGGGCGGCGTCCTCGCCGAGGGCCAGGGCGTCGACGCGGCGGGCGATGAGCAGCAGCCCGGCGAGGCCGGCGAGCCCGACGGGCGCCATCTGGAGCACGCCGTCGAACCCGTTCTGGGAGATGCTCCCCTGGTTCCACGCGTAGAGGCCCTGGGTCTGCTGGGGGAACAGCAGGAGCAGCCCCTCGGTGACGGCGATGAGGCCGAGGGTGAGGGCGCTGCCCGCGAGGACGAGCCGGACCGTGCCGGCGCCCAGGCCGGACAGCCCGAGCACGACGGCGGCCGCCGCGAGGCCGCCGGCGAACGCGACGCCGGAGGACGCGAGCAGCGGCAGCGAGACGCCGGTGGCGGCGGCCAGCCCGAGGGCCAGGTACGAGCCGGCGTTGACGGCGAGGGTGTCGGGCGACGCGAGGACGTTGCGGCTGACCGCCTGCAGGGCGGCGCCCGCCATGCCGAGCACGACGCCGACGAGCAGCCCGGCGGCCATGCGCGGCAGCCGCGAGGCGACGACGACGGACGCGTCGGCGGGGTCGGCCCGGCCGGTGAGCGCCTTCCAGACCTCGGGGGCGCCGACCGCGGCCGTGCCCTGGGTGAGGTCGACCAGCGCGAGGGCGGCGACCAGCAGGACCAGGGCGGCCGTCACCGCGGCCGCGCCCGTCCGGGACGTGGCCGGCGACGGACGGGTGGCGGGGGTTGTCGCGGTGACGGCCATGGTGCTACTTCTTCGTCAGGGCGATGATCGAGTCGATGTACTTGTTCATCGACTCGGGACCGCCGAACATCCAGATGCCGTCGGGCAGGCGGTGGACATTGCCCTTCTTCACGAACGGCAGCGAGGTCCACACCTTGTCCTTGGCGAGCACGCCGGTGAACGGGGTGCTGTTCTTGTCGCCCGCGTTGCCGATGTAGGCGAAGTGCACGTCGGCGCTCAGCTTGGTCAGGCCCTCGACGTCGGTCGTGCCGAGGCCGTATGCCGGGTCGCCCTTGACCGTCCAGTCGTTCTTCAGGCCGAGCCGCTCGTTGACAGCGCCGATGAGCGAACCGCTGGTGAAGGGGCGGATGGAGGCCTGGTTGGAGACCACGTAGCCGTCGGCGAACGCGACCTTCGCGCCGGCGAGGCCGGCGCCGGCGAGGGCCTTCTTGCCCTCCTCGATCTTGGCCTCGAACGTCTTCTTGAGCTCGGTGGCCCTCTCGGTGGTACCGGTGGCCTGGGCGAGCAGGTCGAGGTTCTTCGTCATCTGGCCGATCGGGTCGGCCGCGTCGGCGGACTTGACCTCCACCACCGGGGCGACGTCGCGCAGCTGCTTGACGGCGGCCGGGGGCAGGTCGGTGCTGGCGACGATGAGGTCCGGCTTCAGTGCGGCGATGGTGTCCATGCTCGGCTCACCGCGGGTGCCGATGTCCTTCGGCTCGTTCCTCAGCGGGACCGCGGAGTCCCAGGTCTTGTAACCCTTGACGTCGGCGACGCCGACGGGGTCGACGCCCAGCGAGACCAGCAGCTCGACCTCGTGCCACTCGGTGCCGACGACCTTCTTGGCGGGGCCGTTCAGTACGACGTCCTTGCCGGAGGCGTCGGTGAGGGTGATCTTCTCGGCGGTCTTCTTCGCCTTGTCGTCGGCGGCGGGCTCGGTCGTCCCGCAGGCGGTCAGGGTGAGGGCCGCGGCGGTGGCGGCCGCCGCGGTGAGGAGGAGGCGTCTCATGAGGGGGTACTGAGCCTTTCGCTTCGCGTGTGGTGCCGGCCGATCGCGCGGGTGCGCAGTCGGCCGGTGAGGGGGTCGGTGTCGACGTCGACGCGGATGCCGTACGTGTCGGTCAGCCGCTCCGCCGTCAGCACGTCCTCGGGGAGGCCGTCGGCGACGATCCTTCCCGCGTGGAGCAGGACGATCCGGTCGGCGACGGCCGCGGCCTGGTCGAGGTCGTGCAGGACGGCGCCCACGGCGATGCCGTGGTCGTCCGCCAGATCGCGCATGAGGTCGAGGAGTTCGACCTGATAGCGCAGGTCCAGGTAGGTGGTCGGCTCGTCGAGGAGGAGTACGCCGGTCTCCTGTGCGAGGCAGCCGGCGAGCCAGACCCGCTGGAGCTGCCCGCCCGAGAGGTGTTCGGCTCCCCGGTCGGCGAGTTCCGCGACGCCCGTCAGGGCGAGTGCGCGGTCCACCGCGGCGGGGCCGTCCGGGTCGGCCTTGCCCCAGCGGCCCCGGTACGGGTAGCGGCCGAACTCGACGACGTCGCGAACGGTCAGCCCGCTGGGCGTGGGCCGCCCCTGCGTCAGCAGGGCCACGCGGCGTGAGAACTCACGGGGGCTCAGCGCGAGGCCGTCGGTGTCGGCGTCGATGACGAGTGCGGCGGTCCTGGGCCGCTGCAGACGTGCGATCGTGCGCAGGAGCGTCGACTTGCCGCTGCCGTTCGGTCCGACCAGGACGGTCACATGGCCGGGCCGCAGCGTCATCGAGGCGTCGTGGACGACGTCGACGCCTTCGTACGCCACGGTGACGCCCGTGGCCGAGAGTTCATGACCGCGGGGCCGGGCGGCCGCGGAGGTCTCTTCAGCAGCTTGCACGCAGCAGAGGTTAGCCTAACCTAATCCAAAGCCGAAATGGCCCCATCGGTCGGACGCAAGTCGAAATCCCGCCAAGCCCGCAACGCATCCCGGCACACGCTGCGCCTTCGCGCACGACTTCCGGCGCGGATCGCTCCGGAGCGCTCCAAGTCGCTCCGGATCGGTCCACACCCCTTGCCCCGCATGAAGTGACCATGCCAAGGTTGCGGCCGCGCCCCGCCCCACCGGACACACCGTGCCGGCGGTGCATCGGCGCGCACCACCGGTGAACGGCCTGACCACCCGTCGACCGGAGCCACCCGGAGACCCCGGGCGGCTGCACACCGCACGGCCCGTCATTGCCCGTAACCCGGACAACGAAAGGTCTGGTTGACCGATGAGATCCCCCGCGCGACCACTCCGCGCGCTCATTTCCGCCACCGCTCTCGCCGCAGGACTTCTCGCGGCCTCCCCCGCGTCCGCGGCGCCCACTCCGGACGTCCGCCTCGCCCCCGCGGCCACCGCGATATCCGACGGCTGGATCGTGGTCCTCAAGGACACGCCCAAGGCGTCCGTCGACGCCGCGGCGCGCGACCTCGCCGCCGCGCACGACGCCGACGTCACCCATGTGTACCGCTCCTCGGTCCGCGGCTTCGCGGCGAGGACCACCGCCGCCCAGGCGCACCGGCTCGCCGCCGATCCCCGCGTCGCCTACGTCGAGCAGGACTCCCGGGTCCGCATCAACACCACCCAGTCGAACGCCACCTGGGGCCTCGACCGCATCGACCAGCGACAGCTTCCGCTCGACGGCTCGTACACGTACAACACCACGGCGTCCGGTGTCCGCGTGTACGTCATCGACACCGGCGTCCGCGTCAGCCACAGCGAGTTCGGCGGCCGGGCGAGCATCGGTACGGACACGATCGGAGACGGCCAGAACGGCGAGGACTGCAACGGCCACGGCACCCACGTCGCCGGAACCGCCGCCGGATCGACCTACGGTGTCGCCAAGGCCGCCTCGATCGTCGGCGTCCGCGTCCTCGACTGCAACGGCTCGGGCACCATCTCCGGTGTCGTCGCCGGCGTGGACTGGGTGACCGCCAACGCCGTCAAGCCGGCCGTGGCGAACATGAGCCTCGGCGGCGGCGCCAACTCCACCCTCGACGCCGCCGTGCAGAACTCCATCACCTCCGGCGTCACCTACGCCGTGGCCGCGGGCAACGGCAACCAGGGCGGCCGGGCCCAGGACGCCTGCAAGTACTCCCCCGCCCGCGTCCCCGAGGCCCTCACGGTCGGCGCGACCGACAAGACCGACACGAAGGCGTCCTGGTCCAACTACGGCACCTGCCTGGACATCTTCGCGCCCGGTGTGGGCATCACCTCGGCCTGGAGCACCGGCGACGACGCCACCACCACCATCAGCGGCACGTCCATGGCGAGCCCGCACGTCGCAGGCGCCGCCGCGCTGTACCTGGCCGACCACCCCTCGGCCACCCCGGCGCAGGTCGGTGACGCCCTGAGCGCCAACGCCACCACCGGCGTCGTCCAGAGCGCCGGCAGCGGCTCACCGAACAAGCTGCTGTACTCGCTCTTCTGACCGGAAGCCGTACACCGAGGGCGTGCCCCCGAGCGATCGGGCGGCACGCCCTCCGTTCAGGAGGCCGCGCCTGACCGGCGCGTACCGCTCCGTCCCGACGGTGTGGCGGACACGGCGAGAACCGACAGCAGGACGAGCGCGCCGGCCGGGGCGAGGACGGTCCAGGGCGCCAGTTCCCCGTACGGCTGGTTCTCCGACAGCAGGCGCCCCCACTCCGGGGTGGGCGGCTGCTCGCCCAGGCCCAGGAAGCCGAGGGAGGCCAGGACGAGGACCGTGGTGGGCAGCCGCAGCAGGGCGTTGCGCAGGAGCGCGGGCAGGACCGCGGGCAGCAGGTGGTGGCGCAGCAGATACCGCGGGCCGGCGCCGAAGGAGACCGACGCGAGCAGGTGACCGCTCGCCCGTTCCTCCTCCAGCAACGCGGCGGCCTGGGCGGCGTACGGCGTCCAGGCCACCAGGCAGACCGCGCACGCGGCACCCCACACGGAGGGGCCGGTCACCGCGGTCGTCAGCAGTCCCGCGAGGACGGCCGGCAGCGTGGACGCCACCTCGGTCAGGCCCGCGCCGACCCGCGCCGTCAGGCCGACGAGCAGCCCGGCGGCGGCGCTGACCGCGGTCACCGCGAGGGCCACACCGGCCGTGCGCAGCGCCCCGTGGCCGAGCCGGGCCAGCAGGTCACGGCCGAGGGAGTCCGTACCGAGCGGGTGCGCGGCGGACGGCGGCATCAGCCGGGCGGCCGTGTCCACGTGCAGGGGATCGCGCAGCAGTCCTGCCACGACCAGGGTGAGCAGGGCGGCGGCGCAGAGTGCGGCGACCCGGCGGGGGGAGCGCCGTCGCGGGAGGGCCGGCTGGTGCAGGGTGGCCAGCGCGCCGTCGCGCAGGGCGGGGCCGAGCAGGGCATGGCGCAGGGCCTGCAGGAGGCGGCCGGCGGTGACGCCGAGCAGGACCAGGAACAGCGTCGCCGTCTGCAGCGGCGGGAGGTCCTGGGCCATGGCGGCGTCCAGGGCGAGCCGGCCGAGCCCCGGGATGTTGAAGATCTTCTCCACCGCGACCGCGCCGCCGACCAGGGCGACGACGGTCGGCAGGAGCTGCGGGAGTACACCGGCCAGCGTACGGCGCAGCGCGTTCCGGGCGGTGAGGCCGGAGGGGAATCCGTAGGCGCACCAGGTGCGCGCCCAGGGCTCGTTGAAGGCGGCGGGCAGCGCCTGGTCGAGCAGCCCGCCGATCACCGCTCCGGACGGGACGCCGAGGGCGAGCGCGGGCAGCACCATCGACTGCGGTCCCTCCCAGCCGCTGGAGGGGAACCAGTCGAGCCATACCCCGCAGACGGTGGCGAGGAGCGAGGCGAGCAGGAACTTGGGCAGGGCGGCGAGGACGGCGGCCCCGGTGCCCGCGCGAACCCGGTGCAGCCGCCGCCGGGAGCCGAGGTACAGGGTGCGGGCGCTGACCAGTGCGGCCACCGCGACGGTGACCGCCAGCGCGCCGAGCATCAGGGTGAGGGAGACGGCGAAGGCGGAGGCCACCTGGGGCAGGACCGGCTCGCCCGACACCCAGGAGGTGCCGGCGTCGCCGCGCGGCAGCCCGCCGAGCCAGTGCACGAGGTGGCTGAACGGTCCTTCGTCCAGGCCCAGCTGCTCGCGTACGGCGGCCAGTTGGGCAGGAGTCGGGTCCTGGTCGGCGGAGAGGGCCCGGAGGACCGTCAGCGCCGGGTCGGTACCGGACAGCCAGGGCAGCAGGGCGACGGCCGTCAGCAGGGCGGCCCCCGCGACGAGGCGGCCGACGCCCGTGGGCCACCGGGCAGGGCGGGCGCCGGTACGTGCCGGAGTCACGCTCATCGACTACTTCAGGCGCGTGTCGACGTCGATCAGCGCCCGCTCGCGGGGGTCGAGCAGCACGCCTGTGACGTCGGGGCTGACGCCCTGTACGACCTTCTCGTGGACCAGCGGCACGACCGCGTCCGTGCGCAGGATCTCCGCTTCGGCCCGCATGGTCTTCCGGTGCCGGACGGCCGTGTCGCCCTCCGCGGCGGCGGCCTTGATGGCCTGGTCGACGCGGGTGTCCTTCAGTCCGGCGATGTTGTAGACGCCGTCGCTGGTGTAGTCGCTCGCGAGGTACGCGACCGCGTCACCGGTGTCGAGGAGCGTCACCCGGGAGAAGACGAGCGCGTCGTACCGGCCCGCGAGGAGGTCGGCTTCCATCTGCGTGTATTCGCGCACGTCCTGCGTGACGGTGAACCCGGCCTTCTCCAGCTGCTGCTGGAGGACGGTCGCGGCCTCGGGCAGTTCGGCGCGGTTGGTGTAGGTGGCCAGGCGCAGCGTGCGTCCCTTGGTCTTGACCTTGACCTGCTGCACGGTCGCGGCCTGGGCGCGGCCGGTCACCGCGACGCGGTCGCCGGCCGCCCAGGGGACCGCGGGCCCGAACAGGCCCTGGGCCGGGTCGGCGTAGCCGCCGAACACCGAGTCGACGAGGGCGGAACCGTCCACGGCCTCGCGGGCGGCGGCGCGGAGGGCGGCGTCGGTGAAGATGCCGCTTCGCGTGTTGAGGACGAGGCTGTCGGTCCGCACGGAGGGCACCTCGTGGCGGGCGTTCCCGGCCAGCAGCCCGGCCTGTGCGGTGGGTATCCACTCGGCGATGTCGACGTCGCCGCCGCGCAGGGCGTTGGCGCGGGCGGCGCCGTCGGAGATCCAGGTGATGTCGATGCCGGACGACTTGGCCTTGCCGCCCCAGTGGCCGTCGTAGCGGTCGAGCGTGGCCTTGGTCTTCCCCGTGAGCTTCGTGATCTCGAAGGCGCCGGTTCCGGTGCCGACGGGGCTGACGGTGCCGTCCTTCGCGTACGCCTTGGGGGCGAGGATGCCCAGCGCGGGACTGGCGAGGCGCAGCGGGAGGACCGGGTCGGGCGTCTTCGTCGTGAGCGTGACGGTGTCGGCGTCCTCGGCCTTGGCGGTGAGGGTCACGTCGCTGAGGACGCGGGGCTTGGGCGTGGCGGCGGCCGCGTGGTCGAGCGCGTTGACGACGGACGCGGCCGTCACCGCAGTCCCGTCCTGGAAGTCGGCCTTGCGGAGTTCGAAGGTCCAGGTGGTGTCGTTCTTCCGCTGCCAGGACTTCGCGAGGGCGGGTGCGGCGGCGCCGTTCTCGTCCAGCGCGGTGAGTCCTTCCGCGACGGAGAGCTTGCTCAGCACGGTGGCGTCGTTGCTGTACGGCGAGAGTGCCTGCACCGGGGGCACCGCGAGAGCGACCCGCAGCCGGCCGCCGGACGCGCCCTGCGCTCCCGCGCCCGAGCCGCCTTCGCCCGGCGCGAAGCAGCCGGCCAGCAACGGGGCGATGGCGAGGACCGCGAGGAGGCCACGGGAGGTGGTCGTGCGCATGGGGATCCTGTCGTACGGGAGGGGACGGTCATGCCCCGGCACCGGTCGCGGCAGCAGGAGCCGCGCCAGTCTATGAGGTAAGCCTCACCAAACTTCGACCGGGTAGGTGAACGCTCAACAAACCACGGTGCGGGGCGACTGCGGGGCGACCATGGGCGGGACGCCGAGACGCGAAAGCTCCGGATCTACGGCTGCCGGTGGCCGTCCTCGTGGGGGACCATCGCCGTCGCATCGCCTACGACCGCGCCGCGGGCGAACGCGTGGAGATCTGCTGCGAGGGCGGCATCGGTCGGACCGGCACGGGGCTCTCCACGATCTGCGTCTTCGAGGGCATGAATCCCAAGGAGGCGGTCCAATGGGTGCGGCAGCACTACCACTCCCGTGCGGTCGAAGTACCGTGGCAACGGCGTTTCTCCGCCAGGTCCACGCCGCCGACGCGTCCGGCTCGGGGCGATGAGTGACCTTCCCCTCGGTGTCGGCAGGTGGACGCCCGTCCGTGTGGTGAGGGCGGTCAGGCGGGGGAGTCACGAGATGCGGCGGAGCCTGCGCTCCCGCAGGGCCGCGGTGTACACGTTCGCCGTCGTCGCCGCGGCCGTATCCCAGCCGAAGGAGCGGGCGTGCTGGACTGCCGCCTCCCCCATCCGGCTGGAACCCGCGGGATCGTCGGCGAAGCCGGACAACGCCTCCGCGTAGTCCACCGGATCGTGCCCTGGTACGAGGACGCCGCTCACCCCGTCCTTCACCGCCACCGGCAAGCCGCCGACCTCAGCAGCGATCACAGGGGTGCCGCAGGCCTGCGCCTCGACG
Organism: Streptomyces sp. TRM64462; assembly: GCF_013362995.1. Taxonomy (GTDB): domain Bacteria; phylum Actinomycetota; class Actinomycetes; order Streptomycetales; family Streptomycetaceae; genus Streptomyces. The sequence goes on along the minus strand of NZ_JABWDV010000458.1, from coordinate 7,348 downwards.
GCCACCAGGCCGAAGGACTCGCTGTAGGAGGGCATGACCAGAACGGACGCCGCCCGGTACCAGTCGGCGAGCTGGTCCTGGCCGACCGGCGGCCGGAACAGCACGACGTCGGAGATGCCGAGGCGGGCCGCCAGCTTCTGCAGTCCTTCGGGCTCGGCCAGGCCGCTGCCGCTGGGCCCGCCCACGACCGGCACCACGATCCGCTCACGCAGCCAGGGCCGCTCGTCCAGCAGCCGGGCCACCGCGCGCAGCAGTACGTCCGGCGCCTTCAACGGCTGTATGCGGCCCACGAACAGCGGGATCAGCGCGTCCTGCGGCAGGCCGAGCCGGGACCGGGCCGCGGCCCGTCCGGCCTCTGTGCCCCGGGCGCCGGGCCGGAAGCGCTCCAGGTCGACACCGGGGTGGACGACGGCGACCCGGCCGGGGTCTGCGTCGTAGTGGCGGAGCAGATCGTCCGCTTCCTTTTCGGTATTCGCTATCAACCGGTCGGCGGCCCGTACGACGTGGGTCTCGCCGAGCACGCGGGCGGCGGGCTCGGGGGTGTCGTCGTCGGCCAGTTCGGCGTTCTTGACCTTGGCCATGGTGTGCATGGCGTGGACGAGCGGGACGCCCCAGCGCTCGGCGGCGAGGCGGCCGACGTGGCCGGAGAGCCAGTAGTGGGAGTGGACGAGGTCGTAGTGGCCGGGGTGGTGGCCGGCCCAGACCTGCGTCACGCCGTGCGTGAAGGCGCACAGCCGGGCCGGGAGGTCCTCCTTGGCCAGACCTTCGTACGGTCCGGCGGCCACGTGCCGTACCAGAACTCCCGGCGTGAGCTCGACGCTGGGCGGGAGCTCGGCGGAGGTGGCCCGGGTGAAGATCTCCACCTCGATGTCGATGGCGGCGAGGCGCTTGGCGAGCTCGACGATGTAGACGTTCATGCCGCCCGCGTCGCCGGTACCGGGCTGGTGCAGCGGTGAGGTGTGCACGCTGAGCATCGCGACACGGCGGGGGCGGCTGCAAGCGCGGGATGGCCGCGATCGGGGCGGGCCGACGAGGGTGTTGACGTGGCTACGGCTGCGCGGGAACTCTTCGAGCCGGGTCACGTACCCGCTCCCGCCGATGCCCCGGCTCGCAGGTCGAGGCGCTGCTCGCCCGCGTACACGTTCATGGAGCCGCCGCGCAGGAAGCCGATCAGCGTGAGCCCCGTCTCCACCGCCAGGTCCACGGCGAGGGAGGACGGCGCCGAGACCGCCGCCAGCACCGGGATGCCCGCCATCACCGCCTTCTGGGCCAGCTCGAACGACGCCCGCCCGGACACCAGCAGAACGGTTCGGGACAACGGCAGTCGGTCGGACCTCAGCGCGCGGCCGATCAGCTTGTCGACGGCATTGTGCCGGCCGACGTCCTCCCGGACGTCCAGCAGTTCCCCCTCGGGCAAGAACAGTCCGGCGGCATGCAGTCCACCGGTGCGGTCGAACACCCGCTGCGCGGCCCGCAGTCGGTCGGGCAGGGCAGTCAGCAGCCCGGGCGTGACGCGGACCGGAGGCGTGTCGGCGATCGGCCAGCGCGCAGTGGTCCGTACGGCGTCCAGACTGGCCTTGCCGCACAGGCCGCACGACGACGTGGTGTACACGTTCCGTTCGAGCGTGATGTCGGGCAGCGGTACGCCGGGGGCGAGGTGCACGTCGACGATGTTGTAGGTGTTCGAGCCGTCCTGCGTGGCGCCCGCGCAATACACGATGTTCGACACGTCCTCGGCCCGGCTCACGACGCCCTCGCTGACCAGGAAGCCGGCGGCGAGCGCGAAGTCGTCCCCGGGGGTGCGCATGGTGATCGCCAGCGGCTTGCCGCGGAGCCGGATCTCCAGTGGCTCCTCCGCCACCAGCGTGTCGGTGCGCGTGCTCGGCGCGCCGTCCCGGATGCGCAGCACGCGCCGCCGCTCGGTGACCCGTCCCATGGCCTCACTCCCCGCTCTGTCTGTGGACGTCGTTGCGCTCTCCGCCCGGGGCGTCAGCCGCCGATGGCCGACATCGGCCGGTCGGGCTGCCGGAACGACGGCTCGTCGAGGCCGGAGCCGGCCTTCTTCCCCCACATCGCGCGCTGCCAGAGCCGCGCGATCTCCTCGTCCGGCGCCCCGGAGCGCAGCGGTTCGCGCAGATCGGACTCCTCCCGGGCGAACTGACCGGACGCGTCCGGCTCTCAGCACTCGATGACGTTGACGGCGAGGCCGCCGCGGGCGGTCTCCTTGTACTTGACCTTCATGTCGGCGCCGGTCTCCTTCATGGTCTTGATGACCTTGTCGAGGGAGACGTGGTGCCGGCCGTCGCCGCGCAGGGCCATCCGGGCGGCCGTGACGGCCTTGACCGCGGCCATGCCGTTGCGCTCGATGCACGGGATCTGGACCAGGCCGCCGACCGGGTCGCAGGTCAGGCCGAGGTTGTGTTCCATGCCGATCTCGGCGGCGTTCTCGACCTGTTCGGGGCTGCCGCCGAGCACCTCGGCGAGACCACCGGCGGCCATCGAGCAGGCTGAGCCGACCTCGCCCTGGCAGCCGACCTCGGCGCCGGAGATGGATGCGTTCTCCTTGAAGAGCAGGCCGATGGCGCCCGCCGCGAGCAGGAAGCGGACGATGCCGTCCTCGTCGGCGCCCGGCACGAAGTCGAGGAAGTAGTGCAGGACAGCGGGGATGATGCCCGCCGCGCCGTTCGTCGGAGCGGTGACGACTCGGCCGCCCGCGGCGTTCTCCTCGTTGACGGCCATCGCGTAGAGGGTCACCCATTCCATGGCGCGGTCCGCCGGGTCGCCCTCGCTGCGCAGCGCCCGAGCCGCCGCCGCGGCCCGCCGACGGACCTTCAGACCGCCGGGGAGGATGCCCTCGCGGTCCAGCCCCCGGGAGACGCAGGCCTCCATGACGCGCCAGATCTTCAGCAGGCCCGCGCGGATCTCGTCCTCGGTGCGCCAGGCCTTCTCGTTCTCCAGCATCAGCGACGCGATCGACAGGCCCGTCTCCCGCGTCAGGCGCAGCAGTTCGTCGCCCGTGCGGAAGGGGTACTTCAGGACCGTGTCGTCGGGCTTGATCCGGCCCGCCCCGACGGCGTCCTCGTCGACGACGAAGCCGCCGCCCACCGAGTAGTACGTCTTCTCCAGCAGCGGCACCCCGTCGGCGTCGTACGCGAAGAGGATCATGCCGTTGGCGTGGTACGGCAGTGAGCGCCGACGGTGCAGGACCAGCTGGGTCGAAGCGTCGAAGTCGATCTCGTGGGCCGGGCCGATCTCGGCACCGAGGAGGCGGATGCGCCCGGTGCCGCGGATCCGCTCGACGTCCACGTCGGCCTGGGCGACGTCGACCGTGTGCGGCTCATAGCCCTCCAGGCCGAGCAGCACGGCCTTGGGAGTGCCGTGGCCGTGGCCCGTGGCACCGAGGGAGCCGAACAGTTCCGCCCGTACAGCGGCGGTCTGGGCGAGCACGCCGTCCTGCTTGAGCCGGGCGACGAACATCCCGGCGGCGCGCATCGGACCGACGGTGTGCGAGCTGGACGGGCCGATGCCGATGGAGAACAGGTCGAAGACGCTGATTGCCACGCCATACTCCGGGGGATGGGCGGGGCGTGCCGAGCGGTCACGGGCACACCCCTGCGGGAGGTTGTCGGTTACAGACCGGGGTACAGCGGGTGCTTGTCGGCCAGGGCCCTGACCCGGGCCTTGAGCGCTTCGGCGTCGGCCGCCCCGAAGGGAGAAGGCGCCTTCAGCGCCTCGGCGATGACGTCCGCGACCTCGGCGAAGTCCTCCGCCTGGAAGCCGCGGGTGGCCAGGGCCGGGGTGCCGATCCGCAGACCGGACGTCACCATCGGCGGGCGCGGGTCGTTCGGGACGGCGTTGCGGTTGACCGTGATGCCGACCTCGTGGAGGCGGTCCTCGGCCTGCCGGCCGTCCAGCTCGGACTCGCGCAGGTCGACCAGGATCAGATGCACGTCCGTGCCGCCGGACAGCACGTTCACCCCGGCTTCACGGGCGTCGGCGGCCGTCAGCCGCTCGGCGAGGATCTTCGCGCCCTCGACCGTACGGCGCTGACGCTCCTTGAACTCCTCCGACGCGGCGACCTTGAAGGACACCGCCTTGGCCGCGATCACATGCTCCAGCGGGCCGCCCTGGAAGCCCGGGAAGACGGAGGAGTTCAGCTTCTTCGCGAAGTCCTTCCTGGCGAGGATGATGCCGCCGCGCGGCCCGCCGAGGGTCTTGTGGGTGGTGGAGGTGACGACGTCCGCGTACTCGACGGGGTTGGGGTGCAGCCCGGCCGCGACCAGCCCCGCGAAGTGGGCCATGTCCACCCACAGGTACGCCTGGACCTCGTCTGCGATCCGCCGGAACTCGGCGAAGTCCAGCTGACGCGGATACGCCGACCAGCCCGCGATGATCACCTTTGGCCGGTGCTCCTTGGCCAGGCGCTCCAGCTCCGCCATGTCGACCAGACCGGACTCGGCGTCCACGTGGTACGGAACCACGTGAAACTGCTTGCCCGAGAAGTTGATCTTCATACCGTGGGTGAGGTGGCCACCGTGGGCCAGGTCCAGGCCCAGGATCGTGTCGCCGGGCTGGGCCAGGGCAAAGAGGGCGGCCTGGTTGGCGGAGGCCCCCGAGTGGGGCTGGACGTTGGCGTACTCGGCGCCGAACAGCTCCTTGATCCGGTCGATGGCGATCTGCTCGGCGACGTCGACGTGTTCACAGCCGCCGTAGTAGCGCCGTCCCGGGTAGCCCTCGGCGTACTTGTTCGTCAGGACCGAGCCCTGCGCCTCCAACACGGCGACGGGCGCGAAGTTCTCCGAGGCGATCATCTCCAGGGTCGACTGCTGACGCTCCAGCTCGGCATCGACCGCGGCGGCCACCTCCGGGTCGAGCTCGTGCAGAGGCTGGTTGAACAGGGTCATCGGCGGTCTCCTTGAGTGTGGGCACAGTGGGCGGCGTAGGCCTCGGGGGTCAGCGCGCCGGTGATGTTCTCGACCCGCAGACGGAACAGCCAGCCGCCGGTATAGGGAGCGGCCTTGACGACGCCGGGGTCGCCGGCCAGCACGGGGTTGACTTCCAGCACCCGGCCCGAGGCGGGGGCGTACAGGCCGCTGACGGCGGTCCGTGACTCGATGTGTCCGCAGTTGTCCCCCGCCTCGACCCAGGAGCCGACCGCGGGGAGACGGAGGTCGACCACGTCACCGAGGGCCTTCGCCGCGAACGCGGTGATGCCGACAGTGGCGTTGCCCTCGTCCACGACGAGCCACTGGTGGTCCCAGGTGTACCGCAGGTGCCGCGGAATGCTCGTGGCGGTCTCTTCTGCGGATTCCCGGCGGAGTCGAGGCGCGGAGGTCATGACACGACGGCCGCGGTGGCGGGGACGAGGGTGCGGCGGAGCCGGTTGAAGAACTTCGGCTGGTTGAGGGAGAGCACGGCGACGGGGGTGCCCTCGCGCCGGTAGACGGCCGTGAAGGCGCGGCTGTCGATGTCGCCCTCGACGACCTCGGGCTCGGCGCCGGGGGCGACATGTCCGGCGACCTGGATGCGGACCTGGTACTGGTCGGACCAGAAGTACGGCGGGGTGACCGGGGCGGGGGCCGGCACACCGGTCAGCAGTGTGCGGGCGGCGGGCTTCGCCTGCTCGGTGGCGTTGCTCCAGTGCTCGACGCGGGCGTGCCGTCCGGTGAACGGGTTGGGGCAGCGGGCGACGTCACCGACGGCGACCACGCCGGGGACACCGGTCGAGCAGCCGGAGTCGCACACCACGCCGTCGTCCACCCGCACGCCGGAGCCGGCGAGCCAGTCGGTGTTGGGCCGCACGCCCACACCGGCCACGACGATGTCGGCGGGCAGCACACGCCCGTCGGCCAGCCGTACTCCGGTGACGCGGTCCTCGCCGAGCAGTTCCGCCACGCCGGTTCCGCACAGCAGCCGAACGCCGTGATCGCTGTGGAGCGAGGAGACCACCATTCCCATCTCGCATCCGAGTTGGCGCTCCAGGGGTACGGGGAGCGCCTCGACGACGGTGACGTGGAGCCCGAGATGGTGTGCGGTGGAGGCCACCTCGGCGCCGATGAACCCGGCGCCGATGACGACGACCCGGGGCAGGCCGTCGAGCAGTTCGGCGCGCAGGGCCTGGGCGTCGTCCAGGGTACGCAGGGTGTGGACGCCCGCCAGGCCGTCGGCGCCGGGGAGAGTCCGGGGGCTGGCGCCGGTCGCTATGACCATGCCGTCGGTGCGCACATGCCGTCCTCCGGCCAGGGTGACGGTGCGGGCGACGGGGTCGAGCCGCACGGCGCGCTCGCCGAGCAGCCAGTGCACGTCCAGGACCTCGTACTCGTCGGCGTCGCCGAGCGCGAGCCCCTCGGCGTCGATGTCGCCCTTGAGGAAGTCCTTGGACAGCGGGGGGCGGTCGTAGGGAGTGTGGCGCTCCTCCCCCACGACGACGATCTCGCCGTCATAGCCCTCTGCGCGCAGCGCGCGGACCGCGCTCAGTCCTGCCAGCGACGCTCCGACGACGGTGATGCTCCTCATGCCGGCTCCAGACGGGGAGTTGTCTCACATGACACAACAAGATTCGCTATACGCAACATCCTCTCCGTGCAGTGCGAGCACTGTCAAGGGAGGTGTCCGATATCAATTTCTGATGATGCTCTACGTTGCGCGATTCGCAACCTGATGGCCCGCCCACCTGCCGGAGGGGCCGCCACAGCAGGTGGGCGGGCGTTCTCGGGGTGGGGTCAGTGCGAAGGACGCGCCTCCAGCTTGTTCTGCAGCCAGGCGTGGAACTCGCCGATGTGGTGCTCACTGGGCACCAGCACGCCACCCTTGGCGTACGCCTTCGAGCTCATCGCCGGCTGCGTGCGCTCGCAGGCGTCGAAGTCCTGCCGATTGACCCGGTGGAACAGCTCCACCGAACGCTCCACGTCCTTGCCGCTCTCCACGACGTGCGGCAGGTACAGCCAGTCGCACTCGACGACCGTGCGGTCGGGTGCCATCGGATACATGCGGTGGAAGATCACATGGTCGGGGACGAGGTTGACGAAGACCTGCGGCCGTACGGTGATGGCGTAGTAGCGGCGATCCTGGTCCTCGGCCACGCCCGGGATGCGGTCCAGGCCCTCGGAGCCGTCGACGGTGAAGCCCTGGACGTCCTCACCGAACTCCGCGCCGTGACCCACGTAGTACTGGGCGGCGTATCCGTCCGCGAACTCAGGGAGCACCTCGGTGAGTTCGGGGTGAATCGTGGCGCAGTGGTAGCACTCCATGAAGTTCTCGATGATGAGCTTCCAGTTCGCCTTCACGTCGTAGGTGATCCGCTTGCCGACGGAGAGGTTCTCGATGCCGTAGCGCTCGATCGACTCGA
>NZ_JABWDV010000457.1 GCF_013362995.1 Streptomyces sp. TRM64462 | reverse complement strand
ACGCCCGGGATGCGGTCCAGGCCCTCGGAGCCGTCGACGGTGAAGCCCTGGACGTCCTCACCGAACTCCGCGCCGTGACCCACGTAGTACTGGGCGGCGTATCCGTCCGCGAACTCAGGGAGCACCTCGGTGAGTTCGGGGTGAATCGTGGCGCAGTGGTAGCACTCCATGAAGTTCTCGATGATGAGCTTCCAGTTCGCCTTCACGTCGTAGGTGATCCGCTTGCCGACGGAGAGGTTCTCGATGCCGTAGCGCTCGATCGACTCGAGGTCGCCGAGCCGCTCGACGACCGCGCCCTGCACGTCCGCCTCGAAGGACGGCGGGCTGTCGGCGAGGCACACCCACACATAGCCGAGCCACTCCCGCACATGGACGTTGATCAGGCCGTACTCGGTCCGGTCGATGTCCGGCATCGAGGTGAGGTTGGGCGCGGCGACCAGCTTGCCGTCCAGGCCGTAGGTCCAGGCGTGGTAGGGGCACTGGAAGGCACGCTTGACCTCGCCGGACTCCTCGGTGCACAGCTTGGCGCCGCGGTGCCGGCAGATGTTGAGGAACGCCTTGATCGAGCCGTCCCGCGAACGGGAGATCAGCACGCTCTCGCGGCCCACCTGGTAGGTGCGGAAGGCACCGGGCTTGTCCAGTTCGGCGGCGCGGGCCACGCAGAACCACATGGCCTCGAAGACCCGCTTCTGCTCCTGGGCGAAGACCTCGGGGTCGGTGTAGTACTCGCCGGACAGCGTGGGGATCAGGCTGGGCGGCAGGTTCGTGATGGTCATCGTGTCACCTTCGGATGATGTCAGACGCGCACGCGGCGGGGGTCGAACAGGGCGATGGGGTGGGCGGTGGTGCCTTCGATTGCGAGGTCGGCGAGGATCTCGCCGATGACGGGGACGAACTTGAACCCATGGCCGGAGAAGCCGCAGGCCACCGTTACCTGCGGACACTCGGGATGCCGGGCGACGACGAAGTGCTCGTCCGGGGTGTTGGCGTACATGCAGGCCGCGCCTTTGAGGTAGCGGCCGGGCAGGGTGGGGATGCGCGGGCGCAGGTACTCGGCCATGGCCGCGATCTCGTCCGGGTGGATGCGGCGGTCGAGGGTGTCGGGGTCGCAGGGGCCGCCCTTGCGGAAGAAGGCGACCTTGGCGCCACCGTCGGGGCCGTCGAGGGCGGGGAAGCCGTAGATCTGGGTGCCGTCGGGGTCCTCCCAGATGTAGACGGGGTGCCGTTCGGCGCTGAACGGGCGGGTACCGCCTTCGGGCTGGAACCAGTACATGACCTGCCGTTCCACCGCCACACGCACGCCCAGGTCGGTCAGGAGCTTCGGCGCCCACGCCCCGGGGGCGATGACAAGCCGGTCGGCGGTATAGGCGGCACGGTCGGTCACGACCCACGCCTTGCCGCCCGGTCCTTCGGCCTCCCAGCCGAGGACCATTTCCGCGAAGTGCAGGTCGGCGCCGTGGGCCCGGGCCAGGTCGAGGTGGGCGGCGACGGTCGCCTCGGGCCGGGCGATGCCCGCCTTGCGCTCGTGGAAGGCGACGTCCTCGGCCGCCGGGTTGAAGGTGGGGAAGCGGCGCCGGATGTCGGCGGCGCCCAGGACTTCGTGGTCCAGGCCCCACTCCTGGGCGCTGCGCAGGGTGCCTGCGAAGGCCTCGCTGTCCTGGCGCCCGATCATGAGACCACCGGTCTCGGTGAAGACCTCGCGCCCGGAGTCGACGGCCAGCTTCTCCCACAGTTCGCGGGCACGCAGCAGCAGGGGTACGTACGCCGGGTGCTCGAAGTACGCCTGCCGGTAGATACGGGAACCGCCGTGGCTGGAGCCTTGGTTGTGGGCCGGCCCGAAGCGCTCGATGCCGAGCACGCGCTGACCGCGGGCGGCGAGGTGACAGGCGGCCGCGCTGCCCATCCCGCCGAGGCCGACGACGATCACGTCGTACGAAGTGGCCATGTGTCCATCTCCTCGGAATCTTGCCGATAACGGTGTGGTGCCGCCGGCACCCGGGCCCCTTCGGCGCCGGATGCGCGACATCTCAGGGCCGCACGTCGGTGTCGTGCGCGGCGTCGATCACGAGGACCTCCTCGGCGTCCAGTTCGAGGGTGCCGGAGGTGACGGGGCGCTCGACGCGCGCGGTCACAGGACCACGACCGAACGCAGCGCGTCGCCCTGGTGCATCGTGGCGAACGCGGCTTCCACGTCGTCCAGGCTGATCGTCTCGGTGACGAAGTCGCCCAGGTCGAAGCGGCCCTGGAGGTAGAGATCGATCAGGGCGGGGAAGTCCCGGGAGGGCAGGCAGTCGCCGTACCAGGAGGACTTCACTGCCCCGCCGCGGCCGAAGACGTCCAGCAGGGGCAGGTCGAGGGTCAGCTCGGGAGTGGGGACGCCGACCAGGACGGCGGTGCCGGCCAGGTCGCGGGCGTAGAAGGCCTGCTTGAAGGTCTCGGGGCGGCCGACCGCGTCCACGACGACGTCGGCGCCGAAACCGCCGGTCAGCTCGCGGATCGCCGCGACCGCGTCGGTCCGGGAGGAGTCGACGGTGTCGGTGGCACCGAACTGCTCGGCCCACTTCAGCTTCCGCTCGTCGACGTCGACGGCGATGATCCGGCCGGCACCGGCCACCTTGGCGCCCGCGATCGCGGCCATGCCGACGCCGCCGCAGCCGATCACCGCGATCGAGTCGCCGCGGCCCACGCCGCCGGTGTTGACCGCGGCACCGAACCCGGCCATCACCCCGCAGCCGAGCAGGCCGGCCGCGGCGGGCGAGGCGGCCGGGGCGACCTTGGTGCACTGGCCTGCGGCGACCAGTGTCATCTCGGCGAAGGCGCCGATGCCGAGTGCTGGGGAGAGCGGGGTGCCGTCGGCCAGGGTCATCGGCTGGGTGGCGTTGTGGGTGGCGAAGCAGTACCACGGCTTGCCCTTGCTACAGGCCCGGCACGTACCGCAGACAGCACGCCAGTTGAGGACGACGAAGTCGCCGGGCGCGACGTCGGTGACGCCTTCGCCGACCGACTCGACGACACCGGCCGCCTCGTGGCCGAGCAGGAAGGGGAACTCGTCGTTGATTCCGCCCTCCCGATAGTGCAGGTCGGTGTGGCAGACACCGCAGGCCTGCACCCGCACCAGCGCCTCACCGGGGCCGGGGTCCGGCACCAGGACGGTCTCCACCGAGACCGGTGCGCCCTTCTGGCGGGCGACGACGGCGCGTACCTCGTGTGTCACGGTCGATCTCCTCGTCGGGGGACGGCCGAATGCGATCTCCGGGATCTTCGGCCTGATGTTCTGGATGGCGAGAGGACGTCGATCGCTCCCCGGAGCGATCGGCCGGGAGGGAGAGAACGTCACCCCGGCCCGGGTGAGACCGGGGACCGAGGCCGAGGTTGCGAACTACGCAACCTTCATCGTCATAAGCAACGACCGACCAAACTGTCTCCCTACGGACACCCACTGTCAAGGGGTTGTCCGAGCCGTCTCCGCCGCGGCGTGGGCGGTCGACGAGGAGATCTCGGAGCACCTGGGCCAGTTCCGCCGGGTCACCCCTTGACCACGCGGCCACGCCCATTCGATTATGTTGCGCATAGCTCACCGTGTTGCGTAGTTCGCACCACCGACCGACGGAGGAAGGCATGTCTCCTCGACCGCGGCCCGGCCGTGAGTTCGTCCTCACCCTGTCCTGCCCCGACCAGGCCGGCCTCGTCCACGCAGTGGCCGCCTTTCTCGTGAGCCACTCCGGCAACATCCTGGAGAGCCGGCAGTTCGACGACCGGCTGCAGGACCGCTTCTTCATGCGGGTGCACTTCGACGTCTCGGACCCCGGCATCTCCCTGGAGGACCTGCGCACCGGCTTCGGTCCGGTCGGCCAGACGTACGGCATCACCTGGCAGCTGCACGACGCGTCGACGCCGACGCGCACGCTGATCATGGTGTCGAAGTTCGGCCACTGCCTGAACGACCTGCTGTTCCGCAAGTCCACGGGCGCGCTCAACATCGAGATCCCGGCGATCGTCTCCAACCACCGCGACTTCGAGCCGCTGGCGCAGAGCTACGGCATCCCCTTCCACCACATCCCGGTGACCAAGGACACCAAGGCCGAGGCCGAGGCGCGGCTGCTGGAGCTGGTGCGCGAGCTGGACGTCGATCTGGTGGTACTGGCCCGCTATATGCAGATCCTCTCCGACGACCTGTGCAAGCAGCTCGACGGCAAGGCCATCAACATCCACCACTCGTTCCTGCCGAGCTTCAAGGGCGCCCGGCCGTACGTCCAGGCGCACCAGCGCGGCGTGAAGCTCGTCGGGGCGACGGCGCACTACGTCACGCCCGACCTCGACGAGGGCCCGATCATCGAGCAGGACGTCGTCCGCGTGGACCACTCACGCGGCCCCGACGAGCTGGTCACCATCGGCCGCGACGTCGAGGCTCGGGTACTCGCCCGCGCCGTGGAGTGGCACAGCGAGAGCCGCGTGCTGGTGAACGGACGCTGCACCGTGGTCTTCCGCTGACGAGCAGACAGCCCTCCCCGCGCATCGATGATTTGCGTATAGTTGCGCTATGAGCAACTACGCCGCAGACAGCGAAACAGCGGGCCCGGCGGTGAGCGGTGTGCAGTCCGTCGACCGCGCCGTCAGCGTCCTGGAGATCCTCGCCCAGCGCGGCGAGGCGGGCGTCAGCGAGGTGGCCGCCGAGATCGACGTCCACAAGTCGACCGCCTTCCGTCTGCTCGGGGCGCTGGAGGCGCGCGGCCTGGTCGAGCAGACGACCGAGCGGGGCAAGTACCGGCTGGGCTTCGGGATCGTACGCCTGGCCGGCGCGGTCACCGGCCGCCTCGACGTCACCCAGCAGGGCCGGCCCGTGTGCGAGCGGCTCAGCGAGGAGATCGGCGAAACCGTCAACATCGCCGTCCTTCAGGAGCACTACGCCGTCAACCTGTATCAGGTACGCGGCCCTGGCGCCGTCGGCACCCACAACTGGGTCGGTCAGCTCACTCCCTTGTACGCCACTTCGAGCGGCAAGATCCTGCTGGCCCATCTGACGGAGAAGGGGCGCGCCCGCGTGCTCGCGGAGTCGGGGGTGCAGAAGCTGACGCCGCACACCCTGACGGCCAGGACGAAGCTGGAGAAGGACCTCGCCGAGTCGCGGGAGCGCGGGTACGCGGTGGCGCTGGAGGAACTCGAGATCGGACTGCACGCCGTCGCGGCGCCGATCCGGTCCCGCGAGGGCGAGGTCATCGCCGCGCTCAGCGCCTCCGGCCCCACCTACCGCTTCACCGAGGAACGCATCCGCGCCGTCGCACCCGTGCTGATCAGCGGCGCGGAGGAGATCAGTCGCCGGATGGGCTGTCTGGGCTGAGGCTCCATGGACGCGCTCAGCCCGGCGGCGACCCCACGGGCGCCGGCACCTCGGCTCCCCAACGCGCCGTCACGCGTACCGCGTCAGCCGTGGAGACGACGTCGTGCACACGCAGGCACCAGACACCCTGTGCGGCGGCCAGCACGGACACAGCCGTCGTCGCGGCATCGCGCAGCCGTGCGGGGCGGGGTTCTCCTGTAGTCCGGTCCGCCAGCAGGCTGCCCAGGAACGACTTGCGTGACGCTCCCACGAGGACGGGATGTCCCAGGGCCATGACGTCCCCGAGGCGGCCCAGCAGCTGCCAGTTGTGGTCGGGCGTCTTGGCGAAGCCGAGCCCGGGGTCGACGACCAGGCGGCCGGGCCGTATCCCCGCCGCCAGCGCGGCGTCGATCCTCAGCCGCAGTTCGTCGACCACATCGGTGACGACGTCGGCGTAGCGGGCGTTCGCCTGCATGCCGGCGGAGTGCCCTCGCCAGTGCATCAGCACGTACGGCAGGTCGGCCCGGGCCATCAGCGGCAGCATCGCCGGGTCGGCGAGCCCCCCTGAGACGTCGTTGACCAGCCGCGCGCCTGCGTCCAGGGCGCGGGCGGCGACCTCGGCCCGCATGGTGTCGACGCTCACGACCGCGCCTGCCGCGGCGAGTTCCCGGACGACCGGCAGCACGCGCCGCAGCTCCTCATCGGCCGTCGGGCGTGCGGCGCCGGGACGGGTCGACTCGCCGCCCACGTCCACGATGTCCGCACCCTGTGCGAGCAGCGCGAGTCCGTGCGCGACGGCCGCGTCCGCGGTGAACGAGAGCCCGCCGTCGGAGAACGAGTCCGGGGTGACGTTCACGACGCCCATGACCAGCGTCCGGCCGGGCCGCGGCAGCCCGTGCGGGTGGATACCGGGCGTGCCCGGGTGGGGAGAGGTGGTGGCGTGAGCCGTGACGGTCACAGGAGTCCAGCCTTCGAACGTACGACGATGACGACGATGAGGTACTGCGCGAAGCCCTGTGGGAGCCCCTCGGCGGAGCTCCCACAGGGACGGGCGAACCCGCCCGTGTCACTCGGGCGTGCTCCGTCAGACGTATTCCGTCGCCGCGTCGAGCAGCCAGTCCGCCAGATAGCCGGCGAACGTCGAGCGCACCAGGACCCAGAACCCGGCCCTCGGATCGTCCCGGGCGACCAGGACGACCTGTGTGCGGCCCAGCGTCGTCTGGGCGCAGCGTCCGGCACCGAAGACCCGCGGGTGCAGGTCCAGCGAGCAGCCGTGCGCCAGCAGGTCACGCGCGCGCGGGCCCGTGACCAGGAGCGTGGTGCGCTGCGCGGAGACGTCGAGCACGGAGACGAACTCGTCGCCCGCGGCCTGACGGATCCTGCTCTCCAGTTCCCGCTCGCTGCCCGGCGGCCCCACCAGCAGCCACTCGTCCGGGCCGAGCCACAGCGCGGTCAACTCCCCCGCGCGGACCACGGTGTTCGGCTGGAGCGGCAGTTGCAGGTCCAGGGCGAGCCCGACGGCTTCCGCCGCCGCTCCCTTGGCATCCATGCGCACGGTGAGCTGGGCCAGGAAGGGAAGCTCGGCCAGCCGGACCGCGCCCCGGGACGTACGGGTCGCGGCGGCCAGGTGGTCCGCGACCCGCGACAGCGGGCTGCGGAGCGGGGCGGTAAGGGCGGTCTTAGCCATCGCGGCGGGCTCCCTCGGGGTCGTAGAGGACGGGGCCGGCAACAGTCACCGGGACCAGTTGGTCGCCCACGGGGGCGTACAGCCGCTCGCCGATGCGGTCCCGGCCGCCCTTGATCAGGGCGAGCGCGAACGTCCGGCCGAGTGCGGCGCTGCGGTAGCTGGACGTGACATGGCCGAGCATGGGGACGGGCGGGGCCGGCAGCACACCGTCGGCGACCAGGTGGGTGCCCTCCGGGAGGAGGGTGCCCGGGTCCTCGGGGAGCAGGCCGACCAGGTGCTTGCGGTCGGGGCGGGACGTGTCGGCGCGGGCGAAGGACCGCTTGCCGACGAAGTCCGGCTTCTTCTTCGACACCACCCAGCTCATGCCGAGGTCCTGGGGGGTGACGGTGCCGTCGGTGTCCTGGCCGATGATCGGGTAGCCCTTCTCGGCGCGCAGGACGTGCATGGTCTCCGTGCCGTACGGGGTGATGCCGTAGGGGGCGCCGGCCTCGTACACGGCCTCCCACAGGGCGAGTGCCCGCCACGGTGACACATTGATCTCGAAGGCGAGTTCGCCGGAGAAGCTGATCCGGCAGACCCGGGCCTCGATGCCCGCGACGTTCGTCTCCCGCCAGGCCATGAAGGGGAAGTCGTCGTTGGTCACGGCGAGTTCGGGTGCGAGCGCGGCGAGGACCTCGCGGGACTTCGGACCGACCAGGGCCACCGTGGCCCACTGCTCGGTCACGGAGGTGCAGTGGACCTTCAGTTCGGGCCACTCGGTCTGGAGCCACTCCTCCATCCAGTCGAGTACGGCGGCGGCGTTGCCCGTCGTCGTGGTGACCAGGAAGCGGTCAGGGGCGACGCGGATGACCGTGCCGTCGTCGAAGACCATGCCGTCCGGGCGGCACATGACGCCGTAGCGGATCATGCCGACCTTCAGGGTGCTCATCATGTTGGTGTAGAGCCGGTCCAGGAAGACACCGGCGTCCGGGCCCTGTACGTCGATCTTGCCGAGGGTGGAGGCGTCCATGAAGCCCACGCTCTCGCGGGTCGCCCGGCACTCACGCAGCACGGCGGCTTCCATGTCCTCGCCGTCCTGCGGGTAGTACCAGGGGCGCTTCCACTGGCCGACGTTCTCGAACAGGGCGCCGTGCGCGACATGCCACTCGTGGAGGGCGGTCGTACGGACCGGGTCGCTCAGCGCACCCCGGTCGCGGCCCGCGAGGGCGGCGAAGGAGACCGGCGTGTACGGCGGGCGGAACGTGGTCGTGCCGAGCGCCGAGATGTCCACGCCGAGCAGTTCGGCGACGACGCCGCTCGCCAGGACGCCGGAGGTCTTGCCCTGGTCGTTGGCGGTGCCGGCCGTGGTGTAGCGCTTGGTGTGCTCGACCGAGCGCAGGCCGGCGCCGGTCGCGCGGGCCAGGTCGTCGACGGTGACATCGCGCTGGAGGTCGACGAAACGGGGGCCTTCCGCGTCGCCCGGGACGACGTACACGTGCATCGGCGGCGTCTGCCGTGGCTGCGCGGGCACGTCCGGGAGACGGGGTGCCTCGGGCGGGTAGCCCTCGGCCTCGACGGCGCGGGCACCCGCGGCGGCACCCTGGGCCAGGACGGTGGCCGGGTCGAGGACACCGCTCGCGCCGCCGACGACCTCGACCGCCTGCCGGGTGGCGTCGGGGACGAAGGAGCCCAGCGTGTCGTCGTAGCGCAGCTTGCCGCCCGACTGGCTGAACAGGTGCGCCACCGGATTCCAGCCACCGGAGACCAGCAGCAGGTCGGCGGCGAACTCCCGCCGCCCCGCGGACTCTCCGTACGGCGCGACGATCACGGCGGTGAGGCGGGCCTCGCCCTCCGTGCCGGTGACAGCGTGGCCGGCCAGCACCTCGATGCCGGCCGCCCTCGCGCGCTCGGCCCACTCCCCCGGTTCGGGGCGGGTGTCGACGATCGCCGTGATGGCCAGGCCTGCGGTGGCGAGGTCCAGCGCCGCCGCGTAGGCGCTGTCGTTGGTCGTGAAGACGACCGCGTGGCGGCCGGGCAGGGCGCCGTGGCGGTTGACGTGGGTGCGGGCCGAGGAGGCCAGCATCACTCCGGGGCGGTCGTTGTCCGCGAAGGCCAGCGAGCGCTCGTGGGCGCCGGTGGCGAGGACGACCCGTCGGGCGCGGATGCGCCAGACGCGTTCGCGGGAGACGTTCTCGGGGGCGCCGGCGCCGAGGTGGTTGGTGCGGCGCTCGACGGCGAGCAGGTGGTTGTCGTCGTAGTAGCCGAAGACGGTGGTGCGGGGCAGGACGCGGACCTCGGGGGCGGCGTCGAGCTGCTCCGTCACCTCCCGCACCCAGTCGAGGTGTTCGGCCGTGCCGAGGAGGCTGCCGCCGGGCTCCGGCTGGTCGTCGGCGACGATGACACGGGCGCCGCTGTTCGCTGCCGCTGCCGCGGCCGCGAGGCCGGCCGGGCCGGCGCCCACGATCAGCAGGTCGCAGTGGGCGTGTACGGCGTCGTAGCGGGCGGGGTCCGGATCGGTGGCGAGGCGGCCCTGGCCGGGGAGACTGGTCGCGACGAGGCCGTCGTAGAGCTCGACGGTCGTGGCGGGGAGCATCGGCTCCGGGAAGGGCTCCTCGATCTGGATGACCGCGTTGGGCTCTTCGACGCCGGCGGAGAAGATGCCCCGGGGGCGGCCGAGCTTGATGCTGGTGCCGACCTGGATGACGCCGTTGGCGAGGAGGGCGGAGGCGAGGGTGTCGCCGCGGAAGCCTCGGTATTCGGTGCCGTCGAAGGTGAAGGTGAGAGGGGTGTCGCGGTCGATTCGGCCGCGGGTGGGGTGGCGGAACGGCTGAAGGGGCTCCGCCCCTTCGACCCCACGAGGGTTGTCGTTCGGCTGCGGGCGGGTGGGGGCTGGTCGCGCCCACGCGGCGGAGCCGCATGTCGGCATGGCCCGCGCCCCTTCTGGGGCTGCCGCCCCAGACCCCGCTGAGACAGCCTGCCTCGGTTCAACCGTCGCCGGGCGTTCCTCCCCCGCCCTGTACACCGTCAGAATCTCGTTCGTCGACGTGTCCCGTACCGCGTTGAACCAGCGGCGGCAGCCCGCGGCGTGGCTCCAGCGCTCGGCGAAGGGGCCCTTCGGGTTGTCGCGGAAGAAGAGGTAGCGGGCCCACTCCTCGTCGGAGAGGGACGCCGGGTCCTCCGGGTAGGGCACGTGGGCCTGGCCGCCGTAGTGGAACTCGGCCTCGTCGCGGGGCCCGCACCACGGGCAGGGAATGAGCAGCATCGGTTCGGCTCCCTAGTGGGCCACCGCGGCCGCGCCGTGCTCGTCGACGAGCGCGCCGGTGGTGAAACGGTCGAGCGAGAAGGGGGCGTTGAGGGCGTGCGGGGTGTCGTGGGCGATGGTGTGGGCGTAGACCCAGCCGACGCCGGGGGTGGCCTTGAAGCCGCCCGTTCCCCAGCCGCAGTTCAGGTAGAGGTTGTCGACGGGACTGAGCCCGATGATCGGTGAGGCGTCGGGGCTGACGTCGACGATGCCGCCCCAGGTGCGGAGCACATGCGCGCGGGCGAAGACCGGGAAGAGCTCCAGGGCCGCCGCCATCTGCTCTTCGATGATGTGGAAGGCGCCGCGCTGTGTGTACGCGTTGTACGCGTCGATGCCCGCGCCCATCACCAACTCGCCCTTGTGTGCCTGGCTGACGTACACGTGGACCGCGTTGGACATCACGACCGTCGGGTGCACCGGCTCCAGGAGCTCCGAGACCAGGGCCTGCAACGGGTGGCTCTGGAGGGGGAGTTCGACGCCGGCCATGGCGGCGAGGACCGAGGTATGGCCGGCCGAGCACAGCGCGACCTTGCCGGCCGCGATGGGGCCGAGGCTGGTCTGGACGCCGACCACGCGGTTGCCGACCACGTCGAGACCGGTGACTTCGCAGTTCTGGATGATGTCGATACCCGCGGCGTCAGCCGAGCGGGCCAGTCCCCAGGCCACGTAGTCGTGCTTGGCGATGCCCGCGCGCGGCTGGTACGTGGCACCCAGGACCGGGTAGCGCACGTCCTGCGAGATGTTGACGATCGGGCAGACTTCCTTGACGCCGTCCGCGTCGAGCCACTCCGCGTCCACGCCGTTGAGGCGGTTCGCCTCCACACGGCGCACGCTGTCGCGGACGTCCTGGAGACTGTGGGCCAGGTTGAGCACGCCACGCTGGGAGAACAGGATCGGGTAGTCCAGCTCCTCCGCCAGTCCCTCCCAGAGCTTGAGGGCGTGCTCGTAGATGCCGGCGCTCTCGTCCCACAGGTAGTTGGAGCGGATGATCGTGGTGTTGCGGGCCATGTTGCCGCCCGCGAGCCAGCCCTTCTCCAGCACCGCGACATTGGTGATGCCGTGGTTCCTGGCGAGGTAGTGCGCGGTGGCGAGGCCGTGTCCGCCGCCGCCGACGATCACTACGTCGTACGACCGCTTGGGGTCGGGCGTACGCCACAGGAAGTCGGGGTGGTCGGGCAGGTCGGCGCCGGGGATGCGGGGGCTCATCGGGTGTCTCCAGCCATGGCGGTGTTCAGCGCGTTCATACGGCGGTGGCGTTCCTCTCGGCGGCCTCGACGACATTGGCGAGCAGCATCGCCCGGGTCATGGGGCCCACGCCGCCGGGCATGGGCGCGATCCAGCCGGCCACCTGGGCGGCGTCCGGGTGGATGTCGCCGACCAGGCCCTGGTCGGTGCGGGTGATGCCGACGTCCAGGACCGCCGCGCCGGGGCGCAGCATGTCCTTGGTGACCAGTCCGGGCGAGCCGGCGGCGGCGATGACGATGTCCGCCTCGCGCACGTGCCAGGCCAGGCCCTTGGTGCCGGTGTGGCAGAGGGTCACGGTGGCGTTCTCGGACCGACGGGTCAGCAGGAGGCCGATGGGACGGCCGACCGTGATGCCGCGTCCGATCACGCACACCCGCGCGCCCGCGATGGGCACCTCGTAGCGGCGGAGCAGTTCGACGATGCCGCGCGGGGTGCAGGGCAGCGGGGCCTCGACTCCGAGGACGAGCCGGCCGAGGTTGACGGGGTGCAGGCCGTCGGCGTCCTTGGCCGGGTCCATGCGTTCCAGTACGGCGTTGGCGTCCAGGTGGCGCGGCAACGGGAGCTGGACGATGTAGCCGGTGCAGGCCGGGTCGGCGTTGAGCTCGTCGATCGTCTCCTCGACCTGCTGCTGCGACGCGTCGGCGGGCAGGTCCCGGCGAAGGGAGGCGATGCCCACCTGGGCGCAGTCGCGGTGCTTTCCGGCGACGTAGGCGTGGCTGCCGGGATCGTCACCGACCAGAACGGTGCCGAGCCCGGGCGGGCGGCCGGTGGTCGCGGTCAACTTGGCTACTCGCTCGGTGAGTTCGCGACGGATGTCGGCGGCGGTCGCCTTGCCGTCAAGGAGTTGTGCGGTCACTGGTGGCTCCTCTTCCCCAGGTCAGCCACGGAGGCGGGACATGGTCGCGTCGAACAGGGGCTCCTCGGCGACGACCGCCTCGACGCGCTGGTCGAAGTAGCCGATGTGCACGGTCGTGCCCGGGGTGGTGAGTTCCGTCGGGAGCCAGGCATAGGCGATGCCCTTGCCTATGGTGTAGCCGTAGGCGGCGCTGGTGACGTAGCCGACCGCGCGGTCACTGTCGTACACCGGCTCCTTGCCCATGACGACAGCGTGCGGATCGTCGATGGTGAGGCAGGCCAGCCTGCGCCGTACGTTCTCCTTGCGGCGCTCCAGCGCCGCCTTGCCGATGAAGTCGTCCTTGTCGAGCTTGACGGCGAAGCCGACGCCGGCCTCGTAGGGGTCGTGCTCGTAGGTCATGTCGGTGCCGAAGGAGCGGTAGCCCTTCTCCAGGCGGAGGCTGTTGAAGGCGCCGCGGCCGGCGATGACGCCGCCCAGGGGCTTCGCCGCCTGCCACAGGGTGTCCCACAGTTTCAGGCCCTGGTCGGCGGTGGTGTACAGCTCCCAGCCGAGTTCGCCGACGTACGACAGGCGCATCGCCGTCACCGGAACGCTGCCGATGTGGGCGCGCTTGGCGCGGAAGTACTTCAGGCCGTCGTTGGAGAAGTCCTCGTCCGTCAGGGGTTGCAGGACCTCGCGGGCGAGCGGGCCCCACAGGCCGATGCAGCAGGTGCCCGGGGTGATGTCGCGGACCTGGACCGTGCCGTCGGCCGGGAGGTGGCGGCTGAACCAGTCGAGGTCGAGGTTGCCGTTGGCGCCGACCTGGAAGAGGTCGCGGGCGAGGCGGGCGACGGTGACGTCGCTGCGGATGCCGCCGTCGTGGTCGAGGAGCAGGGTGTAGGTCACCGAGCCGACCGACTTGGCGACCTTGCCGGTGCACAGGCGCTCCAGGAACTCGGCGGAGCCTGGCCCGCTCACCTCAAGGCGCTTGAGGGCCGTCATGTCGTACATCGCGACGGTCTCGCGGGTGGCCTGTGCCTCGGCGCCGACGATGGGCGACCAGAACTGCGCGGCCCAGTCGTTGGGGGTGGTGATGGTGCGGCCTTCGACGAGGCGGGCGTTGGCCTCGTACCACTGCGGGCGCTCCCAGCCGCTCGCCTCCAGGAAGAAGGCGCCGTGCTCCTGCTGGCGGGTGTGGAAGGGGCTGGTGCGGATCGGGCGCGGGTCGCCGGACGGCTGCAGCGGGTGGAGGATGTCGTAGACCTCGACGAAGTTCTGGCAGTCGCGGGCCAGGACGTACTCCGGGGACAGCTGGTGCGGCTCGAAGCGGTTGACGTCGCACTCGTGCAGGTCGAAGGACGAGCAGTGGCCGTCTACCAGCCACTCGGCCATGGCCCGGCCGACGCCCGCGGAGTGGGTGACCCAGACGGCCTCCGCGACCCAGAAGCCCTTGACGTCCGGGGACTCGCCGAGCAGCGGGAAGTTGTCGGTGGTGAAGGAGAACAGCCCGTTGATGCCCTCCTCGATCTTCGCCTCGCGCGTCGCGGGGAGCAGGGACCGGGTCTCGGTCCAGGCGTCCTCGAAGTCCTCCTCGGTGAACTTCAGGATCGACGGCATCTGGTCGGCCTCGTCCACGGAGAGGATGTCGTCGGCGGAGACCGGCATCGGGCGGTGGCCGTAGGAGCCGATGCCCAGGCCGTCGAAGCGGTCGCGGTAGTAGAGGTCGGCGTCCTGGTGGCGCAGGATCGGGCGGACCGCCTCCTCCGTCTGGCCGGCGAGGGCCGGTATCGGGCCGGTCCAGGCGAGCTGGTGGGCCAGCGGGGTCAGCGGCAGGTTCATGCCGACCATGCGGGCGACCTTCGGGCCCCAGATGCCGGCGCAGCACACGACGATGTCGGCCTCCAGGTCGCCCTGGTCGGTGCGGACGCCCGTCACCTCGCCGTCGGCCCGCAGGACGTCGAGGACCTCGTGACGGGCGAGGAAGCGTACGCCGCGCTCGGTGGCCCGGCGGATCTGCGCCTCTACGGCGAGGACCGCCTTGGCGAGGCCGTCGGTCGGGACGAGGAGGCCGCCGAGGACCTTGTCACGGTCGACCAGCGGGTGCTTCTCGACGCACTCGTCGGCGGTCAGGATCCGCGACTCGATGCCCCAGGCGGTGTTCCAGCCGTGCCGGCGGTGCAGTTCGGCGAGGCGTTCCGGCGTGGTCGCCACCTCCAGTCCGCCGACCTGGAGGAAACAGGGCTTGCTGTCGACGTCGAGGGAACAGAACTTCTCGACGGTGTAGCGGGCCAGCTCCGCCATGGTCTTCGAGGAGTTCGTCTGGAAGACCAGGCCGGGGGCGTGCGAGGTCGAGCCCCCGGTGGCCGGGAGCGGCCCTTGGTCGACCACGGTCACCTCGGTCCAGCCCCGCGCCGAGATCTCGTCCGCGAGCGCCGCGCCGACGACCCCCGCTCCGATGATGACCACACGCGGTCCCGCCATCGCCGCACCTCCGGTTGAGTTGCTTTCTGCGCAACATGCTTCAGGTTGCGCAACTCAATGTGCCTGCCTCGCAGATGGGTGTCAAGAGGTCGTCGACGGCGGAGAACGCACGGGAAACGGCCCGGAAAACGGGAATGCCCGGCGGGCGGTGCGCGTCCGTGCGCACCGCCCACCGGGCATTTCGCGAAGGGCTTGCTCGATCCAGGTCTTGTCGCGCTATACGCCACAGGTTGCGAATAACGCAACCCTCGCCCTCTTGGTTTCCATGCTGTTACTTGCAGGGGCGTTGTTTACTACGCGTATAGTTTTACTGTGAGCAACTATAGCCCTGACACGGAAACGTCGAATTCGCAGGCCGGCGGCGTGCAGTCGGTCGACCGCGCCATCAGCGTCCTGGAGATCCTCGCCCAGCGTGGTGAGGCGGGCGTCAGCGAGGTGGCGGGCGAGATCGACGTCCACAAGTCCACCGCGTTCCGGCTGCTCGGCGCGCTGGAGGCGCGGGGGCTGGTGGAGCAGGCCGGCGAGCGTGGCAAGTACCGGCTCGGCTTCGGCATCGTCCGCCTGGCCGGCGCGGTCACCGGCCGTATCGACATCACCCAGCAGGGCCGCCCCGTCTGCGAGCGCCTCGCCGAGGAGATCGGCGAGACGGTCAACATCGCCGTCATGCAGGAGCACTACGCGATCAACCTGTATCAGGTACGCGGCCCGGGCGCGGTCACCGCGCACAACTGGGTCGGTCAGCTGACGCCGCTGCACGCCACTTCGAGCGGCAAGATCCTGCTGGCCCATATGCCCGCGAAGGAGCGCGCCGCGCTGCTGTCCGCCGCCGGCATGAAGAAGGTCACCCCGCATACCATCACCGCGAGGACGAAGCTCGAGAAGAACCTCGCCGAGGCGCGGGAGCGTGGCTACTCCTTCACCCTGGAGGAGCTCGAGATCGGCCTGCACGCCATGGCCGCGCCGGTCCGCAACCGGGACGGCGAGGTCATCGCGGCGCTCAGCGCCTCCGGGCCCGCGTACCGGTTCACCGAGGAGCGTCTGCACGCGCTCTCCCCCGTGCTGCTCAAGGGCGCCGAGGAGATCAGCCACCGGATGGGCTACCTGGGCTGAATCGCCCCTCAGGGGTGCCGAGGCGCTCGTTCACCCAGTCGTGGAAGGCACCGATGTGGTGCTCACTGGGCACCAGCACGCCACCCTTGGCGTACATGCGCGAGCTCATTCCGGGCTGCGTGCGCTCGCAGGCGTCGAAGTCCTGCTGATTCACCCGGTGGAAGAGTTCCACGGAACGGCTGACGTCCCTGCCGCTCTCGACGACGTGCGGGAGGTAGAGCCAGTCGCACTCGACGATCGTGCGGTCCACGGACACCGGGTACATCCGGTGGAAGATCACGTGGTCGGGGACCAGATTGATGAACACCTGCGGCCGTACGGTGATGGCGTAGTAGCGGCGGTCCTGGTCCTCGGCGACGCCCGGGATGCGGTCCAGGCCCTCGGAGCCGTCGACGGTGAAGCCCTGGACGTCCTCACCGAACTCCGCGCCGTGACCCACGTAGTACTGGGCGGCGTATCCGTCCGCGAACTCAGGGAGCACCTCGGTGAGTTCGGGGTGAATCGTGGCGCAGTGGTAGCACTCCATGAAGTTCTCGATGATGAGCTTCCAGTTCGCCTTCACGTCGTAGGTGATCCGCTTGCCGACGGAGAGGTTCTCGATGCCGTAGCGCTCGATCGACTCGA
>NZ_JABWDV010000456.1 GCF_013362995.1 Streptomyces sp. TRM64462 | reverse complement strand
GCCGGCCGGGCACGCCGGCGCCGCCGCGCCCTCCTTCGACGTCGTCGCCGCCGGGGTGGGCCCCGCGGCCGCCGCCGTCGGCGCCGCCACGGCCCTGGCGACCGCCCCGTACCCGTACGACCTCGTCGTGTCCGCCGGTATCGGCGGGGGCTTCGCGCCCCGCGCCCCCCTCGGCTCCCTCGTCGTCGCGGACGCGATCGTCGCCGCCGACCTCGGAGCCGACACGCCCGACGGCTACCTGCCGGTCGAGGACCTCGGCTTCGGCCGTTCGGTGCACGTGCCGCCCGCGGAGCTGACCGCGCGCGTGACGGGCGCGCTGGCGGCGGCGGGCCTGCCGCACGTCCTGGCGCCCGTCCTGACGGTCTCCACCGTGACCGGAACGGCCGCCCGTACGGCGGAGCTGACCGCCCGCCACCCGCGCGCCGGCGCGGAGGCCATGGAGGGCTACGGCGTCGCCGAGGCCGCGGCGGCGCACGGCGTGCCGGTGCTGGAACTGCGCGCCGTCTCCAACACCGTCGGGCCGCGCGACCGCGCCGCGTGGCGGATCGGGGAGGCGCTGGAGGCGCTGAGCGCGGGGTTCGCGGGGCTGAGCAGTGCGTTGTCCGTCGCGTCGGAGGAGTGAGTGAGGGTGGATCCGGTGGTACCGCTGGTGGAGCGGGATGTACGTATCGCGTACTCGCCCTGCCCCAACGACACGTTCGTCTTCCATGCCTGGGCGCACGGCCTGGTGCCGGACGCGCCCGGGCTCGACGTCACCTTCGCCGACATCGACATCACGAACGGCATGGCCGAGCGCGGCGAACTGGACGTGCTGAAGGTGTCGTACGCGGTGCTGCCGTGGGTCCTCGACGAGTACGCCCTGCTGCCCTGCGGCGGTGCGCTCGGGCGCGGCTGCGGGCCGCTCGTGCTGACCCGCGAGCCGGGAGTGGACCTTGCCGGGCGGACGGTGGCGGTGCCGAGCGAGCGCTCGACGGCGTACCTGCTGTTCCGGCTGTGGGCGGCGGACGTCGTGCCGGGGGGCGTGGGGAAGGTGGTCGTCCTGCCCTTCCACGAGATCATGCCCGCGGTACGGGACGGGCGCGTCGACGCGGGCCTCGTGATCCACGAGGCGCGCTTCACGTACCAGGAGTACGGGCTGCACCGCCTCGCCGACATGGGCGAGCACTGGGAGACGACGACGGGGCACCCGATCCCGCTCGGCGCGATCATCGCGAAGCGGTCGCTGGGGGAGCCGATGCTGCGCCGCCTGGCGGCGTCCGCGCGCGCGTCCGTCCGCATGGCCTGGGCGTCGCCCGAGGCGTCCCGGCCCTACGTTCAGGCCCACGCCCAGGAACTGGACCCGTCGGTCGCGTCCCGGCACATCGACCTGTACGTCAACCCGTTCACCGAGGCCCTGGGCCCCGAGGGATACGCGGCCGTCGAGGCCCTCCTGACCCGGGCGTCCGCCCAGAACCTGGTCCCGCCGGTCCCCCCGGAGGCCCTGCGCTTTCCGTGACCGCACCGGCCGCCCGCACCCCTGTTCCCGGTCACCACGGCGGCGGCCCCGCATTCCGCCGGTGCGTGGGTCGGTGCCGCTCCGGGGCTCACCTCCTCGGATTGGCGGGCCCGGGTCCCGGAACGCGAAGCGTTTCGGCACCGCCAATCCTGCGGGGGCGACCCCTCCGCGTCCCCTCCCGCCGTAACGGCGACTGCACGCCGGTGGGGGCGGGGGTGGGTGACAAGACCCCCGGGGACATGGCGACGCCCTGCGGGCCCGGGGGCGTCGCAGGGCGTGGGGCCTTGGAGGGTCAGACGTCCAGTTGGTCGGCTACCGCTCGGAGGAGGCCGGCGATCTTCTTGCCGTGGGCCTTGTCGGGGTACCGCCCCCGCTCCAGCATGGGCGTGATGTTCTCCAGGAGCGTCGTCAGGTCCTGCACGATCGACGCCAGTTCGTCCGGCTTGCGGCGCTGCGCCGCGGCCACGGACGGGGTCGGTTCGAGGACCGTGACCGACAGGGCCTGGTCGCCCCGCTGCCCCGCCACCACGCCGAACTCGACGCGCTGGCCCGGCTTCAGGCTGTCGACTCCGGCAGGGAGCACCGACGAGTGCACGAAGACGTCGCCGCCGTCGTCGCGGGAGAGAAAGCCGAAGCCCTTCTCGCTGTTGAACCACTTGACCTTGCCGGTAGGCACGTCCTGTCCTCGTCTTCGTACTCGATGGGTGTCGCCATGAAAACGGCTCTGGATAGCACTACAGCGGGTCGCTCGGACCCGCCACACAGTTAAGGCTAATGGTCCCGGCCCTGCTGACAAGACGTCCCCGGTATGTTCCTCCGGCCTGGGAACTACCCTGGCCGAATGCGTAGTGAAACCCCCGCCAGTCCCGCCGCGCCCGGTGACGGGCTGGTTCGTGCCGGAGGCGTCGTCTTCATCATCGGCGCGGTCGCCACACTGGTCACAGTGGCACCACTCTTCCTAGGGACGGAACCGTTCCCCCCGATTGCGTACGGCGTGTGCATGCTGATGGGCGTCGGGTTTCTGATCGCCGGTGCCGGGGTGCTCCGTTCCATCGCCGCGCAGCGGCGTCAGGCCAAGGCGTCCGCCGAGGCCGTGTAGGCCGTCCACCAGGACGGAAAGGCCGTCAGGTCGGTGAGGACCACGTCCGCGCCCGCCGCGCGCAGCGCCTCCTCGTCGTAGGGGCCCGTCGCCACCGACACGGCGAGCGCGGACGCCGCGCGGGCGCCCCGTATGTCCCCCAGATGGTCGCCGACGTACACGTCCGCCGACTCCGCGCGCAGCGCCTCGGCCTTGGCCTCGGCCCACAGGCCGCCGATGACCGCGTCCGGCTCCAGGCCGAGGTGCGTGAGGTGGAGTTCGGCGTGCGGTCCGTTCTTCGCGGTCACGACGACACTGCGCCCGCCCGCCGCGCGAACGGCTGAAATCGCACCCTCGGCGCCGGGCAGCGCGCGTGTCGGGTGGATGGCGCGTGTGGGATAGATCTCACGGTACGCGGCCGCCATCTCCGCGACGTGCTCCTCGGGGAACCAGTGCGCCAGCTCGTGTTCGAGGGGCGGGCCGAGGCGGCTGACCGCCAGGTCGGCGTCGATCCGGACGCCCGTGCGGGCGGAAAGCTCCAGATATGTCGCCCGGATTCCCGGGCGCGAGTCGATCAGGGTCATGTCCAGGTCGAAACCGACGGTCAGAGTCATGGGGGCCATTCTGCCGGTGGGCGGTTTCCGGCCGGTGCTTAGACTTAGCCAACCCTTACCTGCTGGACCGGTTCTTCTGATGGATTGAGTGCTGCCGCTGTGCGTTCCCGACGTGTCCTCGCGACAGCGGCGGCCGTCGCCGCGCTGCTCGTCGCCGTCCTGCTGAGCCTCGGTGTGGGCGCCCGGCCCATCGCCCCGTCCGTCGTGCTCGACGCGCTGCTGCACGGCGCGGGGCGCAGCGGCGAGGGTGACGTCGTCCTGGAGCTGCGGCTGCCTCGTACGCTCGTCGCTCTCATGGTGGGGGCGGCGCTCGCGGTCGCCGGTACCGCCCTGCAGGGCATCACGCGCAACCCGATCGCCGATCCCGGGATCCTCGGCATCAGCCAGGGGGCGTCGGTGGGGGTGGTGACGGCTATTGCTTTCGCTGGCGTGCACACCTTGAGCGGATATGTCTGGTTCGCCTTTGTGGGGGCCGCTGTTGCCTCTGTGGCCGTTTATGCCATTGCCGCCAGTGGGCGTGGTGGGGCCACCCCGGTGAAGCTCGCGCTGGGTGGGGCGGCGATCAACGCGCTGCTGCTGTCGGTCACCACCGGGGTGCTGACCACCAGGGCGGTGGCGCTCGACGAGTTCCGGTTCTGGCAGGCGGGTTCCGTGGCCGGGCGGGACGCGGCCGTCGTCGCGCAGGTCTGGCCGTTCCTGCTGGTGGGCCTGGTGCTGGTGGTGTGCGTCGCGCGGGGGCTCGACGCGCTCGCGCTGGGCGAGGACGTGGCGAAGGGGCTGGGGCAGCGCGTCGCGGCCGTACGGGTCGTGGCCGGCGTCGGCGCGACCGTGCTGACGGGTGCGGGCGTCGCCGCCGCCGGGCCGATCGCGTTCGTGGGCCTCGCCGTACCGCACATCGCCCGGGCCCTCGTGGGCAGCGACCACCGGTGGGTGCTGCCGATGGCGGCGCTGGTGGGGCCCGTGATGCTGCTGGTGGCCGATGTGCTGGGGCGGATCGTTTTTCCGCCGGGTGAGGTCGCGGCGGGGGTGATGACGGCGCTGATCGGTGTGCCGTTCCTCGTGGCGCTCGTACGGAGGAAGGCGGTGCCGGCGTGACGGCTGCGGGGACGGCGGAGAGGGCTTCGGGGGTCGCTCCCGGGTACGCGGTCGTGCGGGGCGGGCGTGCGTCGTTCCTCGTGCACCGGCGGGCGGTCGCGGTCGCCGGGGGGCTGGCCGTGCTGCTGGCGGCGCTGTCGGTGGCGTACCTGTGTGTGGGCGAGGAGTTCGTCGCGCCCGGCGAGGTGCTGCGTGTGCTGGCCGGGCGGCCGTCGCAGGCCGAGCTGGTGGTCGGTACGCTGCGGCTGCCCCGGCTGGTGATGGGGCTGCTCGTCGGCGCGGCCTTCGGGGTCGCCGGGGCGCTCATCCAGACCGTGGCCCGCAACCCGCTGGCCAGCCCCGACATCATCGGCATCAGCCAGGGCGCGGGCGCGGTGACGGTCACCGCGATGACCTTCGGCGTGACGTCGTTCGCGGTGCTGCCGTACCTGTCGGTGGCGGGCGGGATCCTCGCGGCGCTGCTCGTGTACGCGTTCGCGTGGCGCGGCGGGCTGCACGCGGCGCGCTTCGTCCTCATCGGGATCGGCTTCGCGATCGCGCTGCGGTCCGTGACGACGCTGATGATGACGAAGGGCGACTACCTGGTCGCCCAGCAGGCCCAGATCTGGATGACCGGCTCCCTCAACGGGCGCGGATGGGACGAGGCGGCGCCGCTCGGCTGGGCGCTGCTCGTGCTGCTGCCGTGCGTGCTGTGGGCGGCGCGGGCGCAGCGCACCGTGTCCCTGGACGACGACACGGCGACCGCGCTGGGCGTACCGCTGGGCCGCGTACGGCTCGGCCTGGTCCTGCTGGGCGTGGTGCTGGCGTCGCTGGCGACGGGCGCGGCCGGGCCCGTGGACTTCGTGGCGCTGCTGGCGCCGCAGACCGCGCGGCGGCTGACGCGGGGCGCGCAGATCCCGCTGGCCGGGTCGGCGCTGCTGGGCGCGGTGGTCGTGGTGGCGGCGGATCTGCTGGCGCGGCGGCTGTTCTCACCGGTGGAGCTGCCGGTGGGGGTGCTGACGGCGGCGGTGGGGGCGCCGTATCTGATCTGGCTGATCGTTCGGAGCCGTACGGGCCGTGCGGGGCGTAGTGGAGGAAAGGCGTGACCGTGGGCGTGAGCAGCGTGAGCAGCAGGCTGGAGGCGCGCGGGCTGACCCTCGCGTACGACGACCGTACGGTCGTGGACGAGCTGGACCTGGCGATACCGGACGGGAAGGTCACGGTGATCGTCGGGCCCAACGCGTGCGGCAAGTCGACGACCCTGCGGGCGCTGGGGCGGCTGCTGAAGCCCCGGGGCGGGGCGGTGCTGCTGGACGGGCGGGAGCTGGCGTCCCTCCCGACGAAGCGCATCGCCCAGCAGATCGGCTTGCTCCCGCAGACCCCGGTGGCGCCCGAGGCGATCACGGTGGCCGACCTGGTGGCACGCGGCCGCCAGCCGCACCAGGCGTGGTGGCGGCAGTGGTCCGAGGAGGACGAGCGGGCGGTGGTGGACGCCATGGCCCGTACGAGCGTGAGTGCGCTCGCGGACCGGTCGGTGGACGAACTGTCGGGCGGGCAGCGGCAGCGGGTCTGGATCGCGATGGCCCTCGCGCAGGACACGGACCTGCTGCTCCTCGACGAGCCGACGACGTACCTGGACATCGCCCACCAGGTGGAGGTCCTGGACCTGGTGCGGCAGCTGAACCGCGCGCGCGGGCGGACGGTCGCGGTCGTCCTCCACGACCTGAACCAGGCCGCCCGGTACGCCGACCACCTGGTCGCCATGAAGGCGGGCCGTGTGGTCGCGGAGGGCCGGCCGGAGGACGTGGTCACGGCGGAGCTGGTCCGCGAGGTCTTCGGCCTGGACGCCCTCGTCGTCCCGGACCCGGTGACGGGCTCACCGCTCGTGGTGCCGGGGGCGCCGTGGGACGGGGGCCCGGAGGGCGTGCCGGGTGGGGCGGACGCTTCGGGTGGGGCGGCTGAGCGCGTGGGATGACGCCGCGG
Organism: Streptomyces sp. TRM64462; assembly: GCF_013362995.1. Taxonomy (GTDB): domain Bacteria; phylum Actinomycetota; class Actinomycetes; order Streptomycetales; family Streptomycetaceae; genus Streptomyces. The sequence continues at coordinate 18,657 of NZ_JABWDV010000456.1, read as the reverse complement.
CGCGTGCGCCGACGACAGGGCGGCCCCGACGTCAGGGCGGCCCCGCCGTCAGGGCGGCCCCGCCGTCAGGTGCGGCGGGCTCGCCAGACGAGGTACAGGGCGGAGGCCACGGCCGCGGCACGGATCACCCAGGGCCACGTGCTGCTCAGCGCCTCGCTCAGCGCGTCGCCGCCCGGCGGGACCGGGTCGCCCCAGCGGCCGTCGAGGCGCCCCCACAGCCAGACCGCGCCGCCCGCGGCGGCCAGCCCCGGGAGGCCCAGGACCGCCCACTTCGCCTGCGCGCGGCTGAGCCGCCGGGACGCGTACGCCAGGAGCCAGCCGCCCGCGAGGGGCAGCCACGAGCCCAGGGCCACCCCCGCCACCAGGAGCCCGGCGGCGGCCAGCAGCACCGGGTTGCGGAACGGGCGGCGAGGGGGCTTCGGGGCCTCCGTCGCCGGCTCCGGCTGCTTCCCGGGCTTCTTGCGGCGGCGCGTGAGGAGGGCGGGCACTCCGGCCAGGCGGAGCTTCGAAGGGGCGGCCTCTGTGGGCTTCTTCGGTGTCCCGTCCGTCTTCTCGGGTGTCCCGTCCGGCTTCTTCTTCGGCGGCTCCAGTATCTCCGGGATCTCCACGCCGCCCTCGAAGCCCGGCGCCACGCCCCCCGCGAGCAGGTCGCCCGGCGGCGCCGCGGCCGCGCCCTCCTCGACGCGCCACCACTGGGGCTCCCCCTCCGCGTGGCGGGCGTCCGCGGTCCCGCCGCGCAGGCGGGTCGTACGGGCCGTGCGCTGTTCCGGGACCGCGAGCCCGCCGTTCTCGACCGCCGTCACCACCGCGTCCGGCGTGCCGAGGCGGGACAGGATGCGCCGCACCGCCGCCGGGGTGTCGCCGCCGCCGTCCGCGCGCTCGCGGGAGATCTCGTCCCGCAGCGACGCGACGAGGTTCATGCGCTGCTGCGAGGGCAACTGCCGTTGCTGGGCCAGGTCCCCGACCCGGCTCAGATAGTCGAAGACCAACTGGTCGCTCTCGATGCCCACCGTGGCGCCCTCCGCACCTCGCCCCTCCGAGGCTCCGACGTTAGCGCCTGCGCCGGGGGCAGGGGCTAACGTGGTGCGGATGGCGACCGGTGAGCGGGACTGGGAGGCGCACGTGGCGGCGGACGTGGCCGAGGAGCAGGACGGTGCGGCGGTGGCCCCCCGCACCCTCGCGGAGGCCCTGCGGACCCGGGGCGACGAGGGGCTGGCCGCCCTGCTGCGGGCCCGCCCCGATCTGCTGGCCCCGGTACCGAACGACCTGACCCAGCTCGCCACCCGCGCGGGCACCCGCGCCTCCGTCGTACGGGCCCTGGAGCACCTCGACCGGTTCGCGCTGCAGACCGCCGAGGCGCTGGCCGTGGCGCCCGACCCCGCCCCGTACCCGGTGCTGCTCGGGCTCATGGCGGGCGACGCCGGCGACCCGGACGTCGAGGCAGCGCTGCCCGGCGCCGTCGCCGTCCTGCGCGAACAGGCCCTGGTGTGGGGCGGCGACGACCGCCTCCGCCTCGTCCGCACCGCCCGCGAACTGCTCGCCCCGTCCGCGCAGCACCCGTCACCCACCGGCCTCGGCCCCGCCGTCGTCGAGGCAACCGCAGGCATGTCGCCCGGCCGGCTCCAGGAGATCCTCCAGACGCTCGGGCTGCCGAGCACGCACGACCCGGTGTCCGCCGTCGCCGCGCTGACCGGCCTGTTCACGGACCCCGAACGGATGGCCGCGCTCCTCGACGAGGCGCCCGCCGAAGCCCTCACGGTCCTGGACCGGCTGGTGTGGGGCCCGCCGTACGGCGAGGTGACCGCCAACCCGACGCCGCCCGTGCGCTGGCTGCGCGACCACGGGCTGCTGCTGCCGACGTCGGCACGCACCGTCGTCCTCCCGCGCGAGGTCGCGCTCCATCTGCGCGCCGGGCGCGCGCACCGGGCGCCCGAGCCGGTGCCGCCCGCCGTCGAGCCGGCCCGCGAACACCGTCCACAGGTTGTGGACAGTACGGCGGCCGGCCAGGCGTACACCACGCTCGCGACGGTCGAGGAACTGCTGAAGGCCTGGGACCAGGGCGGGCCCCCGGTGCTCCGCGCGGGCGGCATGGCGGTACGGGACCTCAAGCGCACGGCGGCGCTGCTGGACGTGACCGAGGACGCCGCCGCGTTCTGGCTGGAGCTGGCGTACGGGGCGGGGCTGCTCGCCTCGGACGGCGAGGCCGACGAGCGCTACGCGCCCACGCCCGCGTCCGACACGTGGCGGGACCTGCCGGCCGCGCGCCGCTGGGCCCACCTGGCCGCCGCGTGGCTGGCCGGGACCCGCACGCCGGGCCTCGTCGGGAACCAGGACGCCAAGGGGCGCACCCTCGCCGCGCTGGGCTCGGACCTGGACCGGGGCGCCGCGCCCGAGGTGCGGCGGCGGGTGCTGGAGCTGCTGGCCGCGCTGCCGCACGGCGCCGCCCCGGACGCGGGCGCGGTGCTGGACCGGCTGCGGTGGGAGCGGCCGCTGCGGGGCGGCGGGCCCGGCGCGGAGCTGCGCACCCGGCTGGCCCGATGGACCCTCACGGAGGCGGAGCTGCTGGGCGTGACGGGGCGCGGCGCCCTGTCGTCCCACGGCCGCGCGCTCCTGCGGGACGACGACCCCGACCAGGGCGCCGCCGTCGCGCTCCTCGCGCCGCTCCTCCCCGAACCCGTCGACCACGTCCTGCTCCAGGCCGACCTGACGGCCGTCGCCCCCGGCCCGCTGCGCCGCCCCCTCGCGGACACCCTGTCGGTCCTCGCGGACGTCGAGTCCAAGGGCGGCGCCACCGTCTACCGCTTCACGCCCGCCTCCGTGCGCCGCGCCCTGGACTCCGGCCGCACCGCCGCCGACCTCCACGCCTTCCTGGCCGCCCACTCCCGTACGCCGGTCCCGCAGCCCCTCGCGTACCTGATCGACGACGTCGCCCGGCGGCACGGCCACCTCCGCGTGGGCGCGGCCTCCTCGTACGTACGCTGCGACGACGACGCCGTCCTCGGCGAGATCGTCGCCGACAGGCGCTCCGCACCCCTGCGCCTGCGCCGCCTGGCCCCCACCGTCCTGGCCTCCGCCGCGGACCCCACGACGCTCCTGGAGGGCCTGCGCTCCCTGGGCTACGCCCCGGCCGCCGAGTCCGCCGAAGGCGACGTCCTGATCACCCGCGCCGACGCCCACCGCACCCCGCCCCGCACCGCCCCGGCCCCCGTCCCGGAAGGCCCCCCGACCCCGGACGCCACCCTCCTCGGCGCCGCCGTCCGCGCCATCCGCGCCGGCGACCTGGCCGCCACGGTCACCCGCAAGGAACCCGCCGCCACCCCCCGCGAGGGCGCCCTGCCCCGCACGTCCCCCGCCGACACCCTCGCCACGGTCCAGGCCGCCGCCCTCACCGGCTCGGCCGTCTGGATCGGCTACGTCAACGCCGAAGGCACCGCCACCCAGCGCGTCATCGCCCCCGTCCGCGTCGAGGGCGGCTTCGTCACCGCGTACGACCACACGGCGGACGAGGTCCGCACGTACCCCCTCCACCGCATCACGGGCGTCGCGGAACTCGCCGAGGAGTGATCGCCGCCCCGTACGGCACACTGGAGATTTGGCCGAGCCGAGCCGAGCCGGCCAGGGCACCACGGTGTACGGAAAGGGTGAGGCGTGAACGGACCGCTGATCGTGCAGAGCGACAAGACGCTGCTGCTCGAAGTCGACCATGAGCAGGCCGACGCCTGCCGGCGTGCCATCGCGCCGTTCGCCGAGCTGGAGAGGGCGCCCGAGCACATCCACACGTACCGGGTCACGCCGCTCGGGCTGTGGAACGCGCGGGCCGCCGGGCATGACGCCGAGCAGGTCGTGGACGCTCTGGTGGAGTTCTCGCGGTACCCGGTGCCGCACGCGCTGCTGGTGGACGTCGCGGAGACGATGGACCGGTACGGGCGGCTCACGCTCAGCAGGCACCCGGCGCACGGGCTGGTGCTCACCAGCACGGACCGGCCGGTTCTGGAGGAGGTCCTGCGGTCCAAGCGGATCAAGCCGCTGGTCGGTGCCCGGATCGACGACGACACCGTCGTCGTGCACCCCTCCGAGCGGGGGCAGATCAAGCAGACGCTGCTGAAGCTCGGCTGGCCCGCCGAGGACCTCGCCGGGTACGTCGACGGGGAGGCCCACCGGATCGAGCTGGACGAGACCGGGTGGGCCCTGCGCGCCTATCAGAAGCAGGCCGTCGAAGGGTTCTGGCACGGCGGGTCCGGCGTCGTCGTGCTGCCCTGCGGGGCCGGGAAGACGCTGGTCGGGGCCGGTGCCATGGCCAAGGCCAAGGCGACCACGCTCATTCTCGTCACCAACACCGTCTCCGCGCGGCAGTGGAAGCACGAGCTCGTCAGGCGGACCTCCCTCACCGAGGACGAGATCGGCGAGTACAGCGGCACGAAGAAGGAGATCCGGCCCGTCACCATCGCCACCTACCAGGTGCTCACCACCAAGCGGAAGGGTGTCTATCCGCACCTGGAGCTGTTCGACTCCCGTGACTGGGGTCTCATCCTCTACGACGAGGTGCATCTGCTGCCCGCGCCGGTCTTCAAGTTCACCGCTGATCTGCAGGCGCGGCGGCGGCTCGGGCTCACCGCGACCCTCGTACGGGAGGACGGGCGCGAGTCCGACGTCTTCTCGCTCATCGGGCCCAAGCGGTTCGACGCGCCCTGGAAGGAGATCGAGGCGCAGGGGTACATCGCGCCCGCTGACTGTGTCGAGGTGCGGGTCGATCTGACCGAGGGCGAGCGGCTTGCCTACGCCACCGCCGAGAGCGAGGAGAAGTACCGCTTCTGCGCCACCACCGCCACCAAGCGGAAGGTGACCGAAGCGCTCGTACGGAAATTCGCCGGGCAGCAGATCCTCGTCATCGGGCAGTACATCGACCAGCTCGACGAGCTCGGTGAGCACCTCGACGCCCCCGTCATCAAGGGCGAGACCCCCAACACTCAGCGCGAGAAGCTCTTCGACGCCTTCCGGAACGGGGAGATCAGCGTGCTGGTCGTCTCCAAGGTCGCCAATTTCTCTATTGATCTGCCCGAGGCAACTGTCGCCATCCAGGTGTCCGGGACCTTCGGGTCGCGCCAGGAGGAGGCACAGCGGCTGGGGCGGGTGCTGCGGCCCAAGTCGGACGGGCACCAGGCGCACTTCTACTCGGTCGTCGCCCGCGACACCATCGACCAGGACTTCGCCGCACACCGGCAGCGGTTCCTGGCGGAGCAGGGGTACGCGTACCGGATCATCGACGCGAGCGAGATCCTCAGCGGCGCCTGACGACTCCGGCCGCCTGCGCGTCGTACTCGCCGAGTATCGCGACACCGAAGGCCGCCGTCGCGAACACGCGTGCCGCGCGCAGCGCGTCGCCCAGGCGGAGGGCCGGGCGGAGGGCCGGGCGGGCCGCGCTCAGGGCTGTTGCGCCTGCTGTCGCGGGTGGGGTGGTGGAGTGGGTGAAGGTCGCTGCTGTCATGCTTCCATGGTGCGATTCCGCGGGGTCCCTTCGCGTCGCTCCGTGGGCGGAAGTCGGCTGCCCCGCTCGTCCTCCTTCCGGCATACGGCGTCCCCTACGGGGTGGACGCGCGGCCCTTAATTCGGTCGACCGCGCTCCGCGTACTCACTAAAATCACCGCCCTTGCCCGCCTCCCCGTCCGGGAGCGCCGCCCTCCGGTCGGAAACCGGACGGCTGCCCTTGCCCACACACGCCGTACGCCGGAGGCACCGCCATGTCCGCACCCGACCCGGATCCCCTCGCCCGCGAGCGCGCGCACCTCGCCGCCTCGCGGGCCGCCCTGCGCGCCATGCGCGAGGACGTGCAGGCCCTCGACATCCGGGACGTGACCGCGAACTGGGTCAACGCCGCCGTCCTGGAGCGGCAGATCGAGGAGCGGATCAAGGCCCTGGCCGATCTGTCCGGCACCCCGCTGTTCTTCGGGCGGCTTGATTATCTGCACAGCACTCAGGAGGGGCAGCGCTTCTACATCGGGCGGCGGCATGTGCATGACGCCGACGGCGACCCCATGGTCATCGACTGGCGCGCGCCCGTCTCGCAGCCGTTCTACCGGGCGTCCAAGAAGGACCCGCAGGACGTGCGGCTGCGGCGGCGCTTCGGCTACACGGGCGGTGACCTCACCGCCTACGAGGACGAGCGGCTCAGCGACCCGGGCGAGGAGGAGCGCACCAGCAGGCTGCTCCAGGCGGAGATCGAACGGCCCCGCGTCGGGCCCATGCGGGACATCGTCGCGACCATCCAGCCCGAGCAGGACGAGATCGTCCGCAGCGGCCTGTCCGGCACGGTGTGCGTGCAGGGCGGGCCCGGCACCGGCAAGACCGCCGTCGGCCTGCACCGCGTCGCCTATCTGCTGTACGCGCACCGGGAGCGGCTGGCCCGCACCGGGACGCTCGTCATCGGACCCAACCGGTCCTTCCTGCACTACATCGAGCAAGTCCTGCCCGCGCTCGGCGAGTTGGAGGTGCAGCAGGCCACCGTCGAGGACCTGGTCGGCGCGCACGTCGAGGTGCGCGGCGCCGACGACGCCGCCACGGCCGTCGTGAAGGGTGACGCGCGGATGGCCGAGGTGCTGCGGCGGGCGCTGCGCTCGCACGTCAGCATGCCGACCGAGCCCGTGGTCGTCGTGCGCGGGTCGCGGCGGTGGCGCATCCCCGCGTACGAAGTCGAGGAGATCGTCCGGGAGTTGCTCGCCCGCGACATGCGGTACGGCGCCGCGCGCGACGCGCTGCCGCAGCGCATCGCGCACGCGGTGCTGGTGCGGATGGAGGCCGCCGGGGAGGCGCCCGACGACCGGGTGCAGGACGCGGTCGCGCGGAACGCTGCCGTGAAGGCGGCCGTCAAGGCGATCTGGCCCGCCGTCGACCCCGCGAAACTGGTGCTGCGGCTGCTGTCGGACGCCGCGTTCCTCGCCGCGCACGCGGACGGTGTGCTCAGCGAGGACGAGCAGAAGACCCTCCTGTGGGCCAGGCCGCCGCGCGGCGTGAAGTCCGCGAAGTGGTCGGCGGCCGACGCCGTACTGATCGACGAGACGGCCGACCTGGTCGCGCGGACGCAGTCGCTGGGCCATGTCGTCCTGGACGAGGCGCAGGACCTGTCGCCCATGCAGTACCGCGCGGTCGGCCGGCGCTGCTCCACCGGCTCCGCGACCGTGCTCGGCGACCTGGCGCAGGGCACGACCCCGTGGGCCACGGAGAGCTGGGCGGATGCGCTGCGGCACCTGGGCAAGGGGGACGCGCTCGTGGAGGAGCTGACGGCCGGGTTCCGTGTGCCGCGCGACGTCATCGCGTACGCGTCGCGGCTGCTGCCGCACATCGCGCCCGGGCTCGCCGAGGTGCGGTCGGTGCGGGAGAACCCGGGGTCGCTTGAGGTGCGTGCCGTGGCGGGGGACGAGCGGGACGAGGCCGTCGTCGCCGCGTGCCGTGCCTCGCTGGAGCGGGAGGGCTCGGTGGGCCTGATCGCCGCCGACGCGCGCGTACCGGAGCTGGCCGGCGCGCTGCGGGCCGCCGGCCTGCCGTTCCTCGCGCCCGGCGAGGAGACGACGGCCGGGGCCCGGCTGACGCTGGTGCCGGCGTCCCTCGCGAAGGGCCTGGAGTACGACTACGTCGTCCTCGACGAGCCCGCCGCCGTCGTGGACGGCGAACCCGACGAACGGACCGGGTTGCGGCGCCTGTACGTCGCTCTCACGCGCGCGGTGTCCGGGCTGAAGGTGCTGCACACGGCGCCGCTGCCCGCGCAGCTCGACCCCCGGTAGGCGTCGGGCCGGTCGGCCGGTCGGCCGGTCGGCCGGTCGGCCGGTCGTCCTCTCCTTTTCTCTCCTCCGGCTCGCTCGCCACCCGGCGTTGTCAGTGGGCGCACGTATGTTCATTCGTGTCCCCGCCGATGTGGCGCGGAAGTCCCCTTTGCTGCCGAGGAGATGGCGCGTTGTCAGATTGGGAGAGGTCGAGCACGGTCCGGGTGGTGCCGCCCGCGCGGCCGCGCAAGCTCGCCAAGGTCCCGTTCGTCGAGCTGGCCGACGGACGCCTGCAGGGTGTGGTGTCCAGCGGCTCGGACATCGGGCGGGTGTACGTCTCGTCGGTCGCTGCCGGTACGTACGCGTTCGCGTGCAGCACCAACAACAACCGGCCCTGCGGCGGTGCGCGCGGATCGTTCTGCAACCACATCCGGGCGCTGATCGGCGAGGCCGTGCTCCAGTACGGCGCCGGGCGCGTCGCCCGGTACCTGCGGGTGGACGCCGCCGACGCCGGTGCGGAGCCGGACGCCGCGGCCCTCACCTTCGCCATGGCCGGCACCCGGCCCGCGCAGGGCGACACTCAGGCCGCCGCGCCCGTGTTCAGCCGGTTCCTGCGCCACCTCGCGTACCTGGAACTGGCGCCGGGCACCGGGCCGCTGCCGGAGATGCAGTGGTTCCCGCCGACCCGCGCGGTGGTCACGGGGGTGCCACCGCGCGAGGCCGACGGGAACGCGGGTGAGACGGATGCGGGCGGTGCGGGTGCGGGCGGTGCCGACGCGGGCCGTGCGGAGGGTGCCGCTCTGATCGGCGGAACCGTCGACGGGCTCGACGAGGCCCTGGCGGCCGTCGACGCCTTCGACCGGGCGCTCGTCGCCGGTCTGCTCCGCCCCCAGCCCGCCCAGGCGGCCGGTCTGGCCGGACTCGCGGACGCCGTCGCGGGGACACCGCTGGCCGGCCGGGTCGCGGAAGCGGCCGAGAAGGCGGCGGCCGGCGCCGCGGGCGAGGACCACTTCGTCGCGCTCGCCGCCGCCCGTACGGCCCTGCTCGGCTCCGCCCACGACGCGCTGACCGCCCAGGCCGACGAGACGACCGGGCGGGCGCGCGGCGAGGCGGCCGCCCCGGTGCCGGGCGGGTCCGGCGGGCAGGCCGTGAACCTGCTCGCGGCCGCCCGCGCCTGGCTCGCCGACCTGGCGCGCACCGGCTGGCAGGGCATGGACCACGAGGTGGTGTCGGGTTCGGCGCAGATCGTGTCCGCGATGCTCCCGGACCCGGCGCTGCGCCGCCTGGCGACGCTCATGGACGGGTTCGCCGCCGAACTCGCCGCGTCCTGCCCGGGCGCGACGCTGGAGCGCGTGCCGGTGCGCCGCTGGGCCGACCTGTGGGCGCGGGCGCTGCTCCTCACCGTGCCGGGCGCGGCGGACGTGCCCGTGACCGGGACGGCCACCGGGCGGCTGCTGCCGCTGGGCGTGGACGTGCAGGAGCACGCCACCGCCGTACAGGCCCAGGTCCACGCGGTGTTCGAGCCCGCGGACGGCGCCGCGCCCCGCCTCGTACGGGCCGGGGTGTCCGCGCCGAAGCCCGACACGGTCGTCGGGGCGGGCCTGTGGCAGCTTCTGCGCCCGCACATGTCGCTGCTGGCGGCCTTCAGCGAGGGCCGTTCGATGGAGCTGACCGACATGCCGGTCACCGCCGAGGGTGACCTGGTCTGGAGCGACGAGCACGCCCGCCCGGGCGAGCCCGCCGACGCCTTCGCCACCGCGCGCGTGGCCCTGCCGACCGCCACGGACGCGGCGACCGCGCCGCTGGACCGGCACCCGGCGCGGATCGCGGTGCCCGTGTTCCTGGAGGGGTACGCCGTGGAGAAGGGCGAGAAGGGCGACGACGGGGACGACGGGGACGACGGGACGCTGACGTTCGACGTCGCCGGGCGCGAGCTCGCCGTCGACACCGACCGGATCCCGACGGCGGGACCACTCACACCGGAGGCCGTCGCGCGGTCGAGCGCCTGCATAGGGCTGCTCCGCTGGGACGACGGGGCGTTCCTCCTTCAGCCGCTGGCCGTCGAGACGACCGTACGGAAGAAGGCCGTCGCGGTGCACGCGGGCGGCTGGGCCGGGGGCACCACCGACAAGGCAGGCGTGAAGGCCGAGAAGGCCGCGACCGACGCCGTCGCGGTGCTGCGGGAGCGCGCGGGAAGGCTGCTGCGGAAATGACGGAGCATCAGGATGCGGCGGTAACCGCTGCCGGAGGCGCCGAGAGTGACGCGCCCGATCCGTACGACAACCGGCGCCAGGTCCTGTACTGGCGGCTGCTCGCCCGGCTCTTCGATCCGGAGGAGCAGGCCACGCTGGAGTCGGCGAGCCTCGCCGTCGTCGAGGACATGGGGCTGCCGTCCGCGCTGCTCGACCCGCAGGCGTCCGTCGACTCCGTGGTGCAGCGGCACCCGGAGCTGGCCGCCGAGTTCGACGGGCTGATGACGCCCGGGGCGGATGGCGGCGATGGCGGCGAGGGCGCCCGTGACCGTGCCGCCGAGGTGCGGCGGGCCGCGCTGGTGTCGAAGGTGCTGCTCAACGTCTTCGCCTCCGGCTCCGGCACGGTCACCGCCGGGCAGCTGGCGCGCTGGCAGTCCGACGCGGGCTGGCTGGAGCGGGCGCTCGGCTGCCGGCCCGGCGACCTGCGCGGCGGCCGCCCCGGCGCCGCGGGAGGCGCCGCCGGACCGGGTGTCAGCCCGACCGGCACGGGCGGCGGCGGTACGACGCCCGACCTCAGCCGCCTCATCCCGGCGATCGGCCCGGAACTCGGCGCCATCGAGGCCGACCTGGTCAAGCGGATGCACCTGCGCGAAGTCCTGGCCGACCCCCGGCTCGCCGCGCGGCTGACCCCGAGCATGTCGCTGATCGAGCAGCTCCTGCGGGACAAGAACAACCTGTCGGGCGTCGCCCTCGCCAACGCCAAGGCCCTGATCCGCCGCTTCGTCGACGAGGTCGCCGAAGTGCTCCGTACCCAGGTGGAGAAGGCCACGGTCGGCACCCTCGACCGGTCGGTGCCGCCCAAGCGGATCTTCCGGAACCTGGACCTGGACCGCACGATCTGGAAGAACCTCACCAACTGGAGCCCGGAGGAGGAGCGGCTCTACGTCGACCGCCTCTACTACCGGCACACCGTCCGCAAGACGACGCCGCAGCGGCTCGTGGTCGTGGTCGACCAGTCGGGTTCGATGGTCGACTCCATGGTGAACTGCACCATCCTCGCGTCGATCTTCGCCGGGCTCCCGAAGGTGGACGTGCACCTCATCGCCTACGACACGCGCGCGGTGGACCTGACGCCGTGGGTGCACGACCCGTTCGAGACCCTGCTGCGCACCAACCTCGGCGGCGGCACGGACGGCACGGTCGCCATGGCCCTGGCCCAGCCGAAGATCGCCGAGCCCCGCAACACCGTCGTGGTGTGGATCTCCGACTTCTACGAATGGCGGTCCGAGGAGCTGTTCGCGAGCATGGCCGCCGTCCACCGCTCGGGAGCCAAGTTCATCCCGGTCGGTTCGGTGACCAGCTCCGGACGCGGCAGCGTCAACCCGTGGTTCCGGGAGCGTTTCAAGGACCTCGGTGCGCCGGTGCTCTCCGGCCACATTCGCAAGCTCGTCCACGAGCTCAAGACGTTCCTGGCCTGACGTTCCTGGCCTGACGTTCCTCGTCTGACATTTCCCACCTGAGACTTCGAATCCGAGACTTTGAGAAAGGCCCTGTGATGTCCGACCTGTTGCGCGCCCCCGCCGAGCTCAAGTACGCCGAGGAGCTGGACTGGCTGGAGTCGATCGACGACAACCCCAAGCCGTTCTCGTGGCGGCTGTCCCCGAAGATGGTCCGCCTGTTCATCCTGGGCTCCGAGCGGTCCGACGGCCTGGACCGGGAGATCTCGCAGAAGTGGTTCGGCGACCGCAGCTTCGTCGAGCGGTCCATCGTGACGCTGGCGTCCGACCGCGGTCTGCTGCTCATCGGCGACCCCGGCACCGGCAAGAGCTGGCTCGCGGAGCTGCTGTCCGCCGCCATCTGCCGCAACTCCACGCTGGTGGTGCAGGGCACGGCCGGCACGACCGAGGACCACATCAAGTACTCGTGGAACGTGTCCATGGTCATCGCCAAGGGGCAGTCCCGTGAGTCGATGATCCCCTCCCCGATCATGACGGCGATGGAGGGCGGCGCGATCGGCCGTTTCGAGGAGCTGACCCGCTCCACGAGCGACGTCCAGGACGCGCTGATCTCGATCCTGTCCGAGAAGTACATCTCGGTGCCGGAGCTGGACAGCGACGGCAGCGACAACATCGTGTTCGCCAAGCCCGGCTTCTCGATCATCGCCACCGCGAACAGCCGCGACCGGGGCGTCAACGACCTGTCGTCGGCGCTGAAGCGGCGCTTCAACTTCGTCCGCATCCCGGTCGTCACGAACAAGAAGAGCGAGGCGGAGATCGTCCGCTTCCGCACCGAGGAGCTGCTGCGCCGCCACCAGATCGAGCTGGACGTGCCGCCGACGCTGCTCGACGTGCTGCTGCAGAGCTTCGCGGACCTGCGGGAATCGGCCGCCGCGGCCGGCAGCGACGACGAGAAGCTGGAGTCCGCGCTGTCGACCGCCGAGCAGATCGGCGTCCTGGAGGACGCGATCCTGCACAGCAACTTCTTCGGTGACCGCGCCCTGAGCGCGCACACGCTGGCCTCGTCGCTCGTCGGGTCGCTGGCCCGGCGCGAGCCCGAGGACCTGGCCATCCTCAACAAGTATCTGCACGGGGTCGTCGAGCCGCGCAGCAAGGAAGAGGGCGGGTCCTGGCCGGAGTTCCTGGAGGGCGGCCGCGACGCGATCGCCACCCTGTCATGAGCGGAACGCACGAGAGCGGCGGGACCTTCGGGGCGCTGCGTACGCAGCTCCAGGACGCGGCGACGGCGTTCGCCGACGGGCCCGGCGCCCTGGAGGGCATCCTCCTCGGCATGGTCGACGACGTGGACCGGGCGGTGCGGGAGCCGCTGGAGATCTTCCCCGTCTGCCACCACTCGCCCGCGTCGGCCGTCGCGATGGCCCGCCGGCTCCGCGAGAAGCAGCCGAAGGTCGTGTACCTGGAGCTGTGCGAGGACATGGCGCCGCTGCTGACGGAACTGCGCAACTGCCGGCTGCCGGTGGCGGTGCAGTCGTTCGCGAGCGAGATCGACGGCTTCCCGGCCGACTGGGCGCCGCTGTCGGTGGTCGCGCCGATCACGGAGGCGTCGGCCGAGTACCAGGCGATCGCGTACGCGCTGGACACGCCGGGCGTCGAACTGGTCCTGGTCGACCGGTCGTCGGACCACGTGTTCCAGTGGGACGCGCGCCGGGACCGGTCCGCCACCGAGCCCGACGCGGACGGGGGCACGGGCACGGGCGCGCCCGCCGCGGAGGAGGAGGCCGCGCTGCACGGCGACGCGGTCGGCGTGGAGATCGGTGACCTGCGGCCGCGGTTCGCGGAGCTGGAGGAGCACCTGCTGCGCCACGGCAACGTACGGCACTGGTCGGAGTGGTGGCACCAGTACGTCGAGCTGCCGCTCGGCGACGCCGACCACGTCACGTACCGGCAGGTCATGCTGCTGATCGGCAGCCTCTTCCGGCGCCTCGCGCCCGGCGACCCGCACCGGGTGCGCGTGGACGAGGACCGCGAGCGGTACATGTGGACCCGTATGCGGGAGCACCTCGCCGCGACCGGCACGGACCCGGAGGACTGCCTGTACGTGTGCGGCGCCTTCCACGCGGCGAGCCGCGTGGAGGAGTTCGGCGTCGACGGCACCGCCGGCTCGTTCGAGATCGGCCCGCGCACCGCCACGAAGTGGCAGCACGGCCTGATCCCGTCCAGCCACGCCGCGATCGAGGCGCAGTTCGGCCTGGCCGCCGGGTCGGTGTCGATCGCCGCGACGCAGTGGGCGAAGAACCTCAAGCGGACGCGGGTGGAGCCGTACCGGCTGGCGGGGCAGGCGGGCGCGAAGAAGTCCCGCGCGAAGAAGAGCACCGCGGCCGCACCCGCCCCCGCCCCCGCGCCCGTGGCCACGGCCCCGGACGCGGACGCGGACAAGCTGAGCGGGTTCCTCCAGCGGCCGCCCGTCCTGGACCGGCTGGACGAGGCGGAGCTGCTGGGCTGGTCCGTGGAGATCGTGCGCGCCGCGCGCCGCAACGGCTACCTCGCGTCGACCGCCGACGCCATCGCCGTGTTCGAGACGTCGATCCTGCTCGCCGGGATGCGGGACCGGGCCAAGCCCACGCCGTACGACTTCCAGGACGCGGCGGTCACCTGCATCGAGAAGGACACCGTGCCCGGGCGGCGGGATGTGCGCCGGCTCGTCGAGATCATGATGGGCGGCGACCGGACCGGCCAGGTCGGGTACGACGCGCTGCCGCCGCTCGCGCGGGACGTGCACGACCGGCTCGCGCCGCTGAACCTGAAGCTCCAGCAGCGCGGCGTGCAGCGGGCGCTGCTCGACATCGCGGGGCGGCCCGAGCTGGAGCGCTGCTCCGACGTGCTGTGGATGCTGCGCTATCTGATGCCGCACGGCGCCGCGCGCCCGATCATGGGTGAGCGGACGCTGGGGGAGCGGCCCATCCAGGAGTCGTGGGACCTGGCGCTCGGCACGCACCAGCGGGCGCTGATCGAGCTCGGTTACGAGGGCGTCAGCATCGAGCAGGTCCTGGAGCAGCGGCTGCGCCGCACCGCGTACGGGCCGCGGGCCACGGCGGCGACGGTCCTGGAGGCCGTCGAGGACGCGACGCTGTACCTGCGCGGCCGCCGCCTCGCGGACGAGCTGGGCGCGCGCGCCCTGGAGGTGCTGTCGGCCGAGCGGAGCGTCGACGGGGCGCCGGAGGTGCTGCGCCGGGTGCGGCGGCTGCTGGCGTACTACCGCACCAGCGAGCCGGTGCTGCCGCCGTGGATCGAGTCGTTCGTGAAGGCCGGGTACGCGCACTACTGCACGCTGCTGCCGACGGCGTTCACCGACGAGAACGCGACGGTGCGGCAGGTCGCGGCGATGCTGGGGTTCCTGTTCAGCATGGAGGGCCTGGCGCTGTCGCTGGGCTGCGACCGTACGCAGCTGGAGCTGGCGGTCGCCCAGTCGCACCCGGTGGACCCGGCGAAGACGGCGCTGCTGTGGGCGGCGAAGACGCAGCTCGGCACCATGGCGCGGAGCGAGCTGCGGGAGCGGTGCGACGCACTGCTGGCCAACCCGCTGGTCGTGCCCTCGTACCCCCGCTACCTGAGCGGCTTGGTGCACGCCCTGGAGCCGGTGCCCGCCCTGACGGACTTCGTCGTGGAGGCGGTGTCCAACGCGTTCGGGCGGCTGCCGGACCCGGTGCTGCTGCCGTGGCTGCCGACGCTGATCGGCACGCTGCGGCAGGGCGGCGCCGAGCTGGCCCCGCTGCTGATCCGCGAGGCCGGGCGGGTCTTCCCCGGGCGGCTTACGGCCCTGGACGCCTGGGTCCCGCCGTGGCGCGCGCCCCAGCCCGAGGTACGCCCGGCGGCGCCGCGCGGCACGGGCGGTGGCCCGGCCGGCACGCTCCTGAGGGCCCACCCGGCCACGTGCGACGCGACGGCGGCGCTCCTGGGCTGCGATGGCGCATGGTCCCCGACGGACGGACCCTCCGCAGGCGCGGGCGCGGCACTGACGGGCCGTCACCCGGCCACGGCCCAGGCATTGGAGGCGCTGCTGGCGGGCGTCTGACGGGGCGTTACCCGCCCGCGCGGCCTAGGCGGGCCGGTGGGCCAGGATGCAGGCGTGCGGCGTGCGTTCCGCGCGTTCGGGTTCCCGGACCATGTGGGCCCGTACGGGCAGGCCTGCGGCCTTCAGGAGACTCCCGAGCGTCTCGGGTGTCCAGCGGTGGAAGTCCAGGGCGACGGTGTGGCCCAGGGCCTCGGTGAGGCGGAGGGTGCCTTCGCCGACCTGGAAGGCGAGGAGGAGCGGGGCGCCGGGGGCGAGCACGCGGTGGAACTCGGCCAGGACGTCAGGGACCAGGTCCGGGGGGATGTGGACGAGCGAGTACCAGGCCACGAGCCCGGACAGGGAGCCGTCCGGCAGGTCGAGGGCGGTCATCGTGCCTTCCTGGAAGCGGAGCCCGGGGTGTTCGCGGCGGGCGACGGCCAGCATCCCGGGGGACAGGTCGATACCGAGCACGTCCAGGCCGAGTCCGGCCAGATGGGCGGTGACGCGGCCCGCCCCGCAGCCGATGTCGGCCACGGGGCGCGGTGCGGCGCCGTCCACGCGTACGTACTCGGCGAACGCGTTCAGCATGGCCCTGCCCAGACGCATGCTCTCCAGCTCGTGGCGGAAGTGCTTGTCGTAGTCGGCGGCCATGACGTCGTACCCGGCGCGGGTCGTGTCGAGGAAGGGACGGGAGGCGTCGTCGTCCGAGGGATGCGTCATGGGCGCGGACCCTAGCGGAGGCCGTGAGCGGGTGCGGTGCTCGGTGTGCGGTGTGCTCCCCGTTCTCCGGCGTTCTCTGGCCGTCGCCGGGTCAGGGTGTGTCGATGGTCCGGCGCCAGGTGCGGACCGCGGTGGGGGAGACCGGGGACGTCCAGCCCGCGGGGCGGGCCGCGCCGCCGATGTGGAAGGCGTCGATGCCCGCCGCCAGGAGCGCCGGGACGTGGTCGAGCCGGAGTCCGCCGCCGACGAGGAGCCGGGCCTCGTAGCCGGGCGTGCCGCGCAGAGCGGCCTCCGCCGTGAGGACGGGCAGGCCCGTGGCCACGCCGTCCCGCGAACCCGCCGTGAGGTACGTGTCGAGGCCCGGGAAGTCGGCGAGCTGCTTGCGCAGCGCGTCACGGTCCGACGCGTGGTCGATCGCCCGGTGGAACGTCCAGCGGCACCCCTCCAGCTCCGCCACCACCCGCTCCAGGGCGTGCAGGTCGGGGTGGCCGTCCGCGTCGAGGAAGCCGAGCACGAACTCGTCCGCGCCCTCGCTGCGCATCTCCTGCGCGACGCGCACGAGCGCGTCCACGTCCCCGGCCGCGAAACCGTCCGAGAGGCGCAGCATCACGCGCAGCGGGATGTCGACGGCGGCCCGGATCCGCGCGTACGTCTCGCGGGACGGCGTCAGCCCGTCCGCCGCCATGTCGCTGACCAGCTCCAGACGGTCCGCTCCTCCGGCCTGCGCGGCGATCGCGTCCTCCGCGTCGAGGGCGATCACCTCCAGGACTGCACGGTTGCTCATCGGACCCCATTCCTCACGGCGGCTACAGGTCTAGTCCATTGGTCATGGTAGCCGTGGGAGGGGGTGGGCGGGGTGCGGTGCCGGCTGCACCGCTCGGTCCGTGGCGGGTTTACACTGGGATTCAGGTAATACCCCCAGAGGGTATGAAGGCAAGGAGTCGGTGGAGATGAGCGGCGGCCCCACGACCGCGCCCGGTGGCACCGCCGAGGTCGAGCTGACCATCGGCGGCATGACGTGCGCCTCGTGTGCGGCGCGCATTGAGAAGAAGCTCAACCGCATGGACGGCGTCGAGGCGACGGTCAACTACGCGACCGAGAAGGCGAAGGTCTCCTACCGGGGCCCGGACGTCTCCGTACGGGATCTCATCGCCACCGTCGAGGCGACCGGTTACACCGCGCAGGAGCCGGAGCCGCCGGCGCCCGCTCCGGCCGAGGAGAGCGGGCCGGGGGCGGATCTTGAGCTGCGCGACCTCAAGCAGCGGCTCCTCACCGCTCTCGTCCTCTCCGCGCCCGTCGTCGCTATGGCCATGATCCCGCCGCTCCAGTTTCCGTACTGGCAGTGGTTGAGCCTGGCGCTTGCCGCGCCTGTTGTCGTCTATGCGGGCTGGCCTTTCCACCGTGCGGCCTGGGCCAATGCCCGGCATGGTGCGGCGACCATGGACACGCTGATCTCGGTCGGTACGTCGGCCGCGTTTTTGTGGTCGGTGTGGGCGTTGTTCTTCGGTACGGCCGGGATGCCGGGCATGACGCACCCCTTCGAGTTCACCGTCGCGCGCGGTGACGGCGCCGCCAACATCTATTTGGAGGCGGCGGCGGGTGTCACCGCGTTCATCCTGGCGGGGCGCTTCTTCGAGGCCCGTGCCAAGCGCAAGGCGGGCGCGGCGCTGCGGGTGCTGATGGAGCTCGGCGCCAAGGAGGTCACGGTCCTGCGAGGTGGCCGGGAGGTCACCGTACCGACCGCCGAGCTCCAGGTCGGTGACCGGTTCCTGGTCCGGCCCGGTGAGAAGATCGCGACGGACGGTGTCGTGGTGGAGGGCTCGTCGGCGGTGGACGCCTCCATGCTGACCGGCGAGTCCGTGCCCGTGGAGGTCGGGACCGGCGACACGGTGACCGGCGCGACGCTCAATGCGGGCGGCCGCCTGGTCGTCGAGGCGACCCGGGTCGGGGCCGACACGCAGCTCGCCCGGATGGCGAAGCTGGTCGAGGACGCCCAGAACGGCAAGGCCGCCGCACAGCGCCTGGCCGACAAGATCTCCGCGGTCTTCGTGCCGATCGTCATCGCCCTCGCGCTCGGCACGCTCGGTTTCTGGCTGGGTACGGGTGCCGGTCTGACGGCCGCGTTCACGGCCGCTGTCGCCGTGCTGATCATCGCCTGCCCGTGCGCGCTCGGGCTGGCGACGCCGACGGCTCTCATGGTCGGCACGGGACGCGGTGCGCAGCTCGGCATCCTCATCAAGGGCCCGGAGGTGTTGGAGACCACGCGCCGGGTCGACACGATCGTCCTGGACAAGACCGGCACCGTCACCACCGGCCGTATGACCCTCATCAAGGTCCACACCGCTGACGGCACCGACGAGACCGACGTCCTGCGCCTCGCCGGGGCCCTGGAGCACTCCTCCGAACACCCCATCGCCCAGGCCGTCGCCGCCGGCGCCGCCGCCAGGGTCGGCACCCTGCCCGCCCCCGAGGACTTCGCCAAC